>CAYOMP010000001.1:0-59354 GCA_964405075.1 uncultured Lachnospiraceae bacterium
TTCTGCAACCTGATCACTAACAGATATGATACCATTAATATCCGCTAAATGCAAGCGGTATTTTTGATAAATCTGCAATAGTATTATATGCAGTTGGAGAGTTTTTATGTTAAGAGTTATGTTGTGAAAAATATTTTTTATAATTAAGAGAAAATAGATTGAGAATTAGTTGGAACAGATATATAATTCCGTTGGGACAAAAGGAAAGCGTATAAAATTGCTAGCGTAAGATTGAAGGAGGTCTACATGGAAGTTTCAAAAAGTGATTGGAAATTATTCAGAACACGCATTGTTGAATGGCAGGAAGATTATATGGAACGCTTAGTGAAAGAATATATTGATATGTTGAATGGAATTGGAAATGCTTCGAATAAGTTCTGGGAACTGGAAGGGCGAATAAAGAAGGATAAGAAGCATCCGGGAGTAATGATTGAATTAAGCAAAGGAAATATGATTATCGATATTGTGGCACTGATTAATAGTGGTGTGATAACAACTGCTGATTTGGAAGGTTTTAGTGATGAATTAAGAGAAAGCGTGGATTTTCTTATGCATAGGTAAACAATGATGATGTCTACCTTATCCTGTAAGGAATTGAGGATTATTCCTATACCAAAGATGGCAAGGAAATCAAAGGCTCACAGTATAAGGTCAAGCTGGAGTTTGTTAAGAAGAAATAAAACGTATTGCTATTGTGCGCACAGATTGGTATAACATAGCTAGAAAAGGAGACACTAAGATTTTGAAAGGAGTGTTACACTATGGCAACAAAATCAGCTAATTTGTACGTGAGAATAGAGCCAGATGTGAAAGAGCAGGCAGAAAGTATCTTGTCAGCACTTGGTATTCCAGCATCCAATGCTATCAATATGTTCTATAAACAGATTATTCTAAACAGGGGACTTCCTTTTGAAGTGAAAATACCTACGGCAAAACATGTTAATGTGGCAGAACTGACCGAAGCAGAATTGAATGCGGAACTGGAGAAAGGATATGCGGATATGGTTGCAGGCAGAACAAAACCTGCAAGGCAGGCATTTGCTGATATTCGCAAAGATTACGGTATATGATTTGTGAGGTAATTACCACCGATTAAGCTGATGCCGATTTAAGGGGAATATATGAGTATATTGCTTTTGAATTGCTTTCACCAGATAATGCGGCAGGACAGCTTGAAAGGTTAGAAGAACACATCATAGGGCTTGAGGAATTTCCAGAAAAATTCAGACCTTATGAAAAAGAACCGTGGAATAGTAGAGGGCTAAGGGTAATGCCTGTTGACAATTATCTGGTATTTTATATTCCGAATATAGATACAAGAATTGTAACAGTCATCCGTGTTATGTATGCGGGCAGGGATGTTGATAACCAGCTAAATAATTACACGGCGATGTAAAAACAAAATAATTGTAACTGCGTAAAGGCGTATGAGATGTAACAGTTTCATATGCCTTTTAGCGATTTATGAAAATGGAGGTCAATTTTTGACCTCCATAAAAAAATTAAATTAATTTACACACTTTACTTGACAAACTCAACTAATTATTAATGCAACTACAATTACTACTACGTACAATATCCACTCCAGCACCGAAACATCTTTAACAGTCCTTTTGGGCTGTTTATTCTTTTTATCCATTCTATCACAGATTTTGCTAAAAACCATTATTTTTATAAGACCTTCTAACATATCTAACACCTCTCTTGGTTCTTTTATTGTATCATTAAAGGGATAATATTGATAGCGTTTTATCTTTTTCATTATATTAAAGTTTTCTTTCAAAATTGAAATTTCCTTTATATATTTCTAAACAGTCCATATATGACCAAATGTATATATGTTTAGTTGAATGCCCCCAAAAAATGGTGCATTATTCAACTTATTTGCTCTTTTTTATTCGTAACATAAGATTTTATTGCTTTTATAGAATTGTGGTTGTATTATTAGTGCATGAAATTTACGATATAGGAAGAAATATAATGTTTCCACTTATTGATGAATTTAAAGTTTTTTTATGATGAAAAATCAAATCTAATGAGTAAAACCTAATTTAAGGAGAGTTGTATGGCAGTTTTTTATGGTGTTGGAGTAGGCTCAGGAGATCCTGAATTAATGACATTGAAATCAATCAGAGTAATAAATGAAAGTGATGTAATAGTTGTTCCTTCGGAGGATATAGATAAATCTGTCGCCTATAATATTGTGCGAGAAGTAATTCCGGAAATTGTAAAAAAAGAGGTAATAGGTATTAAAATGCCAATGATAAAGGATAAAACTTCGTTGGAGAATGCACACAAGGTGGGAGCAGATATGATTATGGCAAAGCTTGTAGAAGAAAAAGATGTTGCATTTTTAACACTTGGAGATCCAACTATATATTCTACATTTACATATATTCAAGACATTGTTAAGGGTAATGGCTATGAAACAAAGATTATAAATGGTATAGCTTCTTTTCTTTCAGCAGCATCGCATCTGAATACAAAGCTTGTAATAAGGGATGAAATGTTGCATATTATTCCATCAACCTATGGTATTAGTGATGCGATGAATTTAGAGGGAACCAAAGTTTTTATGAAGGCAGGAAATCAATTGAAGGGTATAAAAGAACATTTGTCCGGGACTGATAAAAAAGTATATTTTATCGAAAACTGTGGTATGGATAATGAGAAAATCATAGAAGGTATTAATAATATGCCAGAACAGTCGGGATATTATTCAATGGTCATTGTATCTGATTAGTAAGAGAATTTTTCTAAGTAAAGTCTTAGGAGAATAGAAAATATGAAAGTAGTGCAAACAATTAGAAAATAAATAATTGTACCAATGTGACCATTGATAATGTGAGGCGCAATATTTCAAGTTTCTTTTCGTGGATTAAGGAAGAGGATTATATTTTAAAAAGTCCTATGAAGAGAATTAATAAGATAAAAACCAAGACAGTTGTGAAAAATATTATTTCAGATGAAGGAATAGAAAAACTTAGGGATAATTGTGAAATAAAAAGAGATTTAGCTATTATTGATTTGCTTTATTCAACAGGCATTAGAGTTGGAGAACTTGTAAATTTAAATATAGATGATATTGACTTAGACGGACGAGAATGTGTTGTATATGGAAAAGGTGATAAAGAACGTAAAGTGTATTTTGATGCCAAAGCTAAGGTACATATAGACAATATCAATGGCTGACTTAAAAAATAATGGGACTATTGTATGATGTAGAATTAAATACAATAACATAGTATTTATAGAAGGCTTTTAAAAGTTATGAACTTGATGAGGAAGCAGTTACTCGAAAATTTCGAGTAACTGTTTCAGAGGGAAAAATTATAATACAAAACATTACAATTTGAAATATGTATTTACGTAAAGGTTATGAATTTACAGGTTGGAATACTAAACGCGATGGTAGCGGAACAAGCTACGTGGATAAGGCGACAATACTCAATCTTGCAGATGTGGATGGAAGTACTGTAACACTCTATGCACAATGGAAAACAATCACATATACCATTAACTATCAGTTAAATGGTGGGGTAAATAGCGGAGCAAATCCTACCACATATAATATAACAACTCCAACTAATGGTGGAACTATCACACTGTATGCCCAGTGGAAGATGAATTACATTAGTAAGAAGAAGACTACTGTTTATGTAGGAAGTTCAGAAATTTTAGAACTTACTGGTACTAATATTAAATCGGCAAAGAGTAGTAATAAAAAGATAGCAACTGTCACATCTAAAGGTAAAGTAACTGCCAAGAAAGCAGGCAAGGCCATCATTACTTTAAAAGGGACGGATGGAAGAACCTACAAATGTACTGTAACAGTGAAAAATCCTATCATTAATGCTAAAAAGAAGACATTAAAAGTAGGAAAAAAATTTACTTTAAAACTTACAGGTACTACAATAAAATCTGCACGTTCAAGTAGTAAAAAAGTGGCAACAGTTACATCAAAAGGGATAGTAACTGCAAAAAGTAAGGGAAAAGCAACCATAACCTTAAAGGGTAAAGATAAAAAATCCTATAAGTGTGTTATTACAGTAAAATAATTAATAAAAATAGGTCTTTGGCTATTATAGTCGGAGACCTTTTTTTATTATAGGAAATCAATTTTTAACAATATTTTTTTATTCTATATATAGTATATATGTAAATTTGTGTTAGAATGATGAAAATAGATTACTGATGTAATTAATACAGGAGGTACAAAATGCAATTTATATGTTATCCTAAGTGTTCAACCTGCCAAAAGACTAAAAAATGGTTGGATGGACATACTATAGAATATACGGAGCGTCACATTGTGGAAGATAATCCGACCTTTGAGGAATTGAAAGAATGGTATGAAAAGAGTGGTCTTGCGCTCAAGAAATTTTTTAATACAAGTGGTTTGATTTATAAAGAAATGCAATTAAAGGACAAACTTCCTACTATGACTGAAGAAGAACAACTGCAATTATTATCCACAAATGGAATGCTTGTAAAACGTCCGCTGTTGATAGGTGATGATATTGTACTTGTAGGATTTAAGGAAGCAGAGTGGACTGAAAAATTATTATAGATGCTAAATGTGATAATTCTTGCATAAGCTTTGGGAAAATATTGTTAAGGTGATTTATGGAGGCACACAAAATGAAAAAGAAAATAGTCATACTTTTATTAATGTTATCAATAGGAACAATTTCTATTACTGCTTGTGGTAATAAAACAACTAATACTGAAATAGCAGAAAACGGTGTAGAAATAACTGAAACACCAGAAGCAACAAATACGGAAGAAGAAGCATCAGGAACAACAGAGACAGAAACGGGAGCGACAGATGTAGGTGTAGAAACACCAAATAGTGCTGAAGATACTGTTGCATATAAACTCTATGATAGATTTGAAAAAGAGCTTGCAAATACTACAGATATTGAGGAATTAGCTAACGTACTTATTTCAGATGAATGTTTTGGTGAAGTAGCAACAGGAACAGTGGTAGTAGAACCTGGTTTCTTAAGTGGTTTTGAAAGTGAAATAACAGGATTTAATAAGGGAGTTATGTTTGCACCTATGATTGGTACAATTCCATTTGTAGGATATTTGTTTGAAACAGATGATACAGATGCACTTGTAAATCAGCTTACTGAAAAGCATCAGTTAAACTGGAATATTTGTACAGAAGCAGACGAAATGTTAGTGAAGGCAAATGGTAACTATGTATTTTTTGTAATGTCACCATATTCATTTGAGGATTAAAATATGAATAATAAAAAATCCATTATGACATTTTCAGCGTTGCAAATACTTATATTTCATTTGTGGGTATATGTACTGAATGGTAATGAGATTGAGATATTCCTTAAACAAACATCCTATATAGGAGTTGATATATTCTTTTTAATATCAGGATACTCGTTAGCAAGCAGGAGCGTTGACCATTATGGCAGGTTCCTGCTTGTTAGATTTAAAGCAGTGTATCTTAAATTTATAATATTTGCAATAATAGCAACAATATATTCACATTGGAGTTTGAGTCAATTAATTAAAATAATAAGTGGAATAAACCTTTTAGAAAAAGGTGGAGGAGCATTTTTATGGTTTATACCAGCCATAATGATATTTTACATTATTTTTCCTTTATTTCAACGTTGTGAAAATAAGTATAAAACCATAACACCTTTATTAACAACACTATTATGGATATCAGGGGCGCTTATAATAACAAACAACACTGAATTAAGACAATTAGCGATAATGTGGAATAGAATACCAATATTTATAGTTGGATACTATATGTCAGAACTAAATAGTAAAACAGATATATTTGATAACAAAACCTTAAAAATGACAATTGGTACAGTACTTACAATAATTGGAACAATATTAATATATAATTTTGCTTATAAGGTAAAATTACAAATGCCTTTTAGAGATATGTTTTATTTAATTGTTATTATGTCAAGCATAGGTTTGGTGTTGATAATTAGCTGTATTCCAGAAGCTAAACTAACAATTTGGATAGGGTCATCCACATTAGAAATATACGCAATACAGATGATATTTGGATATGATTTTGTAAATAAATTAATTAAAATTATAGAAAATAAGTTGGTGCTAAATATTACTACTATAGTTGTTATCGTTGCATTATCAGTAGTAGTACATTATAGTTACGAGAAATTAATAGTAAGTAAGTGAGCATAGATAGATATTGCACACAGAAACAGATATGTGGCAGAGGTTATTACAAGTAGATTTTATAATCAACGATATAAAGCAATAATGAATATTTTGTGAAATATTAGAGAATCTGTTGAAAAAAATTCTAGTTGGAATTATAATTAGCATGCTAACTAAAAAGGTCCGTTGGACCTTTTTGTTGTATGCTTGGCAACTAAAATATTTTGCATAATACTTGTTAAGTTTTAAGAAAAACTGTAGTTTGAATGTAGAGTAATGAATAGGAGGAAAAATGCAGGAAGATACCAAAATAGGCTTATTAGTGAAATTTGTAAGTAATGGATTAAAAAGAGCACTTGACAACAGCAGTGTGAGAATCGGACTAACGGCTACACAGTGTCAGACTATGGGATTTTTGAGAAGAAAAACTGATATGGGTGAAAAAGCATATCCTATGGATTTGGAAAAGGAGCTTCATTTAAAAAAATCCACTGTATCAGGAGTATTAAAGCGAATGGAAGAAAAGGGCTTTATAAAACTACAGTCTGATGATGATGACGGAAGAAGAAAGATTATAACTCTCACGCCAAAAAGTAAGGAAATTGATGAGAAGATGGAGGAGAATTTCAGATATGTAGAAGGAGAGCTTCTGACAGGTATAGATGAAGAGGACATTGAGATTACAAAAAGAACTTTATTAAAAATGCTTGATAACATAAATAAATTCAATGATGTTGATTAATCATTTTTTATGATTACATAGTTAGCGTGCTAACAAGGAAGGAAGTGGCAAGATGTTAAAAACACTAGCAGCACAAATAAAGGAATATAAAAAGTCATCAATTATAACACCAATATATATTATTTTGGAAGCCATTATGGAAGTTATAATTCCGTATTTAATGGCTTCCATTATTGATGACGGTTTAGAAAAGGGAAACATACAGCATGTGGTAATTGTGGGAATAACAATGTTGTTTGCGGCAATGCTGTCATTATCATTTGGATTTTTGGCTGGAAAACATGCAGCTTATGCCAGTACAGGTTTTGCAAAGAATTTGAGAAAGGCAATGTTTGATAACATTCAGAATTTTTCATTTTCAAACATAGACAAATATTCAACAGCGGGTCTTATAACCAGACTTACGACAGATGTTACAAATGTTCAAAACTCATACCAGATGATTATAAGAATGTGTGTAAGAGCACCTATTATGCTTATTTCAGCAATGGTAATGACATTTATTATAAGCCCGAGAGTATCGCTTATCTTTTTGGCGGCAATCCTGTTTTTGGGAATTGTACTTGCAGTTATTATAGCTAAAGCATTTCCTGTGTTTGATGAAGTATTTAAAAAGTATGATGATTTGAATGCAAGCGTTCAGGAAAACGTAAATGCAATAAGAGTTGTAAAGGCTTATGTAAGAGAAGACCACGAAATAAGCCGATTTGAAAAGGCATGCGACAACTTGTATCTGATGTTTGTAAAGGCTGAAAAACTGCTTACCCTTAACATGCCTGCAATGCAATTGTGTGTTTATGGCTGTATTATTGGAATTTCATGGCTTGGAGCAAAACTGATTGTAGGAGGAAGCCTTACAACGGGTCAGTTGATGAGTTTGTTTACTTATATAATGAACATTATGATTAGCCTTATGATGCTGTCTATGGTATTTGTAATGATTACCATGTCAAAAGCATCTGCTAATCGTATTGCAGAGGTAATAAATGAAAAATCAGATCTTGTAAACGGTGAAAATCCTATATATGAAATTAAAAACGGCTCTGTCAAATTTGAAAATGTAAGTTTTGGTTATAAAAACAGTGCTGATGAGGTTTTGAAAAACATCAATATTGACATAAAGTCAGGAGAAACAATAGGAATAATTGGGGGAACGGGAAGTTCAAAATCTTCGATGGTACAGCTTATACCAAGACTGTATGATGTTACTTCTGGTAAGGTTTTAGTAGGCGGTATTGATGTAAGGGATTATGATATTGAAACACTTAGAAATGAAGTAGCAATGGTACTTCAAAAAAATGTACTCTTCTCGGGAACAATAAAAGAAAATATAAGATGGGGAAATAAAGATGCAGATGATGCAGAAATAGAAAGAGTATGCCGTCTTGCACAGGCAGATGAGTTTATTCAGACTTTCCCTGAAAAATATGACACACACATTGAACAGGGCGGAAGCAATGTATCAGGCGGACAAAAGCAGAGATTATGTATTGCAAGAGCACTTATAAAGAAACCTAAGATGCTTATACTTGATGATTCAACCAGTGCAGTGGATACAAAGACTGATACACTGATAAGAAAAGCTTTCAGGGAAGAAATACCTGACACAACCAAGATTATAATTGCACAGAGGATTTCCTCGGTTTGTGATGCAGACAGAATTATCGTTTTAGATGATGGAATGATTGAGGCTGTGGGAACACATGAAGAACTTTTAAATACAAGTGAAATTTATCGTGATGTATATGAATCACAGATGAAAGGAGCTGATGAGAATGGAGAAAAATAAAAAGTTTAAAAAGCCTGCAAAAAGTCCGATGCAGACAATGAAAAGATTAATGAAATATGTTTTTAAAAATTACAAAATTCATTGTCTGATTGTATTTATATGTATTATTATAAGCACTTTGGCAAATGTTCGTGGAACAATGTTTATGAAGACACTTATTGATGATTATATAACTCCGTTTTTAGGTCAGCAAAATCCTGATTTTTCAAGACTTTTGATGGCACTTATGCAATTGGCTGTAATCTATGGTATCGGTATAGTTTCAACATGGAGCTATAACAGGATTATGGTTAATGTAACTCAGGGTACATTAAAAAATGTGAGAAAAGATTTGTTTCAACATATGGAGAAACTGCCAATCAGATATTTTGATACACATGCACATGGCGATATAATGAGTGTTTATACCAATGATACGGATACTTTAAGACAGATGATAAGCCAGAGTATTCCACAGATTATATCGGCAGCATTTACTCTTATAAGTGTGCTGATTTCAATGATAATGTTAAGTATACCCCTTACATGCATAACCCTGTTAATGGCATTTGTTATGGTAAAGGTTACGAAGAAGCTGGCAGGTCAGAGTGGAAAATACTTTATGGCGCAGCAGGTAAGTCTTGGAAAGTTAAATGGATATATTGAAGAAATGATGGAGGGGCAGAAGGTTGTCAAGGTATTCTGCCACGAAGAAGAAAGCAAAGAGGACTTTGACAGGTTAAATGAAGAATTATTTGAAAATGCTGACAGTGCCAATAGATATGCCAATGTTTTAATGCCTGTTATGGGAAATTTGGGAAATATTAATTATGTAATGACAGCCATTATAGGTGCAATTTTGGCAATTTACAAGGTGGGTGGTCTTACACTCGGAGGTCTTGCTTCATTTTTGCAGTTTAATAAGAGTTTCAGTCAGCCAATTTCACAGATTTCACAGCAGTTTAATTCAATCGTAATGGCACTTGCTGGAGCAGAAAGAATATTTGAAATCATCGATGAAAAGGTGGAAGAAGATGAGGGATATGTGGAGCTTGTAAATGCCATAATAGATGAAAATGGAAATATAACCGAATCAGATAAGAGAACAGGTGAATGGGCATGGAAACATTTCCACAAAGCAGACGGTACTACAACATATCAGAAAATGGAGGGGGACGTAGTATTTGACCATGTAGATTTTGGTTATACAGATGAGAAGATTGTACTACATGACGTGGAGTTGTATGCAAAGCCGGGTGAAAAAATTGCATTTGTTGGCGCAACAGGGGCTGGAAAGAC
This sequence comes from uncultured Lachnospiraceae bacterium, assembly GCA_964405075.1. Lineage (GTDB taxonomy): Bacteria > Bacillota > Clostridia > Lachnospirales > Lachnospiraceae > CAYOMP01. Next base: position 9,981 of record CAYOMP010000001.1, read on the forward strand.
AACAATTACAAACTTAATTAACCGTTTCTACGATATTCAGGACGGAAAAATCAGGTATGATGGAATCAATATTAATAAGATTAAAAAGCCGGATTTAAGACGTTCATTAGGAATTGTTTTGCAGGATACACATCTTTTTACGGGAACGGTTATGGAAAATATTCGTTATGGAAAACTTGATGCAACAGATGAGGAAGTAATGGCGGCGGCAAAGCTGGCAAATGCAGATACATTTATTAAACATCTTCCTAACGGATACAATACGGTTTTGCATGGCGACGGAGGAAATTTGTCCCAAGGACAAAGACAGCTTCTAGCTATTGCAAGGGCAGCAGTTGCTAATCCGCCTGTATTAATATTAGATGAGGCAACCTCAAGTATAGATACCCGTACTGAAAAAATTGTTCAGGAGGGCATGGACAGATTAATGGAAGGAAGAACAGTATTTGTTATTGCCCACAGACTTTCTACTATTAAGAATTCCAATGTTATAATGGTGCTTGACAAGGGAAGAATTGTGGAGAGAGGAAACCACGAATCACTGTTAGAAAAGAAAGGTATATATTATCAGTTATATACGGGAGCGTTAGAACAGGATTAAAGGAATAAAGAAATAGAAAAGTAGAGCAGCTTAAATTTTAAAAGCTGCTCTATATTCATTTGGGGTCATTTTATACTGCTTTTTAAATACTCTGTGAAAGTAGCTTCTGTCATAATATCCCACAAGCTGGGCAATGTCCTCTACAGGGAGGTCAGTAGATTTAAGGTAATAACATGCTTCCTGCAATTTAGCCTCTATGATAATTTCAGAAAAACTCTTGTTAGTGTGCTTCTTTATGAGCGAAGATAAATAAGTCGGGTGATAATGGAAAGCCTCAGCTACAGAAGCCAAAGTGGCCGTATTCTTATATTGGTTGATATAGGATAAAATATCAGAAAGCTGATTGTTTCCCATAATCTCGTAATTTTCACGGTCTATTGATTCTTTATGTGTCCTTAAAAGTTCGGTAAATAAAAGCGCAAGGTAGCATTCCATTGACTTCTTATAGCATATATCCTTTTTGAAAAATTCCTTTATTATTGACTGAACAAGAATAGTACTTTGAGAGTTCTTATTACTTGGAAAATACAAATAGGAATTTTTTTCATTCGTAGTAAAAAGTGATGTAAGGAAAAAACGGCTCATTAAGTCATTTTCCGCAATTAAGCATAAAAATGATTCCTGAAAGAGAGAGGGTTTTATTAAAATATTAAATAGAAGGTCTGATGGAGAGTGGGTATTGACAGAGTGTCTGTCATTGGGGCTTAAAAGGCATATATCGCCTACATAAAGGTCTCTTGACTGACTGTTAATGCTTTGGGTGCATTTGCCCCGTGAAACATAGAGAAGCTCGAAGTAGTCATGTGTATGAGCTACAGACCTGTTATTGGCAATGAATGGGTGAATTGATACTAAAATATTTTCGTCTGATTCAAATAAGTCTTCTGATTTCACAATGGCATTTTCACGAAGCTCTGATTTTTCAATTCCGTTTAAAATACAAAGGTCATCAACAAAAGGCAGGCTTGCTATGTAATTGTCTATGAATTCATTAAAGGTTTCATTAATCATAAGGTTATTTCAATTCCTTTATAGTTGTTGTTTATGTAAAGTTAGTATATAGTATGAAACCGAAATGTTCAATAGTTGTTGAAAATATTAAAAAAATAGTGTTAAAAAAGTCCACATTAAGAACTTATATTATTCTAATTATTTTTTTAAACGATAATGCTACACTTAATACATAAAAAACAAATAAAAACAACAAGGAAATTGTACAATATGCCTAAAATGTAACACGAAAAACGAAAAGAGGTATTTTATGGAAGCAAAAATGAAAAATTCAAGAATAATAGGTTACGGATTGGGAAGTCTTGGAAAGGACTTGGCATTGGGAGTAATAGGGTCGTATCTGTTGTTATTTTATACAGATATATTAGGAATTTCTGCGGCAGCAGCAGGGGCGATACTGGTATTGACAAAAATATGGGACGCAATAAATGATCCTATGATGGGTTCAATAGTAGACAGAACTAACAGCAGATGGGGAAGATTCAGACCATATGTATTGTTTGTGCCGATACCATTGGCAGTGTTTTCAGCGCTGTGCTTTGTGGCACCTGACTGGGGGACAACAGCTAAGGTTATTTATGCATTAGTTACCTATACAATTACGGGAATGCTTTTTACGGCTTATGATGTTCCTTTATGGGGAATGGTTCCGTCTATTACAAACAATCAGAATGACAGTAACAAATGTATTTCATCAGCAAGATTTTTTACGAGTCTTGGAATGCTTTTAGCAACAACAATGGCGTATCCGCTTATTCAAAAGCTTGGAGGCGGTGTGGAAGTAGAAAATTTGAAGGTTGGGTATCCAAGGTTTATGGCAATTCTTGGAGTGATAAGCGTTATTTTTGCATGGATTACATTTGCCAGTACAAAGGAAAAAGAACAGACAGAGAAAAATGAAAATAGTGAAAATGTATTTAAAGAATTTTTAAATGTAATTAAAAACAAGAATGTAAGAACTATATTTATTGCCATGACGTTACAGGCAATAGCAATGATTTTGCCAAATACGATAGGTGCTTATTATGTTATTCACTATCTTGGCAGACCTGAAATGGTTGCTGTTTATTTTGGAGTGACAGGGATTATAGGACTTTTTACGGCACCGCTTACCTCAATTGCATTAAAGAAGATTACAGCTAAGAAGTTGACAATGATGGCTATGGCAGTTTCAACTGCTTTAAGCGTTGTGGCATTTTTTGTTCCAAGTAATAATATAGTTTTATTGTTGGGAATTTTTGCACTGTATGGATTTTTTATGGCAGTACCTATGGTCAGCATTACTTCATTGTTAGTAGATGCAGGAAATGAAATTTATGAAGAAACAGGAAAGAGGAAGGATGGAGTACTATTTTCGCTTAAATATTTTGCGATAAAGTGCGGAACAGCATTGGCAAGCTGACTGGCAATTTTTGTTTTAACTGTTACACATTACAAATCAAATGAAATGGTACAGGAGGCCTCTGTATTAGTCGGCTTAAATGTATCAAGAACATTAATGATTGCAGCAGTATATATTCTGGCAATTTTGGTTATAAGCAGGTTTTCAGCAAAAACCGTTAAGTAGTGAGGTAGTTTATGTATAGAATTTTTGATTTGAAATGCAATAAAATGTCTAATCCAAAGGGGATTGATACATTAATTCCACAGTTTTCGTGGAGAATGGAAAGCGACAGACAGGATACTTTTCAGACTGCATATGAAATTGAAGTAAGAGATGAAGATGAAAACTGTCTTTGGAGTGTTTGTAGGGAAGATGGCAGAAACTTTGGAATAGAATATGATGGTGCCCCATTAAAGACGGGAGAAAAATATGTGTGGACGGTTAAAAGCATAAATAATTATGGTGAAAGCTTTAAGAGCCAAAGGGCATACTTTGAAATGGGCATTACAGACAAAAAAAGTTGGAGGGCAAAATGGATTGAAGCTCCGCAAAAGCGAAAAGAAATAAAAGATATTACTGATTCTGCAAGCATATTTTCAGGAAAGGTAAGGTCAAATGAAAATCAGGAGGAATACTTAAATCCGCCTGTATATTTCAGAAAAAGAATCAATATATCAAAAACAGTAAAAAGAGCAAAAGTTTATGCCACAGCACATGGAGTTTATGAATTGAGTATTGATAAAAAAGCATTTAGTGAGGTTTTGGCACCTGGTTATACGGCATATGGTAAATATTTGGATTATCAAAGCTATGATGTGGCAGAATACCTTACTTTGGGCTGGCATGAGCTTGAGTGTATTTTGGCAGATGGCTGGTACAGCGGAAAAATCGGGCTGATGGGAGTTGGCAATCAGTATGGAAGCACAAATGCGTTTCTGATGCAGATGGAAATACAATACGAAGACGGCAGTGTGGAAAAAATATGCAGTGACGAAAGCTTTGAATGGGCTGAGGGAGCATATAATTATGCGGATATATTTGTAGGAGAAAGTATTGACTATTCAAAACCTGAGCCAGATTATCAAAGCGGAGTGCTTGTTAAGGAATATGGTTATGAGAATTTGCATGGTACATGCTGCGAACCTGTAAGAGTTTTGCGGGAAAAGAAACCTGTAAAACTGATAAGAACGCCAAAGGGTGAAATCGTTTTGGACGCAGGAGAAAATATAGCAGGTTATACTAAATTTTCATTAAAAACTAAAAAGGGAATGGTAATAGGCTTAGAACATAGTGAAATTTTGGACAAAGATGGCAATTTTATGCAAAATATAATGGGGCAGAATAAAAATCAGAAGGATATTATTAAATGCAGTGGCAAAAAAACAAGCTATTGCCCTAAATTTACATTTCATGGGTTCAGATATGTGAAGGTAACGGGATTTGATGAAGAAGAACAAAAAAGCATAAATAAGGACGATTTTACCATTGTCATTATAGGAACAGATTTGGAAAAGACAGGGGAATTTGTTACCTCAAATGAAAAAATAAATAAGCTTCAGGAAAATATATACAGAAGCCAGCAGGGAAATATGGTGTCTGTTCCTACAGATTGTCCGCAGCGTGAAAGAGCTGGGTGGACGGGAGATATGCAGGTATATGCACAAACTGCCGTGTTTAATATGAATGTATATGCGTTTTTGGATAAATGGCTTGAGAATATGAGGCTGGAACAGCTTGACGATGGTCAGATACCAAATGTAGTACCGACAATTGACAGCAATAAATATATTGACGGAGAAAATAGAAAGCATATCTGTTCAGCGGGCTGGGGAGATGCATGTATAATTGTTCCTTATAGAATGTACATGGCATATGGTGATAAGAAGATTCTTCAAAATAATTATGAAATGATGAAAAGATGGTTGAAATATGTTGAAAATCAGGCAAGCAAATATACTCCAAAGGACGTATTAACATATTCAATAGAAGAAAAGGAGAGGCAAAAGTATCTTTGGAATACAGAATTTCATTTTGGTGATTGGCTTATTCCAAGCATTGTTGCAAAGACAGGCAACCCAATGCAGACAGCAATACTTACAAAGGAACAGGCAGCCACAGCCATGTATGCTTATACAACAGGCATGATGATTGAAATTAATACTATATTGGGGTATTACGAAGAGGCAAAAAGGTATACGGTTTTAAATAAGAAAATTTGTGAGGCTTTTTCCAATGAATATATTAAGGAAGACGGCAGTATTGAACCAAATGTTCAGGGAATTTATGTACTTGCTCTTTATATGGGAATGGCAGCAGAGGATAAGAGGGAAAAATGCGTTAAAAAGCTGGTAGAATTAATTCATGCAAACAATGATTGCCTTGATACAGGATTTTTGTCAGTTCCGTTTTTATTGGATACGTTGTGTAAGTATGGAGAAAGTGAACTTGCATATACTCTATTGTATCAGGAGAAGTGCCCTTCATGGCTTTATGAAGTGAATATGGGAGCTACTACTGTTTGGGAAAACTGGGCGGCAATTTTGCCAAACGGCACAAGAACCAATTCATCTTACAATCATTTTGCATTTGGCTGTGTGGGAGATTTTATGTATCGTAAAATAGGCGGAATAATCATGGAAGAAGCAGGATATAAAAAGATACTGATAGAGCCTGACTTTAGCTGTGGCTTGGATAAAGTGTATACAAGTCTCTTGACGCCGTATGGAAAGCTTAGTGCAGATTGGGAGAAAAAAGACGGACGGTATCTACTAAAGATAAAGCTTCCGCCAAACACGTCAGGCAGAGTAAAGCTTGCAGATAAAGTATTTGAAATAGGCAATGGCGAATTTGAATTTTCGGTTTAAAATGAATAGGTTGCTATATGTAGTGCGTGAAGTTGTTTTCTATTCCTTGAATATGTATTATAATAAATGATAATATTTTATCACAACGGAGGAAGAAAAAATGGAAATGGTGACATTGGGTAAAACAGGAATAACGGTTAATAAAAATGGTTTTGGAGCGTTGCCAATTCAGCGAATAAGTACGGAAGATGCAGTAAAACTTGCAAGAAAAGCATATGATGCAGGAATAACTTTTTTTGACACAGCAAGATTTTATACAGATAGTGAAGAAAAGTTGGGAGAGGCATTTGCGGGAATGAGAGAAAAAGTCTACATTGCTACAAAGACAGCAGCTTCTAATGCAGATGAGTTTTGGGCGCAGCTTGAAGTATCACTTAATAATCTAAAAACGGATTATATAGATATTTACCAATTTCATAATCCTTCTTTTTGTCCGAAGCCGGGAGATAAAACAGGGCTTTATGAAGCAATGTTGGAAGCTAAAAAACAGGGAAAAATACGCCATATTGGAATTACCAATCACAGACTTGCTGTAGCAAATGAGGCAATTGAATCGGGTTTATATGAAACATTGCAGTTCCCGTTTTGTTATCTTGCCAGTGATAAGGATTTAGAGATAGTGGAAAAATGCAAAAAAGCAGGAATGGGATTTATCGCCATGAAGGCATTGTCAGGCGGACTTATCACAAATTCGGCAGCAGCCTATGCATTTGAGGCACAGTATGATAATGTTCTCCCGATATGGGGAGTTCAAAAAGAAAAAGAGCTTGATGAATTTATTTCATATATTGACAATCCTCCAACCATGACAGAAGAGATTAAGGCATTAATTGAAAAAGACAGAAAAGAGCTTAGCGGTGAATTCTGTCGTGGCTGCGGATACTGTATGCCATGTCCTGCAGGAATAGAAATTAACAACTGTGCCAGAATGTCACTTTTGCTTCGTCGTTCTCCATCAGAACTTCAGCTTACAAAAGAAGTACAGGAAAAAATGAAGAAAATCGAAAATTGTTTGCACTGTAATAAGTGTAAGAGCAAATGTCCTTATGGACTGGATACACCGACACTGCTTCAGAAGAATTATGAGGACTACAAGAGAGTGTTGGCTGGGGAAGTGAGTGTTGGGTAAATTTTGATTTGTAAGAAAATTTTTGAATATATTGTCTCAAGTGTTAGTTTTGAAAAGGATGTAAAAAGTGTGAAAACACAAATAAATGAAGTATTAGATAATATTCTAACAGAGAAGAGCCTGTATTGTAAGGATAGAGGAATAAAGATTTCTTGTGTAATAGATGGAAATCAGATAGATCTGTTTTTAGTTGAAAATACTTATGCCGATTCCAAAAATAAATAAGAACCTTTTTTAGTGGGTAGACAGTCAGAGTAATGGCTGTCTATTTTTTTACACAATTTTAATTTTACTATTCTTTTACACTAATTTCTCATTAGATTGATAGCACGAAACTAATACATTTTGTAGAATCTAGCTTGGGAGAGTATATCTTTCGAAATAATAAATAAGTTATTACGAGAAGGGATGGAGATGAGCCTATGATTAAGACTTATGTATTAGACACTAATGTATTGATTCATGCACCTTATGCAATGGAATGTTTTGAAGATAACAATGTGATTATTCCATTGGTGGTGATTGAAGAACTAGATGGACTAAAAAAGGCTGATGGAGATAAAGGAGCAAGTGTAAGAGAAGCAATCCGCAATTTAGAAAGATATCGTACACAGGGGGATTTGTTTCAGGGAATTCAATTGGAAAAGGGTGGAATCTTAAAAATAGAAGCGAACTGTGTGAATACGGAATTACCAGAATCTCTTATTGCAGAGAAGCAGGATAATCGAATTTTAAAAGTATGTAAAGCACATAAAGATGCAGGTGAGACTATTGTACTTGTAACAAAAGATTTGGTACTTAGAATCAAGGCAGATGTATTAGGTATTCAAGCAGAGGATTTTACAACGGAACAGGTTCCTAGACAGAAAGAGCAGTACACGGGACGTATAGAATGCTTTGTGACCGAAGAAAAGTTTAAAAATTTTAAGAAAAAAGGTATTAACAAGAAACATGTATATTTGATTGATGAGAATGAAACAAGTTATTCTCCTGAATTATTTGAAAATCAATTTGTAATTCTAAAAGCAGATCAGTCTGTTCGAAAAACACAGTTGGGAAGAGTAGAGGGAGACAGAATAGTTCCTCTTGATTACAAAAAAGCAAAGCCATATGGCATTTCACCAAGAAATGTAGGACAGTATTTCTTGCAGGAAGCATTGATGCAACCAGCAGAGAAAGCTCCCCTTGTGATTGTAAAAGGAATGGCTGGGACTGCAAAGACATTTTATTCATTAGTGGTTGGTTTGGAGAGAATCTATAATAATCCGACAGGTGAATATCGAAAAATTCTTGTAACAAGACCGAATGCACAGTTTGACAGTGATATCGGATTTTTGCCAGGGGATGAACAGGAAAAAATATCCCCGCTAATGAGACCGATTATAGACAATTTGGAACAGATTATAGATTCTAATGAAGAGGAACGTTATAAGGATGAAAAAGAACTCCAAGGTAAGATTGAGGAAATCTTTGAACGAGGATTTATTCAGACGGAAGCTATGAATTTTATCAGAGGACGCTCTTTTGTGAAAACCTATTTGATCGTTGATGAGGCACAGAATATGACACCAAGTCAGATTAAAGGAATTATTACCAGAGCTGGTAAAGGTACAAAAGTTATTATTTTAGGTGATCCAAATCAGATAGATAATAGTTTTGTTGACGAGCGTACGAATGGATTAAGTTATGCATCAGAGTATATGAAAGGTAGTCCATATTGCTATCAGATTACGTTAAATGCAGAAGAATGTGAAAGAAGTGATCTTGCAATGGATGCAATTCAGAGATTACAAGGAAAAATTAGATAGGGTGGCATTGGAAAACCACCAAAAGAATTACAACAAAAACTGGAGAGGAATAATAATGAAATTTAAAATGACAAAAAAGGAAAAAAACTGGGTATTATATGATGTTGGTAATTCAGCATTTACACTTTTAGTATCTACAATTATGCCATTATATTTTAACTATCTGGCAGGAAATGCGGGACTTGATTCGGTAGAGTATCTTGCATACTGGGGATATGCGGCATCAATAGCAACTGCAATAGTAGCGATTCTTGGACCAATTTTGGGAACAATGGCAGATACGAAAGGATTTAAAAAGCCTATTTTCGCGGCAATGCTTATGCTGGGTGCAATTGGATGTATGGGACTTGGTTTTGCAAGACAATGGTTTATTTTCTTGATTATATATATATTAGCAAAGGTAGGTTTTTCAGGAAGTCTTATTTTTTATGATTCTATGCTTTCTGACATTACAACAGAAGACAGAGTGGATAATATTTCTTCGCAGGGGTTTGCCTGGGGATACATAGGAAGTGTCATTCCATTTATTGCATGTCTTGGGCTTGTACTTGGAGCGGACACCATTGGTATTTCTATGGACCTTGCTATGGGAATTTCTTTTATTATTGTTGCAATTTGGTGGATTGTAATGTCTCTTCCATTGCTAAGGGATTATCAGCAGAAACACTATGTGGAAAGAGAGGTACATGCTATTGCAAATAGTTTTAAGAGATTAGGAAATACTCTTATAGGAGTTAAGAAAGAAAAGAAGATATTCTTATTTCTTGTTGCTTTTTTCTTTTACATTGATGGTGTGTATACCATTATTGATATGGCAACAGCTTATGGTTCAGCACTGGGGCTAGACAGTACAGGACTATTATTAGCACTTCTTGTAACTCAGTTTGTTGCTTTTCCATCAGCTCTTTTGTTTGGTAGATTTTCGCAAAAATATGATACTGTTAAGTTAATTACCATCTGCATCTGTGCATATTTGGGAATTGCAATCTTTGCAGTGTTTTTGACGACACAGAGGCAGTTTTGGATGCTTGCTATTTTTGTAGGTATGTTTCAGGGAGGTGTACAGGCATTGTCTCGCTCATATTTTACAAAGATAATTCCAGCAGAAAAATCTGGTGAATATTTTGGATTGATGGATATCTGTGGAAAGGGAGCATCTTTCCTTGGAACAACTGTTATTAGTATGGTTTCGCAGGTGTCAGGTAGTGTTAACATTGGAGTTAGTGCGATTTCAATATTCTTTGTGATTGGAATTATTGTTTTTCGTATAGCAGTAAAAATTGAGGATTCAAGCAAAACGGAAGATGAGAAGCAGAATGAAGTATGTGGGAATATAGATAATATGGAAGTTTGTAAGCAATAATCTATTTTGATAGAATTATTTAGTTAAATTAAAAAAATCATGTAATTCAGGTTTTTCTTTAAAGTATTTTCATAAACTGTGGGAAGAAATAATTCTTCATTTTCTTCCTAAAATGTTTAAAAACTTCGACGTGAAAGAAAAATCATTGATTCGTGTTACAAGAAATGCTGATATAGATACAGAGACAATATATGATGAAGATTTAGATTACAGAGAGGCAATGGAAAATCTAATAAAGCAGAGAAAAAGGATGAATCCGGTAAGAATAGAACTTTCAAGAGTACTGAACAAAAAAATGATTGGTTCTTTATGTAAAGCTATTCAGGTTGGAAAAGATTATGTGTTTTTGACTAGGGTTCCGTTGGATATGTCTGACAGAAAAAGGAAACTATGTATAACGAAATCTGAATGATGAGAAGCTGGATTCTCAGGAGATGTTTTATGAAATCACATACAGCAATGTGGAGAAAACAGTAAAGGAAAGAGGATATGGGGCAGAGGTGTCTCTTTAAAATATAAATTTGAGATATTAAATGAAGAAGGCGAAGAAATTGAAATATAAAGATATGTTAAGTAACGAAGAAGTAAAAGCATTCCTAAAAAAAGGAAATGAAAACCTTGGAGTATTGGGTTATACTGATCATTCTGAAAAGCATTGTGCGATTGTGGCAAAACGTGCAGGGATGATTCTTTCAAAATTTGGATATTCGCAGCATGAAATTGAGCTTGCGGAGGTTGCTGGAGCATTACATGATATAGGAAATGTGGTTAATCGGAAAAATCATGGTGAATATGGTGCGGTTCTTTCATATTCGATTTTAGAGAAAATGGATGTTCCATTGGAAGACAGAGTAATTATTATGTCTGCTATTGGAAATCATGATGAATCTACAGGAGGTGCGTTAGATGCTGTATCAGCTGCACTTATTCTGGCAGACAAAACAGATGTTAGAAGGAATCGTGTGAGAAACAAAGATAAAGCATGCTTTGATAAACATGATCGTGTTAATTATGCAGTTACAAATTCAACAGTAAAAATCAATCCACAGAAACATCTTATTACACTGAATTTGCAGATTGATGAAGAAATATGTACGATGTATGAGTATTTTGAAATCTTTCTTGGAAGAATGTTAATGTGTAGAAAGGCAGCAGAAATCTTGGGTGCAAGGTTTAAACTTACAGCGAACGGAAGTAAAGTATTATAGAACTGTAGAATGTTGATTAGAGAAATAAGAAACATGTTAGATGAAAGCATTAAACTCAAAAATGTATTATATAAATTAAGAGAAAGATAGGTTATGTTTGAATTGAGTGATGAAGAAATAGGAAAACTTTCGAGATGAAAAATTGTACAGTATATATAAATGATAAAAATAGATATGAATGCTAGAAAAATTACGCAGTATTTGTAAAAATAGTTTCAACTCTATCGTTTCAAATGTTAGTTTTGAAAATGATGTAAAAGTGTTAAAACCACAAATGACTTGAAAAAATAAAAAAAACTAACTATTATAAAATTAAGATGTATTTTTGAATGTATATGGGCAAACACTTAATATGTAGATGATAGGGGATTGAAGAATGTATCACATTGCGATGGTAGAGGATGAATTGGAATTTTCTGAACAATTACAAGAATATTTAGAAAAGTACCAGCAGGAAAATCATGTAAAGTTTAAAATATCTGTTTTTCATGATGGTGCGGAAATTCTAGAGGAATATAAACCACTTTATGATATTATTTTGTTAGATATAGAAATGCCGAAGGTAAATGGGATGGAAGCGGCTGAGCAGATTCGTGAAATGGATAATGATGTGGTATTGATGTTTATTACGAATATGGCTTCTTATGCTATTAACGGATATGAAGTTGGAGCTCTTGACTTCGTTATGAAGCCTATTAACTATTATACTTTTTCCATGAAAATGACGCGGGCATTAAAAAGAGTGAAGCAGAAAGACCAGCAGGAAATTTTATTGACACTTCCGGATGGAGTGAAGAAATTAGAAATTAATCAGATTCAGTTTATCGAAGTGCAAAATCGTATGCTTCACTATTACACCATGGAAGATGTATATGAAGTACGTGGAACTATGCAAAGCGTAGAAAAAATGATGGAACCATATCCATTTGTAAAATGTAATCACTGGTATATGGTAAACTTAAAACATGTATCGGAAGTAAGAAAAAATATTGCAATAGTTGGGAAACATGAACTCGAAATAAGTAGAAGAAATAAAACAGCCTTTTTAAAAGCTTTGACTGAATATATGGGAGGTGTTTCATAATGGTATGGATTACTTCTCTTATAGTAGAAATAGCACTTTGGATTTCTGGAATTGTTTTTGCATTACATAATGATTTTCGTGATAATGCTAGAAAACGAATTTGCATTAGTATACTTATTTTACTGGCGAATATAGTAGCTATAATTTATATTATGATACAAGCTCCCATAAATGTAGAATTTATGCTTCATCTATGTGTATACATTGTAATGTCAGCTCTCATTTATGTAAATTGGAAGGTAAGTTATTCTATTGCTGTATATTTAACTATTTGGGCAGTGATTTGCTGGCAGATTATTTTTGAAATCTGTGATATATGGAACGTAATACCGGGGACAGAGTTTGGAAGAGTTACGATTATCAGATGGGGAGTGATGGTTTTATTATTTGCCATAGGATATATTGTAGTAGCATTTACAATTTCAAAATGGTTGCTATCTGAGGGCAGGAAAACATTAGGACCAAGGCAGATGATATCTGCAATTCTACTGTTTTTGATTTTTGAGTTATCAGCATATTCTATGCATATTCAGATGCGCTTACAATCGTCAGAGGATTGGAGAACTCTATTTATGACCCAGATACTTGTGGCATTTATTTTATATCTGCAAAATGAGTTATTTAAGAAAAGTGTCATTCGACAAGAACTGGCAATGATGAATCTTTTATGGAAAAAAGAGCAGGAACAGTATCAGCTTTCAAAAGAAAATATTGCCTTAATTAATCATAAATGTCATGATTTAAAACATCAAATACGAGCGTTACGTGATGCCAGTAAAGAAGATATGGACCAATATTTGAACGAAATAGAAGATTCAATTAAGATTTACGAATCCATAGTAAAAACAGGAAATGAAGTATTGGACACAATTCTAACAGAGAAGAGCCTGTATTGTAAGGATAGAGGAATAAAGATTTCTTGTGTAGTAGATGGAAATCAGATGGATTTTATCAATAAAGTTGATTTATATACTATTTTGGGGAATGCATTGGATAATGCAATAGAAGCTGTTGAGAAGTTCAAACATCAGGAAATGCGTCAGATAGATGTAATGATTTATAAGCAACAGCAATTTTTGGTCATTAATATCATAAATCCTATGAAGGAACAACTCATTTATGAAGAAGAGCTTCCGGTGACTACAAAAGGGGATAAAAGGTATCACGGATTTGGTTTAAAGAGTATGAAGTATGTAGTGAAAAAATATGATGGATTTCTTACTGTTAGTGAGGAGGATGGTTGTTTTTCACTGAAAATACTTATGCCGATTCCAAAATAAACAAGAAGATAAAAGAAGCAATGGCTAACACCTGTAAACAAAGACAGATGTTGGATGTTGCTTCTTTTTTTGTATATCGACCAGTTATGACACAAAAACGACCACCTATGCAAAACCCATTGTAAAGTAGAAAAAAAAGGGGTATTTTAATTACAACAAAGCGAAAGAAATTAAGAAAATGGGCAAAATAATAAGTGTTATATTGATTAAAAATGCAATATTAAGAGAGGAGGAATGCAAAGAACTATGAGACGTACAGAAGCGATAATGACGAATTGGATTTTTACGAACCAAACCGGAAAACAAAGGCAGGTTGATTTGCCACATACCTGGAATGCCATTGATGGACAGGATGGCGGAAATGATTACTACCGTGGAACATGTAGCTACGAAAAAACGTTTCCTATGCCGGCACACGAGGAAAATGAACGTGTGTATATTCAATTTCATGGGGTGAATGCCAGTGCAAAAGTTATATTAAACGGTAAAGAAATGGTACTGCACGATAATGGTTACTCTACATTCCGTGTTGATATTACTGAGGAACTTCAGTTAGAAAATCAGCTTAAAGTTGAAGTTGATAATAGTGTTAACAATCGTGTTTATCCTCAAAAAGCAGATTTTACATTTTACGGTGGAATTTACCGCGATGTGGAATTTTTGATTGTATCAGATAAACATTTTGACCTGGATTATTATGGTGGTCCAGGAATGAAAATTACAACTGATGTAAAAAATAGTAAAGGTATCATAGAAGTTGAAACTTATACTAATGTTAAAAGCGCAGAAGTTGAAATTAATCTTTTGGATGCAGATGGAAATGTTGTAGCAAATGAAGTAGTTTCTTTAAAAGTAGCTGAAACACAGAAAGAGAAAATGCTAGGAGTTGCTTCGAAAGATGCTAGTGTTGCAAAGGCAACTTTTACAGTAGAAAATCCACATTTATGGAACGGAGTAGAAGATCCTTATCTTTATAGAGTACAAGCAACCTTAATTGAGGAGGGAAAAGCTTTTGACCGTATCGAATCAGTTTGCGGTATACGTACTTTTAATGTAGATCCGAAGAAAGGGTTTTTCCTAAATGGAAAATCATATCCACTTCGTGGGGTGTCACGTCACCAGGATTTTAAAGGAATTGGGAATGCTATTTCTTACGAGTTAATGGAACAGGATATGGAAATGATTCGTGAACTTGGTGCAAATACGATTCGTTTAGCACATTATCAGCACAATCAGTACTTTTATGATTTGTGTGATAAATATGGAATGGTTGTATGGGCAGAAATTCCTTATATTTCCGCGCATATGCCAGAAGGACGTGAGAATACATTTTTCCAGATGAAGGAATTAATTGTACAGAATTACAATCATCCATCCATTGTAACATGGGGAATTTCAAACGAAATTACAATTTCTCATAAACATAAAAAAGATATGTTGGATAATCATAATGCTTTACAGAAGTTTTGTAAGGAACTTGATCCAACAAGACCGACAACTTTAGCATGTTATGCAATGTGTAGTCCGTTCCATCCGGTTACTAAGATTTCAGATATTGTAGCCTGGAACTTATATTTAGGATGGTATGTACCGGGATTAATTTTAAATGATGTATTTATGAAATTTTATCATTGGTTATATCCAAACAGAGCATTAGGTTATTCTGAATATGGTGCAGAAGGAATGCCAAATCTTCATAGCTCACATCCTAGACGAGGTGATCATACAGAAGAGTATCAGGCAAAATATCATGAATATATGTTAGAGTGTTTTGAGCGTCATCCATTCCTATGGTCTACGTATGTATGGAATATGTTTGATTTCGCAGCAGATGCAAGAGATCAGGGTGGAGAGCCGGGAATGAATCACAAAGGCTTAGTAACATTTGACAGAAAAACAAAGAAGGACAGTTATTTTGTATATAAGGCATATTGGAGCAAGGAACCATTTGTTCATCTTTGTGGAAAACGTTATGAATATCGTCCTGATAAGGTGACAAATGTAACGGTATATTCTAACCAAAGGGAAGTATCCCTTTATAACAATGGTAAACTAATCGGCACACAAAAGGGAGAACATGTATTTAAGTTTAAAGTTCCGATGGAAGTAGAGAATAAACTTGAAGTTATTGCAGGAGATTTAAAGGATTCTGCAGTGATTTATAAAACAGAACAGCCTAGACCAGAATATAAGGTCAAGAAAGGCAAGAGTCAAAATTGGGTTTAATGTAAAATCAAGCTGGGTTAAAGGGTAGATTAAAACCAGTGTGAAAAATATATAAGAAGTGGAGAAGAATATGGAAGAAAAGAAGAAAGAGTTTAAAGCTCAAAAGAAAGCTTTTAAAAAAGCGAGAAGAAAAGCTACAAGACCATGGAAGGGCTTAACAATTTTAAGTGCAATTATTGCAGTTATTATGGTACCAGTTACAATTGTTGCATCAACATTTGACAACACGTTGGCAGCATTTGTGGGTGGAACATTTTGGAAATTGGAAAATGAAGATGAACATGCAGCATACTATCAGTCAGATTTTGATTCTGTAGAAGAAATGACAGAGTATGGTTTAGAGCTTTGTCAGTTAGTAGAAGCAGAAGGTGCAGCACTTCTTATGAATGAGAATAATGCACTTCCTTTGGAAAAAGGTTCAAAAGTCAGCTGTTTCTCTAACTCATCTGTAAATTTAGTTTATGGTGGAACAGGTTCAGGAAATATTGATGCTTCAACAGCAGATACACTAAAAATAGCTTTGGAAAAAACAGGTTTCGAAGTGAATGAAACATTGTGGAATTTCTACTCAGTAGATGCAGCTGAATACTTACGTGTTGTAGGTGGTGTAGTAAGCCTTGATTCAGCAGTTGTTTCAGAATGTCCATGGAATGTATACACAGATGAAGTGAAAAATTCTGTAGCATCTTATGGGGATGCAGCTATTGTTACATTTTCACGTGTAGGTGGAGAAGGTGCAGACCTTGAATATTCATCAACAAATTATCTTGCATTAGATGAAAATGAAAAAGAAATGATGGAAAATGTGAAGGCGATGAAAGAAGCCGGAACAATTAAAAAAATCATTGTTTTAATTAACTCTGCAAATCCACTACAGGTTGATTTCTTGAAAAACAATGATTATGATGTGGATGCCTGTCTTTGGATTGGCGATGTTGGTATCTCAGGTATCAATGCAGTAGCAGATATTCTTAGTGGTGATGTTACACCGTCAGGTAGTTTAGTAGATACTTACTGCTACGATAATTATTCTTCGCCAGCAATGGCAAACTTCGTACCAATTACATACGAAGGTTATGAAGAAGGAATTATTCCAGAAAATGCAAGTACGTACATGATTTACCAGGAAGGTATTTATGTAGGTTACAAATATTATGAAACACGTTATGAAGATTATGTTATGGGAACAGGTAATACAGGTTCTTATGAATATAGTGAAGATGTAGCATTTCCATTTGGACATGGTTTAAGCTATACAGATTTCGAATATAGCGATATGTCAGTAAACTACAATTCTTCAACAGACCAGTTCGAAGTAACATTGACAGTAACAAATGTAGGAAATAAATATTCGGGAAAAGAAACTATTCAGGTATATTCACAGTCACCATACACAGCATATGATATTGAAAATGGTGTAGAAAAGGCTTCTGTAGCACTTTGTGGATTTACCAAAACAGGTATTCTTGCTCCTGGTGCATCTGAAACAGTAACTGTATATGTAGATAAAGCAGATTTGGCTTCTTATGATGCTTATGGTGCTGGAACATATATTTTAGATGAAGGCGATTATTATTTAACAGTAGCAACAGATGCACATAATGCTGTAAACAATACATTAGCAGCAAAAGGCTATACAGTTGAAAATACAGCTGGACGTATGGATGCTGATGGTAATGCAGAGTTAACATATATGTGGACTCAGGATACCTTCGACGCTACAACATATGCAACATCTGCAACAGGTGTAGAAATTACAAATCAGCTTTCTGATTCAGATATTAACTTAAGTGAAGAATTAGGCGGACAGACAGTAACATATTTAACACGTAACAATTGGACAGAAACATTCCCTACAATATCACTTCAGTTAGCACTAACAAATGACTTAGTGAAAAAATTACAGGATGTACAGTATGACCCAGCTGATTACAGTGCAGTAGAAATGCCTACTATGGGTGCAGAAAATGGATTGAAACTTATTGATATGAAGGGGCTTGATTATGATGATGAAAAGTGGGATGATTTATTAGACCAGATGACATTTGACGAAATGGTTAGTTTCATAGGTGATTCATTCCATTGGACAATGCCAATAAAATCTATTGAAGCACCTGGAACACGTGATGAAAACGGACCACAGGGACTTACAGCATCATTATTCTCAGGTGGTGTTTCATTAAAAGCAACAGCCTTTACATCGGAAGATGTTATGGCAGCAACTTTTAATACTGATTTAATGTATGAAATTGGTAAGGTAATGGGTAATAACTGTCTAGAAGCAGGTATTGCATGTCTCTACGGACCAGGTAATAATATCCACAGAACACCATATGGTGGACGTAACTTTGAATACTTCTCAGAAGATGGATTCCTTTCAGGGGAAATGTCAAAACATGAAGTAGCAGCTATGGCTGACAAAGGTGTATTCGTTGTAATGAAACATTTTGCATTAAACGATTGTGAACAGGATCGTATTGGTCTTGGTGTATGGTTAACAGAACAGGCTGCCCGCGAAGTTTATTTAAAAGCATTCCAGGCTCCAATTGAAGAAGCAGATGCAGGTGTAATGGTTGCTTACACACGTTGGGGAGCAATCTGGTCAGGTGGAAATAAAGGATTAATGTCAGGCATTCTCCGTGGTGAATGGGATTCAGAAGGTCTTAATATTACAGATAACGTATTAACAACTTACGTAAATGGTGTTGACGGACTTATGGCAGGTGGTGTATCAACATATGATGCAATGCTTCCATATGTAGTAAAACAGTTACCAAAATATAAGAAGGATCCAGTAGTTGTGTCAGCGATGCGTGAAGCTTGTCACCATAACTTATATTCTATCGTTAACTCATGTGGTATGAATGGAATTGGTGCAGATACAAGGATTATAGACAAACCACTTACAGTATTTGTTATTTCACAGGTATTGGCATACGGATTTACAACATTATTCCTTGTATCAGCTATTATATGGTTTATTAAAAAACGTAAATTTAAAAAGACTGAAATTTACACATCTTTTATGGAATTGAAACAGGAAATGAAAGCAAATAAATAAAAACAATATCCTCAGGCTTTTAGTAAAAAAGCCTGAGGATTTGAAAAGACTCTTGAATCGGGAGGAAGATTATGAATCAGGAAAACAAATCGGTTCAATTAAATCGTGCAAAAACATATCAGCTTGTTCTTTTTCCGTTTAACAACGGAGCAACAAATGTGTATTATATTTTGACTATGAACTTTATTGCATATTATGCAAATGGAGTTTTAGGTCTTGCATTAATGTTTGCCACTACGATGGTTACAGCAATGCGACTTTTTGATGCATTTACAGATCCAATTATTGGTATGCTTATCGATAAAACAGAATCAAAATTTGGTAAATTTCGTCCGTATATGGTTTTAGGAAATGGACTTATGGCACTATCAGCCATTTTACTGTATTTTGGAACAAGAATTATATCTGCAGACATGATGTGGTTAAGATATACGCTTTTTGTAGTATTCTATGCACTTTATGTTATTGGATACACATTCCAGACTGCATGTACACGTTCAGGGCAGACATGTTTAACCAATGATCCAAAACAAAGACCTTTATTTACCATTTTTAATACAATAGCTAGTTTACTTGGAATGGGATTGGTACAGTTTTTAGCACCAATTTTGGAAGGTAGATTAGGTGGATACAATAGTGCAAGCTTTTTTGATTTTATGATTCCATTAGCAATTATCGTATCGGCAGTTTTAACTATACTTGCGGTTATCGGTATTTGGGAAAAAGACAGACCGGAATTCTACGGAGTTGGTGGTAAACAGGAAAAAGTAAAAATTAAAGAATATATTGCAATTTTAAAAGCAAATAAAGAGTTACAACGCTTAATGATAGCAGGTGCCGGTACAAAACTAGCATTTTCTATTGCAACAAATATGACGGTATTATGTATGCTATATGGAGCAATGATGGGAAATTATAGTGGATTATATCTTCCAATGATGATTGTGGGATATGCATTTTCCGTTCCGTTTTTCTTATTAACAGTTCGTACTTCGCAAAAACACGGACAGAAAGCTTCGTTAGTAAGATATACAACATTAGCATTAATCATGTATGTTGGAGTTCTTGTTCTCCTTCTTTTATGGAAACAGGGAAATCCGGCAACATTATTATCACTCTCAAATATCAATATATATACAATTCTTTTTGTTATATTTTTTGGTATTGGATATGGTGCATATTATGCAACGGCAGATATGCCAATTCCGATGGTAGCAGACTGTTCAGACTACGAAACATACCGCTCGGGAAAATATATTCCAGGTATTATGGGAACTTTATTTAGCTTAGTGGATAAATTAGTAAGTTCACTTGGTTCTACAATTGTAGGGGTGGCAGTAGCATGTATTGGAATTAAAACCTTGCCAGATTCTTCAACTCCATACGCACCAGGAATGAATTGGGTTGTTGTTGTACTGTTTTGTGTAGTACCAATGCTCGCATGGATTGCAACATTAGTTGCAATGAAAGGCTATAAGCTTACAGGTGCAAAAATGAAAGAAATACAGGCAGTTAACTTAGTTCGTAAGCAGGCTATTGCTGATGGAATGAGTATGGAAGAAGCTATGGAGAAATGGCAGAAACTTCAAGATGTTCCGGCAGAGTATTGCATGAATGATAAATAAAAACTTGAAAATAATGTATTTGTAGCAGATAGTATTGAAACAAGTTTAATTCGATAGTAAATGTGGTATACATGATTTTTGTTATATGAAAGACTTCATCACAGAAATGTGGTGGAGTTTTTTAGATTGAATTTACGTTTTTTAAATCTTAATGCGGGATAATTAATGTTATGATATAATTTGGTTCATACATAAGTAATTATAATTTAAATGTTGACATATAAAGAAAAGGATGCTGTGACTGTTGAAAAATATATTGTTAATAGAAGATGATTTGTCATTATCAAATGGGATAAAGTTGGCTTTGGATAATTCAGAGTATAATGTTATGCAATGTTTTAGCATAAGCGAAGCAAGGCAAATAGATGTATTTAGCGTTACACTTATTATTTTGGATATAAATCTGCCAGATGGAAACGGATTAGAGTATTTAAAAGAACTTAGAAAAGAGCAGAATACACCGGTAATCATTTTGACTGCCAATGATTTAGAAACAGATATTGTGACTGGATTAGAGCTTGGTGCAGATGATTATATTACAAAGCCTTTTAGCCTTGCTGTATTGAGAGCCAGAGTAAATGCAAGAATAAGAAATCTTGAAAATAAGTTAACTCCAGATTATAAGTCTGAAAGATTTGTGTTTGATTTTAAGGAAATGACATATTTGGTGTTAGAAAATCCAATTGAATTAAGTAAAACTGAGCAAAAGCTATTGCGCCTTTTGATTGAAAATAAAGGGATAACTTTAGAACGTAATTTGTTAATTGACCGCATATGGACCAATGGTGCGGAGTATGTGGATGAAAATGCACTATCTGTTGTAATAAAACGTCTGAGAGATAAGTTAGAGGAAGTACCTACAAAGCCTCAATATATAAAAACGGTATATGGTATTGGATATAGGTGGGAGGAGTAGTATATGAATTTGTGGAGTGCTGACCGCATTATGAATCGTTTGAATGAAATGCTGGACCACGCAATTGCGGGAGAACCAATAGAAGCGTCTTTTGACGAAACAAAAATGTCAGCCTTAGAGACAAAACTGGCAAAATATCTGATGATGAATCAACAGGGAAAGGCTCAGTTGCAAAAAGAGAAATCACGAATAGATGAACTTATATCAGATATATCCCACCAGACCAAAACACCCATTGCAAATCTTTTGCTGTATTCTGAATTGCTGGAAGAGGAAATACATGATGAGAAAAGTAAGGAAATGATAAATGCAATTCATTTGCAGGCAGAGAAATTATCTTTTTTGACTCAGTCACTTGTTAAGGTTTCAAGACTTGAAAATGGAGTTATACAGACCGTTCCCAAGGAAGAAAGTATTAAAGAGTTAATAGAAAATGTTGTTTCTCAAGCTGAAGGAAAGGCTATGATAAAGGGGATTAATGTTGAACTTAAAGAAATAGAAGCAACGGCACTCTTTGATATGAAATGGACAAGCGAGGCACTATATAATATTTTGGATAATGCCATTAAGTATACGAAAAAAGGTGGAAAAGTGGAAATAAATGTTAGTGAATATTCACTTTTTACTAGAATTGATGTAAAAGACAATGGCATTGGAATATCAGGAGAGGATTTGCCTAAAATTTTTGGAAGATTTTATAAATGTAGTACTACTCAACAAGAGGAAGGAGTAGGTTTAGGCTTATATTTGGCAAGAGAAATCATATCAGGTCAGGGCGGATACATAAAAGTTGATTCTAAGGTGGGTCAGGGAACAGTATTTTCAATCTTTTTAAGAAATGTTATGTAAATCTTTCAAAACTGTAAGAATTTCTATTTGTTCAGAAAGATTCTGGAAAGAATGATGGTTTATAGTCTGTATTGTAGAAATACGATGCAGACTGTTTTATTTACACGAGCAAAGCGAAACTCGCAGAACGTGTTTCTTATAGTATGACGTGAATATTGGAGGAAATATTATGGTTATTCTTGAAACAAAAAATCTTCATAAGAATTATGGGAGTGGAGATACGCTGGTAAAAGCGTTAGATAATGTTAATTTACAGATTAAAAATGGTGAATTTGTAGCAATTGTAGGGACATCTGGTAGTGGAAAGTCCACGTTACTACATATGCTTGGTGGCTTAGACAGACCAACGGCGGGAGAGGTTTATGTGGATGGAAAGAATATTTTTTCGTTAAAAGATGAGGAACTGACCATATTTAGGAGGAGAAAAATTGGATTTATTTTTCAACAGTACAATTTGATTCCAACAATGAATGTATATGAAAACATAGTACTTCCTATTGGGTTAGATGGAAATCAACCTGATGAACCATATGTCAGAAGGATTATTGAAACATTGGGGCTGGAAAATAAATTATCTAATCTTTCCACTAATTTATCAGGTGGTCAGCAGCAGAGGGTGGCGATAGCCAGAGCTTTAGCTAGTAAACCGGCTATTATTCTGGCAGATGAGCCTACTGGAAATCTGGACAGTAGAACAAGTCAAGACGTATTGGGACTATTAAAGGTTACCGGAGAGCAATTTAAGCAGACAATGGTTATGATTACTCATAATGAAGAAATAGCACAGATGGCAGATAGAATTGTTCGAATTGAGGACGGAAAGATTGTAGGTGCTGCTAATGATTAAAGTAGATAATAAAAAGACCATTAAACATGTGGCAGACACTTCGTTTAAAGCAGAGAAAATGAGAAATTTATTTGCTATAATAGCGATTATTCTTACTACAGTACTGTTTTGTGGCTTGTTTACTATTGCAAGCAGTCTGCTGACATCTATAGAAGAAAGCACTATGCGTCAAGTCGGTGGAAATTCTCATGGGGGATTCAAATATCTTACCAAAGAGCAATATGAAAAATTGAGAAACCATCCGGATATTAAGGAAATATCATATTCTGTAGTGTTAGCATTAGCAGAAAATCCAGAACTTAGTAAAAGACAAACAGAAATTAGGTATGCAAATGATGAATTAGAGGCCAAGATGATGTTTTCTATGCCAACAACAGGAGGATTACCAGAAGCAAAGGATGAAATTGCAACAGATACGTTGGTTTTGGAAAAACTGGGTGTCCCTGCGAGACTGGGTGAAACGGTGACGCTAAAATACTCTGTATGCGGTGAGGAATATACGGAGAGTTTTACTTTGGTAGGATTTTGGGAAGGCGACATCATTATGAATGCAAGCCAGATATGGCTAAGTAAGGAATATGTGGAAGGAATATTAAGCAGTAATGATTTAAGTAAGACAGAAGAGATGATAGGTTCTATCAATGCGGATGTTAATTTTGGTAATTCATGGAACATTGAGTCTAAACTGATAAAGGTAATTACAGAGAGTGGATATGATGTTGAGGATGTTAGTTATGGGGTAAATTGGGCATATACCGGAGGAAAATCTTCGTTAGATATGGGGACTATTCTGGGTGTTTCGATGGTAGTGCTGATAATCATTTTCTGTGGGTATCTAATGATTTCAAATGTATTTCTAATCAGTGTAACAAAGGATGTACATTTTTATGGATTATTAAAAACGGTCGGTACTACAGGAAAGCAGATTAAAGTATTGATTAGAAGGCAAGCAATGAGAATCTGTCTGATTGGTATTCCAATAGGATTGATATTGGGAAGCATTGTAGGAGGTATACTTACTCCTTTTGTGTTGGGAATTTTGAATACGAATGTTGTCAAAGTATCAATTCATTTGTGGGTATTTATATTTGCAGCAGTATTTGCATTGGCTACTGTGTTTATCAGTATACAAAAAGCAGTAAAATTGGCAGCGAAAGTAAGTCCTGTCGAGGCACTACGAATAACGGACGTTACTGGTGCCCCAAAAAAGAAAAATAAACTTGGCACAAAGATTAGCATATGGAAAATGGCAGGAGAAAACGTTGGAAGAAATCGCAAAAAAGCCATTCTGGTGACTATTTCATTATCCCTTAGTTTAATTATATTAAATGGTGCATATACTATGGCAGGCAGCTTTGATATGGATAAATACTTAAGCAGAATGATTAGCCACGATTTTGTGCTAGGAGATGTTTCATGGTTTAACACATATTCGGAATATAAGAATCAGAATACCCTAAGTAATAGTTTATTAGAAGAACTTTCTAATCATAGAGGGATAGAGTCATTGGAAAAGGTGTATTTTTCTGAAAGAAACTGTAAATTAGACGAACATTGGGATAATATGGCGGAACGTGCAAATACAGAACTTGGTGTAAGTGGTTCATGGTTGGAACATATGAAAGAGGAGATAGAGCAGGGTGAAGCTGTATATCATGTTTATGGGATAGATGATGAAACATGGGCTGACTTTCAAGTATGGAAGGGAGAAATTAATCTGGAAAAACTCCATAGTGGAGATTATGTAGTGGTAAGCCCTTATGATAACGAGGGGAGATTAAGTGCATATGAAGTAGGAGATATGATTGATGTATTCAGTATAGAGGGAGAGAGTAGAAAATGTGAGATAATTGCAATTGCAAGTATTCCTTACAATATTAGCATTCAGCATTCACATCCTGTTGATATTAATATTTTTATACCTTCGGATGTTTTTTTAGAAAAAGTAGAGCTAAAATGTCCTATGTTGGTTACATTAGATGTTGAAGAATCTGAGATTGAGGGAATTGAGCATTTCCTTGCAGAATATTGTGAGACGCAGGATGCTAATATGCAATATTCTTCCAGAGCCATTTATGCGGCTGAGTATGAAGCTATCCAAAGGACATATAAGCTTATAGGAACAGTTGTAAGTGTTCTATTAGCTTTGATTGGTATTGCAAATCTTGCCAATACAAGTATTACATCTATTATGGCCAGAAAGAGAGAACTTGCTGTGCTTGAAAGTATTGGAATGACTGTAAAACAGCAAAGAATTATGCTTGTTTTGGAAGGGGTTATTTATATGATACTGACCTTTGGATTTACATGGACAGTAGGTGTATTACTTGGAAAATATGGGTTATTGTTTATGCTTGGAGGAAGTGAGTACTATACAATAAACTTTACAATTATTCCATCTATAATATGTATGCCGATTTTTGTGTTTATCGCTATTATGATACCTGTATTAAGTCAAAAGTATGTGAACAGTGAAAGTGTAGTAGAGCGGTTAAGAATGGCAGAATGATGTTTTGGGGACTAGAATGGTAAAGGGAGATTAAAGCAATAATAAACCTCCAAAGCCAAAAGACTTGGAGGCTCATTATTGTATATTTTTAAAATTTATGATTAACTGTTGGCATCATATATAATTCCACAACCGATTCTAATACCTGAGTTTCCGGCAGGCTGGCTCATAAAATCATCTGGCATTGCATGAATAATAACAGATTTTCCAAGGATTTCATTTATTGTGAATCGTTTATCATAAAATGAAAGCCATGCATACCCCTGATTGCCAAGGAGAGGAATCAAATCACCTGAATGCATTGGGTGAGGCTGATTTGAAGGATTATAATGTGCACCTGCGGATTCAAACCTATCGGAACAGGTTCCTTGTTCATGGATATGCATTCCATAATAGTTGGTAGAGCCTGGAGTTGAAATATTTGGGAGATTGAATACTTCTGCTTCTACCAGAACTCCCATGTAAGGAGTTTGATAGAATTTAACCAGTCCGCTTAAATCTGGTGCAGATTTATTCCCTGTTACCCAAGCAACGGCCTGTGGATTATCATTTGCAAGTAATCTTATAAAAGTAGAACGTGGTGTCATAAATTTATAAAACCCTTTTTTTATTAATATATGCGTTGGTAGTTATAAGGACACTAATTAACTTATTTTATGAAAGTTCAAATTTGAACACAGGTCGTTCATTTTCCCATTTAACCTTCATGAGCATAGCATGGCGATTAGGATTATATAAAGGATCGCCAATAATTTCGGTTTCATTTCGGGCATGGAATACTAAAATATCATTCCCCTCTTCATCTGTAGTAAATGAATTATGCCCAGGCCCATATATTCCTTTTGAATCATCACTTTTAAGCACAGGATAGCGTTCTTTTATCCAAATACGCGGATCAAGCAAATCAGCATTTTCATCTGCTGTAAGCATTCCCATACAGTAATTTACACCTGTATCGCTGGCAGAGTATGTAAGGAATATTTTGCCGTTTCGCTTTATTACGGCAGGTCCCTCATTTACCCAGAATCCACGACGTTCCCAATCGTAATCGGGAGTGGTAAGAAGTACCTGTGGGGTTTCTAATTTGTTGGCAGTCAGCATTCTTGCAATGTACAGATTTGATATTTGTCTGCCAACGCCTGTTTTTTCAGCCCATACATAGTAATAAGAGCCTTTGTTTTCAAATATTGTGGCGTCAAGAGAAAAGGACTCAAATGAAAATGGGTCATTATCGGATCTTTGCATTTTGCCAAGCTCCGTCCATTGGTCTGTTAAAGGATTGTCACCTTGGCATTCCAGCACATAAGGTCTTATTTTCCATATATCATCCTTTTCGCCTGCGGCAAAGTAAATGTACCATTTGCCAAACAGATAGTGAAGTTCAGGAGCCCATATGTGTTTACTCATAGGACCTGATTCGTGTTTATGCCATACAGTAACTTCATCGGCGGCAGCAAGTTCTGCCAGTGTATTTGATTTTCGAAGAATAATGCGGTCGTATTCAGGGACGCTTGCAGTAAAATAATAGCTTCCCTGACAATCCTTATATACATAAGGGTCAGCTCTTTGAGAAATCCATACTTTGTTATATTTTAATTCTTTATTTTTGTTCATATATCCTCCATTCTGCCTGTGTTTTTAAGATAAGTATCAGGCTTTTACTTCCATATGAATTACCGCACATGGAGGCATTGTAATATGGATACAGCCTTTTTCATCAACGGTATAAGAAGTAAATTCTTCTTCTTTTACTTTATAAGGTTCTTTAAATGTGTTGTGGGCATTCATCTGTCCTTTTAAAATGCCTGCATTGATTTCTTCAGCTTTTTTCTCGGAAAATAGAATAACAATATTTTTAATTTCACTTAATGATAAGTTTCCAAGAGTAATATGAATATTTCCATTTGAATCCATTGAAACTGATTCACTTATATCGGAAACCTTGTATTCCTTTGTACCTATTTCCTTTGTTTCCATATAGCTTTCCAAAAGTTCGGCATTTTGGTGGTGCTTATACATACGGAATATGTAGTAGGTAGGAGTTAAAATCATTTTTTCTCCTTCAGTGAGAATAACTGACTGTAGTACATTAATCATTTGAGCTATGTTTGCCATTTTCACGCGGTCACAGTGTTTGTTGAAAATATTAAGGGATACACATGCAACTAAAGCATCACGCATAGTATTTTGCTGATATAAAAATCCCGGATTGGTTCCAGGTTCAACATCAAACCAGCAGCCCCATTCATCAACAATCATGCCGATTTTCTTATCAGGGTCAAATTTATCCATGATTTCGCCATGCTTTTTAATAAGCTCTTCAATAAAGAAGGCTTTGTACATTGTCTGATACCATTCTTCTTCGCTAAACTGTGTTGCACTTCCTTTGTTATCCCAGCCGCCCGGGTGAACGTAATAGTGGAGGGATAAGCCGTCCATAAAGCCGTGCAGATGTTTAGGAGAGTGGTCATGGGTAACGGAAAGCACCTGATTAGTCCAATGATAATCATCTACATTTGCGCCACCGCATATTTTGAAAATCGGAGCCTCGGTGTTGTAGTTTCTGACATAAGTCTGGTAGCGTCTGTAGAGATTAGCGTAATATTCAGGAGTCATATTTCCGCCACAACCCCAGTTTTCATTTCCTACACCGAAGTAGTCAAGTCTCCAAGGCTTTTCTCTGCCGTTTTTCTTTCTAAGGTCTGCCATAGGAGAAACTCCGTCAAATGTTATGTACTCAACCCATTCAGACATTTCCTGCACAGTACCGCTTCCTACATTTCCATTAACATATGTTTTACAGCCAAGCTGTTCGCAAAGCTCAAAAAATTCATGTGTTCCAAAACTGTTGTCCTCAACTACACCTCCCCAGTGTGTGTTTATCATTTTCTTTCTTGTTTCCTTAGGTCCTATTCCATCTTTCCAATGGTATTCATCAGCAAAACAGCCTCCAGGCCATCTTAAAACGGGAATATGCAGTTCCTTTAATGCGTTTACTACATCTGTACGCATTCCATTTATGTTTGGAATATCGGAATCCTCCCCAACATAAAGCCCCCCGTAAATGCATCTTCCCAAATGCTCTGCAAAGTGTCCATAGAGTTCTTCGTTAATTATGCCAAGCTTTTTGTTTTCGTTAATAACTAATTTAGACATACGCATCTCCTTTTATGAAAATAATTTAATAATTTGTAAATTAATTTAGCTTTGGTTAAATTTTAACATTATAAACACATCATTTGCAAGTGATTAAAATTAAAAAAGCAAAATTAATTCATAAAAATTATAAAAACTAAAATATTTTAACAAATTACTAAAATACTATTGACAAGTAAAATATGGTATTGTACATTAATCGCGTAAAATGTTGCAGAAAGAAAAATGTACAATGGAAAGGGCAAGGAAAGAAAGATATACACATAAGCTCAAAGAGCAAAGAAATATGTATGGCATTTCACGTACCGGCATATGCAGACAATTATTGTATAATGGCAGGCGGAAAGAAAATGCAGGCTGATATAAGAGATGGATATGCTTATGTTGATGGTATTTTGGGCGATATGGATATATTATAAAGGCAAAAAATATCAAAGGAAAATTGGGGCAGTGATGAATTATATGCCAATAAGCCGCCAATTTTTGAAGATGTGGAACTAAAGTTTGTTCCATACTGTTATTGGGGCAACAGAACTACGGGTGAAATGGCTGTTTGGATAAAATATCTTACAGCATAAAAATCATATAGGAGGAGAAGAAATGGCAAAGGCAAAAATAATACTTGATAAAGATTTCAAAATCGCCGAAGTGGATAAAAGAGTTTATGGCTCTTTTATAGAGCATTTGGGACGTGCGGTTTATAACGGAATATATCAGCCGGGACATGAAACGGCTGATGAGGACGGATTTAGAAAAGATGTTCTTGAATTGGTAAAGGAATTAAATGTTCCAATTATACGTTACCCGGGAGGAAATTTTGTATCAAACTTTTACTGGGAGGACAGCGTAGGACCAAAGAGTGAAAGAAAACCACGCTTAGACCTTGCGTGGCGTACACTGGAAACAAATGAATTTGGTCTTGGTGAGTTTGCAAAGTGGACAAAAAAGGCAGGCTCGGATATTATGATGGCAGTAAATTTGGGGACACGTGGAATAACTGACGCATTGAATCTTTTGGAATACTGTAATATGGATACTAACAGCTATTACAGTAACTTAAGAAAAAGTCATGGTGTAAACAAGCCTTATAATATTAAAACATGGTGTCTTGGAAATGAAATGGACGGTCCGTGGCAGACAGGCCATAAAACAGCATTGGAATATGGCAGACTGGCTGCGGAAACTGCAAAAGCAATGAAGGTTATGGACGAGTCAATAGAGTTGGTTTTATGTGGAAGCTCACATGTGGATATGCCGACATTCCCTGAGTGGGAGGCTGTGACTTTGGAGGAAACTTATGATTATGTAGACTATATTTCACTACATAACTATTATGGAAATGCGGAAGATGATACGGAGGATTTTTTCGCAAAGACACAGGATTTGGAGAGATTTATTCATACAGTAATTGCTACCTGCGACTATGTAAAAGCTAAAAAACGCAGTAAAAAGACTTTGAATTTGAGTTTTGATGAGTGGAATGTGTGGTTTCATGCTGCCCAAAACGACAGCGATGAAATGAAAAACCGTCCTTGGCAGATTGCACCACATTTACTGGAAGACATTTACGATTTTGAGGATGCGATTTTGGTAGGATTGATTTTAATAACTTTTATAAAACATGCAGACCGTCTTAAGATGGCATGTCTGGCACAGCTTGTAAACGTAATCGCACCAATTATGACAGAAAATGATGGTGGAGCATGGAAACAGACAATCTATTATCCTTTTTTGCATGCATCAAAATATGGACGTGGAATTGCACTTCAAAGTGTTATTAATTCCACAAAGCACGACAGCAAAAACCATGAAGACGTAACAGATGTTGAGGCGGTTGCAGTATATAATGAAGAAAAGGAAGAGGTAACAATATTTGCCGTAAACAGAAGTGTTAAAGAAGATGCAGTATTTGAAGCAGATGTAAGGTCATTTGAGGGTTACCATGTTATTGAATATTTTGCATTGGAAAATGATGACATGAAGCTTACAAATTCTATTAAAGGTGAAAAGGTAACACCATATGTAAAAACGGCATATGAATTAAAGGACGGAACATTTAAAACAGAATTAAAGAAATGTTCATGGAATGTAATAAGACTTGGAAAATAGTAAAAAGTAAATATGTAGATTTAGTGATTAACAATCCCCTGTGACGGTTTGTAACGTCTGACAGGGGATTGTTAATATTTAACGTTTTTTTAAGATTTTATGTATAATATATATGATATAATTTTATGGCAATAATTGCTTATCAATAAGAAAAAATATGGGAAGGTACAATGCATTTGGGAAGATGTATTAAGGTAGAGGACAATGAATAAGAAAAAAACATCTATTAAAATGAAACTCATAG
Source organism: uncultured Lachnospiraceae bacterium (assembly GCA_964405075.1). Classification (GTDB taxonomy): domain Bacteria; phylum Bacillota; class Clostridia; order Lachnospirales; family Lachnospiraceae; genus CAYOMP01. The sequence continues at coordinate 41,255 of CAYOMP010000001.1, forward strand.
GAATAATTACACCTGTGATAATTGTAGCAGTTACATTATTGATAATAATAGCCTATGGTGTTTCAAAAAATATAATTGAAGAGAATTCAAAGAGTTTATTGAATTCATCTATTAATAATCAGAGTACTCAAATTGAAAACTGGCTTGAGGAAAATCTGGCTTCATTTGAAACAGTTAAAAGATATATGGAGGGAACAAGTCTTTCAAAGGAAGAACTAAATCATATGCTGGAACAGTATTATGACTATGATTCTGACTTTCCTGAGGGACTTTACATAGGAACGGAAAAAGGAGATTTGATAAAAGCACAGGAGTCACAAAAGGCTTCACAGGATTTATTAAATTCATCGTGGTATACACAGGGTCTTACAAGAGTAAATATGGCGTTTGGTACTGCATATACAAATGAAAATGGTGAAAATATTATAAGTGCTTCGGGAATTATTAATGACAAAAGTGGGGAACTGAGTGTGTTGTCGGCAGATGTTCCGTTAGATCATGTAAGCGTTATTGTAAACTCAATGGTTGAAATGAAAGGTGCACAGGCATTCCTTGTAGATACAACGGATTATACTATTTTGGCACATCGTGACAGTGAAAGAATATCTGCAACAATGTCAGAGGAAGATGATGATAAGTTCATGGCAGATATTGCCTCAAGAATAAAAGCGAATGATATGAGTACTGTCGAGATTGACGACAATCTTGTTGCCTTTGAGAAGGTTTCAGGTACGGAATGGGTATTGGTTTCATTTGTGCCTAATGCTGTAATTTTTGCGGATTTATATAATCTTAGAACAATAATGATTATTATTGCAGTAGTTTCGTTGATAGTATTAGTACTTCTTATAGAGAGAGTTGTGCATATTGTAATAAAACCTGTTAAGGGAATAACAGATGATATTAAACGTATGGCTGAGGGTGATTTTACAATTGAGATTGCCACAAAGGGAAATGATGAAATTGCCGTAATGGGTGAAAGCGTAAAGAATTTTATAGAATCCATGCGTGATATGATTGCAAGCCTTAAAACAGTATCTACTAAAATGGGAGAACAGGCAGAGGGAAGCATTACAGTTTCTAAAGAGTTGTATGATTCGTCAGTAGTTCAGTCAGACTCAATGAAAGAGCTTAATATTACTGTAGATCAGTTGTCTTCATCGGTTAACGAGATAGCTGAAAGTGCTACAACGTTGGCAATGCTGGTTTCAGATACAAAGCAAGACGGCGACAAGGTTAATGATAAGATGAAAGAAACTGTGGATCTTTCAGAAAAAGGCAAGCAGGATATGCAGCAGGTTGGAGAGGCAATGAGCAATATTGGCAATTCAATCAGCAAGCTTGAGGTTGTAGTGAATAAGGTAGGAACTGCCTCAGAGGAAATCACAAATATCGTATCATTAATTGGAAATATTGCAGAGGAAACAAATCTTTTAGCATTAAATGCTTCTATTGAGGCGGCAAGAGCAGGAGAGGCAGGAAGAGGATTTGCGGTAGTTGCCGCTGAAATAGGAAAGCTGGCAAGTACAAGTGCGGAAGCAGTGCTTAATATTCAGAAACTCATTGATGAAGTTATAGTGCTCGTGGGAGATACAGTAAAACAAACAGAGGAAAGTGCGGCAAACATTAAGGAAAACGGTGAAATGATTCAAGAAGCCATTGATACGTTCGGAATTATCTTTAAAAACATAGAAGTTACTAACGAATTAATCAAGGAAATGCTGGATAAGGTAGATCAGGTAGATGCTGTTGCAACAAATGCAGCTGCTATTTCAGAGGAGCAGGCGGCAAGTACAGATGAAATTATGGCAACGGCAGAAAATATGGTGGTTCAGTCTAACAACATTATGAAGAACAGCGAGAGTGTTGCAAGTGATGCTGATGACTTGGCAAAAACTTCAGAAGAACTTGAACAGCAGATTAGTATTTTTAGAATATAGGCGGAGGGAATCAGCATGAAAAGTAATTTTATTAAAAAAGTAATTAATATATTTGTGACAGCTGTTTTAATGGGCTGTATGTTGACAGGCTGTGGAGAAAGCCAAAATACCGCTTCAAACTCAGGCGGTTCATCGGTAAAGGTATATATGAATCTTGCAACAAGTACAGATACATTTAGAAACACTATAGTGGAGGCTGCAAAAAGTACTGCAGCCCAAGCGGGAGTTGAACTTACGGTGGAAGCTGCAGAAGGCTCTGTAGATGCCCAGTCGGCACAGATAAAGCAGGCGGTTTCCTCAGGTTATGATGTTATTATATGTAATCCTGTAGATCCTGCTACTGCATTACAGCTTGAAGTTGCGGCAGGAGAGCTTCCGATTGTATTTTTCAACAGCTGTCCTGATGAAAATGCCTTAGAGGCGGGAAAATACGTTTATGTAGGTTCTGATGAAAAAGTTGCAGGTGAATATCAGACAGAAAAAGCATTGGAAATGCTTAGTAGTAAGGATGAAATAAATGTAGCATTATTTATGGGTGAGAAAGGACACTCTGCTACAGTAGGAAGAACAGATGCAGTTAAACATGCACTAAAGGTCAGCGGAAAGAAAATCAATTATGTATTTTGTGACTACGCAAATTGGGACACTGATATTGCAGCAGAAATGTACAAACTGTTTTTAAAGACTGGAAAGACGGCAGATTGTGTTATATGTAACAATGACTCTATGGCATTAGGCGTAATCAAGGCATGCAAGGAGGAGGGCATAGATTTGTCAACTCTTCCGATTTTAGGTGTAGATGCCACTACAGAGGGATGTCTGGCAATAAAAAATGGAGAAATGAGCTTTACAGTTTATCAGTCAGCAAGTGGACAGGGAAAAGCAGTTATTGATGCGGCAAAAGCATTAGCTGCAGGACAAGGTCTGGATAATGTTGAGTATGTTTCGGATGATAAAATATATGTATGGGTTCCGTTTGAAAAGGTTGATTCATCTAATGTAGATAATTATATGTCAAAATAATATAAATCCCCTGTGACGATATAACGTCACAGGGGATTATTATATATGATTATTGTATTATGAACTTCAGGGTATTTATTCACTTTGTGCGGACGAGGTTTGCCCTGAAATAGGACTATAGTGAATGCGTACTGAAATGTCTTGATTGTAATTTCCAAAATTCTTCCCAAATATAGTAAGACCGCCTACATGCTCTGCGTCTTCTTCTACTTCAAGCTTGAGCTTTATTGAGCTTCTGTAGTCAAAGTTAAACTCATCAATCGTTACGTCAGATACCTGTAATCCGTCAATAAAAGTTCCCTTTTGATTGATAACCAAAATTTTTAAAAGTCCATACTGATTCCAATTAGGGTGCCACCAGTCAGGAGTAAATATTCCCTTAACATTTCCAAAGTCGCCGGGGCTGGTCCAAAGGGCTATTTTTCTGTCATTTATCAAAAATGAAATATCAGAAGGCCATACGTCGTTAACTCCCGGAGCTTCTGAACTGATTTCCAAAGAAAATGTTATCTGGTCAATCTTTTGTCCAAAAGGAATAAAATTTGGAATGATATATTCTACATAACCTCTGGTAAACCAGAGAATATCGGCATTATACCTGTCAGGGTGGGCAAAGTAACGTGTATCATCTACCTCTCCTATAAGGGTAGAGTTTGATGCAAGACCGCAGGTAGGATATACGTTGTAATCTGAAAAATGACCAACTTTAAGGTCAGTCTGATATACATTTGTAAAATCCTCCTGTGTATCCATTTCGATGAGAATTTTATCAAGATGTACGGAGCATTTCTTCTGATTGCCGTGGCCTGCAACTTCATTGGATATGGTAACTAAACCGCAATCCTCAAGCTTTTTGATATGAGCAGTCAGGGCACCATTGGTAATATTAAGTTTGCCTGCCAGCTCGTTCATATTCATTCCGTGATTTTCTAATAGAATTTTTATAATTTCTATCCTGACTTCAGAGCCTAATGCTTTGAAAATATCAAGCCCTTCATCTAATGATTTTATATGAAGCATATGAATCTCCTGTATTCGAAATTTATTTTAGATAATGTTAAAATAATATATATTTGATTATATCAGTTTGTGGGGATTAGTCAATATTTAACGCTTTTTTCCAACTTAGAAACTATATATCCACTGACTGAAAACCCTCATGTAAAATATCAATAAATATATTATAATCTGTAGCCATATCTTCTTCAATCCATTTCAACAGTAGACTATGCATTCCACCTAGGCTGTAAGCAAACAGGTAAGATAAATTGTCTGCAAAGTATGAAGCGGTTTCTTTAGAACGAACCATCTCAAATACTTTTAAGGAATAGTTATAAGATACTTTATTAACAAGGTATAGTAAGTTATGTTTCTTTAACAATAAGAGCAAATCCTTTTCACCTTCCCAGAAGGAAAATAAGCATTTAACCATATCCCAATAATGCTGAATTTGCTGCTTTTCAATCATTGAGATGAAGAGAGTGGATTTTTCTCCAAGAAGATATTCTATAACAGACTCTTTATCAGAAAACAAGCGGTAGAAGGTTTTCCTTGAAAGGTCAGCTTCTCCGGCAATCTGTGTAATGGTAATTTCTTTAAAAGTATACGTATTCATTAGAGTCAGTAAAGCTTTTGCAATACTTTGCTTAGATTGTTCTGCTATTTTCCAGTTTGTAGTATTCATAAATTATTTAACACGTAATTTGAAAATCTGGTGTTTTTCCTTTCTAAAAATTGAAGGGGTTACAAAGGAGCCAATGTGTAACACAATAGCTGGAAGTATTGAATTATCACTTTGGTTAGTATACATTATTTTTATAGGGGTTACAAGTGTAGCACATTAGAAAATTAAGATATGTAGGAGTGGTAAAACAACATTAATATGAATGATTAAGAAGCAAAGCAGCAATTAGATGAATTGAAAATAGTCTTAAACTTGTATTAGCAAGATTTGGAGGTAAATATTATGAATTATGACAGGCAAATCATAGGTCAAACATTAACAGAAAAATACGGAATTGATTCAGATTTTAAGATTTTCAGATATGCTTATCGAGATGACTGGGAAGAGGCTAAGGCCAGATTCATTGTTAGATTTAAATTAAAGAAAATGAATGTAAATGCCAATAAGTTATTTTCTAATATTCCTAAGCTGGTTCTATTTCGTTTCAAGGGTTTTAAAGCTAAATATTGGTTGTGTAATGAAAAGACCAACGAGTGTATGGGAGTATATCATTGGGCGACGTATGAGGATGCAAAACATTATTCTGAAAGCATTGCCATGCGTTTCATGACGAAGCGTTCTGTAGCTGGAAGCGTTAATTTTGAAATTATCCAATTATGAGCTTTGTATTTATTTTGCCTATAAAATTCAGACACTTTGTATTTTGGGATTTTGTTGGTACCGTACCAGAAAAAAATTGTGATATTAGTACATTTTAACTAAAGTTGTAACAGGAATTAGGAGTGAGATTATGAAGAAAGAAGAAAAAGTTATTGTAATTACGGGAGCATCAACAGGGATTGGTTATGGAATCGCAACAGAACTGGCTGGCGATGGGAATAAGGTTTATGCAGGCTGTAGAAAAAAATCTGATATAGAAAGGCTATCGGCTATAACTAATATAAAAGCCATCGAATTAGATATTACAAAGATAGAGCAAATTAATGAAGCTGTGGAAAGAATAAAAAAAGAAGAGGGGCATATTGATGTATTAATAAATAATGCAGGTATTACCGGATGGGGAGCAATTATGGATAGGGATATGGAGTACATAAGAAGGGTAATGGAAGTAAACTTCTTTGGTCATGTACAAAATATTAAGATGTTCTATCCATTACTAAAGGAGTCTAAGAAAAATCCTGTTATCATTAATATTAGTTCACAAGCGGGTAATTATGCTTTACCATTTTGGGCAGCTTATCATAGTAGTAAGTGGGCTTTAGAAGCATTTTCACATTGTCTTAGAGGAGAATTACAGGCATATGGCATTCGTGTGGCAATTATTCAGCCTGGTGCAATTAAGTCACAGGCATTTGAGAAGGATAAAGATGACTTCAGGGAATATAAATCCCAAATAGATACTTCAGATTTTGTAAAATATGCAATTCCATCATTAGATGCAGCATTTAACAGACCTCCTATTTCAAGGGATAAATCACCTGTGTTGATTGCCAATGCTGTACGTAAAATTATATATAATAAGAAAAATAAAGTATATTATCAGCCAGGTAAAAGATTAGTTCCGGACCTTGCAATGTCAATATTACCATATAAATTAGTGGACAAAATATATGGAAAGATAATGGGTATATAAAACCACAGATGCTACCCTGGAGAGAATTAATGATTTGTAATATGCTGTATCAATATTTAGCGTAATAGAACATAGCAGTTAAAATGCTTCTTTGAAAATATAGTAAAAGTTGGTTTTGTAATGGATATTGTTGTGTAAATTGTATAAAATATTGGAATTGAAAGAAAAATATTTACATAATATGTAAAAAGTTATACAATTACTAATAACAATAAAAAGGCTTATTCTTAATATTTCGAAAAGAATATGGGATTATAATGGAGGGATGAACATATGAAAGGAAATGTTATCGTAGGTCAGTCAGGTGGACCAACTTCAGCAATCAACTCTAGTTTGGCAGGGGTATATCGTACGGCACTAGACCGTGGAGCTAAGAAAGTGTATGGGATGTTATATGGCATACAAGGTCTTTTGGAAGAAAGGTATGTAGATTTATCAGAACATATTAAGAACGACTTGGATGTAGAATTACTTAAACGTACACCGGCAGCATACCTAGGGTCTTGTAGGTATAAATTACCGGAGATTCACGAAAATAGGGAAGTATATGAGAAGGTTTTTGAAATATTAAATCGTTTGGACATAGAAGCGTTTATTTATATTGGGGGAAATGATTCTATGGACACTATTAAGAAGTTGTCTGATTATGCAATTGTGACAGGACAAAAAACCAGATTTGTCGGTTGTCCTAAGACAATTGATAATGATTTGGCATTAACTGACCATACACCGGGGTATGGTAGTGCGGCTAAATATATTGGAACTTCTGTAAAAGAAATTATTAGAGATGGATTTTGTTTGGAATATACCAATGGTGTTGTTACTATTGTTGAGATTATGGGACGTAATGCAGGTTGGTTAACTGGTGCTTCTGCACTTGCTAAAGGTGAAGATTGTCCGGGACCGGATTTAATTTATTTGCCGGAGATTCCCTTTGATCTTGAGGACTTTAGTAAACGTATTAAAGAATTACTTAAGAAAAAAAGTTCAATAGTAGTAGCGGTTTCAGAAGGGATTAAATTAAAGGATGGAAGGTATGTTTGTGAATTGGGGGCAAGTGTAGACTTTGTAGATGCTTTTGGTCATAAACAATTATCAGGAACGGCAAGCTATCTGGCAAGCTTTGTGGCAGGAGAGGCAGGATGTAAGACCAGAGCTATTGAATTGAGTACATTGCAAAGAGCAGCATCTCATTGTGCTTCACGAGTAGATATTTTGGAGGGGTATCAGGTAGGCGGCGCAGCAGTAAAAGCTGCAGATGAAGGTGATTCAGGTATGATGGTTGTTATTGAGAGATTTTCGGATGACCCATATCAATCAGGTACAGCTGTTAAGGATGTACATAAGATTGCAAATGATGAAAGAGTGGTCCCAAGAAATTGGGTAAATGAGGATGGAACATATGTAACAGAGGAGTTTATTACATATGTCAGACCATTGATTCAAGGAGATGTATCACCTATTATGGTAGATGGTATTCCACGTCATTTATATCGTCCATTTTAATATAGGCAAAGTAAGAGGAGAATAGTCTGCTTGACCAATTTTTTGCAACTGCCGTAAATTATATGAAACTCGCAAAGAGTATTTCATATAATTTACGGTAGTTGAAGGAAAAATGTAGGGTTGAATATAATTAAAGAGATGGAGGGTTACAAATGTTAATTGGTGGAATTGAGGCTGGTGGAACTAAGATGGTATGTGCCATTGGTGATGAAAACGGGAACATTATTGATAGACAATCATTTCCAACGAGAAAACCTAAGGAAACTTTTGAGGAAATGATTGATTATTTAAAAAAATGGGATATTAAGGCATTAGGTATAGGTAGTTTTGGTCCATTAGATTTAAATAGAAAATCTAGTACATATGGATATATTACCAGTACACCTAAACCAGGTTGGAAAAACTGTGATTTTGTAGGGACTTTTAATAAGGCATTAAATGTGCCTGTTGGTTTTGACACAGATGTTAATGGGGCAATTTTAGGGGAAGTAACTTGGGGAGCTGCTAAGGGGACTCAATCTGCTATTTATATTACAATTGGTACAGGTGTTGGAGTTGGTGTGTATGTGAATGGACAACTTTTACATGGGTTAGTTCATCCGGAGGCAGGGCATATTCTGTTAGAGAAACATCCAAATGATGTTTATAAAGGACATTGCCCATTCCATACCAATTGTTTGGAAGGATTGGCAGCAGGACCGGCTATTGAAGAACGTTGGGGAGCTAAAGGAGTGGATTTAGCTGACAGATCGGAAGTATGGGAGTTGGAAAGTTATTATATAGCTAGTGCCATAACTAATTATATATTGACATATTCACCAGAGAAAATTATCCTGTGGGGCGGTGTAATGCATCAGGAAAAAATGTTTGATATGGTTAGAAAAAATGTCAAAGATATGTTAAATGGTTATGTAGCTAACGAAATGATAACAGACAGAATAGATGAATATATTGTAAAGCCGGCTCTTGGTGAAAATCCGGGAGTTTTAGGTGCGATACAATTAGGATTAGAGGAGTACAATAGAGTTTTTAACAATCAATAATAGAAAGTTATTAATAAACAAGATTTATATTTTGTAAAAATAAAAAAATAAAAGTAAAAAGAGTGTTAAGACTTCGGCTATTTTCTTATTTGAACATTATTTAGTGATATAATCAGCTTAAATTACAATGGTTGGATAGTGTGGTTAAAAATATAGTTGGTTTTTTGAAAGGACATGGCATATGAAGAAAATCACTCAAAGGGTATATGTTTTAGGAATAATTATAATATTTATAATATTTGGTTTATTATATAGCGAAACAAGGGTAGCAGGCTCACAGGAGAAAAGTGAACTTGTTAGGGTTGATATGCGAGGAGTTTATTCTCTTGATGGCGGAGAATGGATAGAGTTTTCTTCAATTGATCAATTTGAAGAAAAAAATGCGCATAAAGTAGAGATAAAAGGATTTTTTAATTCTAATATTCCTTCTAATGAGGTGTTATATCTATTTCCTAGAAATTTAGAGATAACTATGAAGGTTAATGGGGATGTTGTATATGAATTCCTTAGAACATCGGAAATATCACAAGGAACAGGCCAGGGGATAGGCGTAATAAACACAGGCACAATTAGAACTAATGATACTGTAGAATTTGAAATAACCAATCCATGGTATCAGGATAAAAACTTTCAGAATATGATGAAAAATTTCCTGTCCAGAATGGCAATGGGTGAAGGTGAAGAGATTTATAAAATCGTGTTAAGAGATTGTACAGGTGGAATTTTCTTAACTGCGCTGATATTTTTTATATCATTGATTTTAATGTTTATTACAGGGTATACAGCCTGCTACAACATACATATTGCGAAACAGTATGCTGTGTTTACGTTTTTTTCCTTTGTATGTAGTTGGTATGTATTGGTGGATACTCTCTATTTCTATATGCCTATTTTTTTTAAGAGTCCGGTATGGTGCAATATATTATCTGTTATACCAGTGTATTTGCTAACACTATCAGCTTCGTTATATTTTTATGTAAGCACAAAAAGTGAAGTGATCAAGAAGATATTAGTATGGTGTACTAATATTATGTTTGTAATTACAATATTGGCAATGGGATTACAGTTATTTGGCATTAAGGACATTTATCCAAGCCAGAACTATTTTCTAACAATTTCCGCATTAGTATTATTAGTCGGAGTAGTTGGAACAATTTGTGATGGGGTTATTTATAAAAATAGCGATATATTTGCATTGGTAAGAAGTTTTACACCAATATTTATAGGTGGAGCTATTCAGTATTTTGACTTTTATTTTAACTTTTGGGAAGATAGATCATTAATGCCTGAAGTAATTACTCTCTCTTTGATTTTACAGACTTCCCATTTAATTCATGTGGTGTATCAATTAACAAAAGAGCAGGAAGCCAAGGAAAAAGAATACTTAAAAAAACAAGAAGAAAATATGAGGCAGCTGGAAATAATTAATGGTTTAGCCTCTGATTACAATTCTGTATATTATTTGGACTTGGATAATGATAGTGTGGAAGTGCTACGATTAGACAAACATGGTAATTTGTATACAGGAATAGATTTTGAAACCTACGGAAAATATGAAAAGAGCATAGAAAGTTATGCTAATTTAGTTTTGGAAGGAAGCGAAAGAAAACGCTTTATTGAGCTCACCAGTTTAGAAAATCTAAGGGAACAAATGAATGATAGTGAGGTTTTTTCATTTGTTTACAAAACTATCCAGAATGGTGAAGAAATGTATTTTCAATTGAAGGCTGTAAAAGTTGGAGAATATGAAAAAAATAAAAAAATTGTTATAGGTTTCAGTGATATAACAGAAGAAACCAAAGAAAAGCGTAAACAGCAAGAGGCTTTAGAGATAGCATTAGAACAGGCGCAACAGGCTAGTAAGGCAAAAGGAACCTTCCTTTCAAATATGTCTCATGATATTAGAACACCAATGAATGCAATAATAGGATTTGCAACTTTGGCAGCAGGACATATTGATAATACAGAGAGAGTAAAGGATTGTTTGAAAAAAATCATGTCATCATCTAATCATTTGCTTAGTTTAATAAATGATGTATTAGATATGAGCAGAATTGAAAGTGGTAAAATTACCATTGAAGAGAAGCCGTGTAGTTTGTCTGAGATATTCCATGATTTAAAAACGATTATTCAAGGAGAAATAAAGTCTAAACAACTGGAAATGTACATAGATACAGTAGACGTGTTTGATGAAGATATTTTCTGTGATAAGTTAAGAATGAATCAGATGTTTCTTAACCTTCTTAGTAATGCCATTAAGTTTTCAAAGCCGGGTGGAATAATTAGTGTAAGAATTATTCAAAGAAAGAGTAATATGGAAGATTATGGTTCTTATGAATTTAGAGTGAAAGATACAGGTGTTGGAATGACACCAGATTTCATTGAACATATTTTTGAACCGTTCTCAAGAGAAAAGAGTTCTACTGTCAGTGGAATTCAGGGAACGGGTTTAGGTATGGCAATTACTAAGAATATAGTAGATATGATGGGTGGAACTATTACCGTTAATAGCGAACTTGGTAAAGGAACTGAATTTGTAGTAAATATTGACTTTAGAATTCAGAAAGAAAAACATCAATCGGTGGAAATAAAAGAATTAGAAGGGCTGAGAGCACTTGTGGTAGATGACGATTTTAACACATGTGATAGTGTAACTCATATGTTAATGCAGGTGGGAATGCGTGCTGAATGGACAATGAGTGGTAGTGAAGCTATTCTGAGAACAAGACAGGCTATTTCTAGAAGTGATGAATTCTATACTTATATTATAGATTGGATTATGCCGGATATGAACGGTATAGAACTTACCAGAAGAATAAGAAAAGAAGTAGGAGATAGTTGTCCTATAGTTATTCTTACTGCATATGACTGGTCTGATATTGAAGAGGAAGCCAAGGAAGCAGGAGTTACAGCTTTTTGCAGCAAACCAATGTTTATGTCAGATTTAAGAAATACTTTATTAAATGCAGCAGGTTTAATTAAGGAAGAAGAAACGGAAGAAGCTAGGGAATATGAAAAATTTATTGGTAAGAAGATATTGTTAGTAGAGGACAATGAGCTTAACCGAGAAATTGCAACTGAGATTCTTCAAGACTATGGATTTGTAGTTGATTATGCAGAGGATGGAACTGTAGCAGTTCAGAAGATGCAACTGGCTAAACGCGAGGATTATGATATTATTCTTATGGACATCCAAATGCCTCTTATGAATGGTTATGAGGCTACAAGGGAAATACGTCAAATTAAAGAAGCACAAGACATTCCTATTATAGCAATGACTGCAAATGCATTTGACGAAGACAAAAGAAAAGCCTTTGAAAGTGGAATGAATGGATATATATCCAAGCCTATTGAAATTGAAAAATTACTGGAAACATTAGAAAAAACAATTGAATAGCTCAATCCCCAATAAGGATTGAAAGGTAAAGATTATTAAAGATAGTTGTGTGTTAAATTAGTATATCAGCATATAATGATAAAATAATTTAGTTACATTTTTTCTCCAATTAGTTATTGACTTAAAAAAGATATTATACGAAAATAGAAAACGTAAAATGAATGATATAATTCGAATATAAAGGATATTAAAAAGAGGAGAGAACAATGGGCGAGTACAAAATAGTAACAGATGCAACAGCCGACATTACATTAGAAGATGCTGCTGCAATTGATATAGCAGTAATTCCTATGCAATTTATGATGGGTGAAGAGTCTTGTACTTTTGGCTTAGGAGAAGGCGATATTACAGCTAAGGAATTTTATGATAGTTTAAAAGCCGGTAAAACAGCAAGTACATCACAGATTACGCCATATGTATATGAAGAATTTTTTAGCAAATATTTAAAAGAGGGACTAGACATTTTATATGTTTGTTTTTCTTCAGGATTAAGTGATACCATTAATTCTGCAAGAGTTGCAGTTGAAAATTTGAAAGAAGAATATCCAGATAGAAAAGTGTTAATAGTTGATACATTATGTGCCTCTGTTGGTGAAGCAATGATGTGTGATGCTGTTGCACGAAAAAAACGAGACGGAATGTCCATGGAAGATTTGGCAAAATGGGTAGAGGATAATAGAGATAATGCCTGCCACTGGTTTACTGTAGCAGATTTAGGACATTTAGCCAGAGGAGGAAGAATTTCTGCCGTTACAGCTATTGCAGGTACAGCATTGAATATTAAACCTATTTTGCATTTAGATATTACAGGTCATTTAGTTAATGTTACAAAGGTAAGAGGCAGAAAGAAATCAATAGGAGCCTTGGTTGATAAGTTCAAAGAAGGATACGATGCTGGTTATGGCAAGGAAGTATTTATAGGACATGGTGATTGTATTGAAGATGCTAATAAGATGGCAGATGGTATAAGAGAAGTATGCCCGGACATTAATGTTCATATATATCCGGTAGGACCAATTATTGGTGCACATACTGGACCAGATATTTTATTAGTTTCTTATTTTGGGAATAATAAATAGTTTTTGAAAAGATTAAGATAAAATACCCTATAAACGGGAGGATGCCAGGTAAAGTGGAGAGAGTTACTTACCTGGCATTTTTATAGTATTATGAAAAAGTTTTTAACTGAATTTGTATTATTTGTTTATTTAACTTGTTAAATCCTTAACTTTATTTTATTATAGAAAACAATAATGAAGAAATAATGTGACTTTAATGAATTTGCTTTTAATATATAATGAATAAAATATGAACGATATTAGAAGTAATGTTAGTGTAAAAACTTGTTTGATTTTGTAAATGTATACTGTTACAATAAAATTAAATGATGCTTTTTTTACGGAGGGAAGTATAATGGTATTAATATATAAGTGTCCATCTTGTGGCTCTAATATGAAGTTTGACAGTGAACAACAGATGATGGTGTGTGAGCATTGTAATACTGCCAAATCTGTTACTCAGATGGAGCAAATAACAAAAGAGGCAGAAATGCTTAATAACGAACAAGATAATGTAGAGTGTGATAACACAGCAGAAACTATGGAGGTTAAAGTATACAAATGTCCTGCATGTGGAGCAGAGCTATTGACAGATGAAAATACATCAGCTACATTTTGCAATTTCTGTGGAAATGCTACGTTAATAGAGAATCGTTTACAGGGTGTGAATGCACCAACAGGTGTTATTCCTTTTGAACATAATAAAGAAGAAGCTGTGGCAGCTTTTAAGAAGTGGAGTAAGAAAGGGTTACTAACACCAAAGGAATTTGTTAGTCAAAATACAATTGAAAAAATCACGGGTATGTATGTGCCATTTTGGTTATATGATTATAATTCAGAAGTTGATTTGGATGCACGTTGTACGAGAGTCAGAGTAGAACGTCATGGAAATAAGGAAATTACAAATACAGAACACTATAATGTACATAGAAATGTTACAATGCAGTTTAACAGGGTGCCGGCAGATGCTTCTGAAAAAATGGATGATGATATTATGGATAAGCTGGAACCTTTTGATTATGGCGATATAAAGAAGTTTGAAATTCCTTATTTATCAGGTTATGTATCAGAAAAATATAATTTTACCAGCAAAGAATTAGAAGACAGAGTAGAAAGCAGGTTAGAGCAGTATGCTAAGGATATGGCAAGGGGAACTATTAATGGTTATGCAACTACTGCTGTCATAAGAGAAGATGTTACACTACATAAACAAAAGGCAGATTATATTTTGATGCCGGTATGGATGTTGAACTATAGATACAAAGGGCAAACATTTACATTTACAATGAATGGGCAAACAGGAAAAGTAGTTGGTAAGCTGCCAATTAGTGTAGGAAAAGTTATTTCATTGTTTGCTGGAAGTTCGGTTGCGGTATTTGCAATAATTAAATTGTTTGAAATGTTTATATAGGAGGAACATTCATGAGAACATATAAAAATATATTTAAGAAATGTACAGTAATATGTATGTTGGTATGTAGCTTTGTAATGCTTTGCGGCTTTACAAGTCCACAGCAAAAGGTATATGATAATGCACAATTATTGAGTTCAGATGAAGAGGCTAAGTTGCAAAGTTTGTGTTTAGAATATATTGCAAAAACAGAGTCTGATATTGTTGTAGTTACTACAAATACATTAGATGGTAAGTCTGTAGTAGCATATGCAGATGATTATTTTGATTATAATGGTTTTGGTTATAACAAAGAAATGGGCGATGGCATAATTTTAGTAATTGATATGGAAGATAGAGAATTAGCTATATCAACTAGTGGTAAATTAGTGAGTATGCTATCAGAAAACCAGACTGATAGTATGGTGTCAGAGGTGGCGTCATACTTAACAGATGGCGATTATTATGCGGGATGTCAGACTTTTGTAGAGAGTTTTTATCAAGAGTATAATTATTCATTAGATGCAGGTAAGAGAGAGAGGATGATGACCACTCTTATAGAAGTACTAATTTCATTAGTTGTTGGTGGAATAATAACAGGGGTAATTTATAGTGGGCACAGTACCAAAATGACAGTGAATGGCTATACATATGCTAAAAACCATAAATGTGATATAAGAAGACAAAGTGATATTTATACTAATACCACAAGAACTGTAAGAACTATAGATAATGGCGGTTCATCAGGTGGAGGCAGTCATGTGGGAAGTTCTGGAAATCGACATGGTGGTAGTTCAGGAAAATTCTAAACGGTAAGACTTATTTAAAAGTACTTATTTTGTGATTCGATAAAAAATACTCGCAATTTTTTCGGAATAAAAAATTTAGAATTTGATGAATGTATAATCCTGTGTCAAATTCTAAAAGATTCATTATGTAAATAGAGGTTGCATATACTATAAAAAAACTATAGGTGATCAAATGTTAAATTACTTATGGGGAATGATGATTATCATTGGAATAGTGTATGCAGCCTTTAATGGTACTATGGGAAATGTTACCACTGCAGCCATTGATTCTGCAAAAGAGGCTATACAATTATGCATTACCATGTTAGGAGTTATGGGAATGTGGAGTGGAATAATGAAAATAGCAGAGGATGCAGGAATTATAAATGTGGCAACTAAGAAAATAGCACCTGTAATTGACTATTTATTTCCAACTATTCCAAAAGAACATAAAGTCAGGGAATACATTTCTACTAATATTATTGCTAATATTCTGGGTTTAGGTTGGGCGGCAACACCAGCTGGTCTAAATGCAATGAAGAGTCTAAAAGAACTAAATAATAATAGTAATAGAGCAAGCACAGCTATGTGTACATTTCTTATTGTAAACATCTCGTCATTACAATTAATACCCATAAATATGATGGCATATAGAAATCAATATGGTTCAACCAATCCTGCTCTTATTGTGGCACCTGCAATTATTACCACTATCATTTCAACAATTGCAGGAATAATATTTGCAAAAGTCGCAGAAAGGATATCCAAATGCAGATAATTCTTTTTTTGTCGGATTTAATAATGCCATTAACTATTTTCTACATAGTAGGGTTCGGAATGCTAATGAAGAAAAATGTATATGAGGATTTTGTTAAAGGTGCAGTTGATGGAGCAAAAATCGTAGTTGATATTATGCCAACGTTAATAGGACTTATGGTTGCAGTTGGTATATTAAGAGAATCCGGATTTTTAGATTGTATTGGAAATATTCTTGGAAGTGTAATTGATTCAAGGATTATTCCTGCACCAATAATACCAGTAGCTATAGTTAAATTATTCTCATCATCAGCGGCAACAGGATTAGTGTTAGATATTTTTAAAACATATGGCACAGATTCATTTGTTGGAATAATGGTGTCTATAATGATGAGTTGTACAGAAACAGTTTTTTATACAATGAGCGTATATTTTATGGCGGCAAAGGTTAAAAAAACCAGATATACATTAGTCGGGGCGTTATTTGCAACAGCAGTAAACATTATATTTAGTATAATTATTACCCATATGCTGACTAATTTTGGCGGTTGATTGTATTTGGGTTAAATGGTTGAAAATTATAGAGAAATTTATGATATAAGTCTAAACAGATATTGTTATTAGAATATAGTGAATGTTCAGAGCCAACCTCGAAAACACTGAGTGTTTCCTCAGTGTGGCGTATCCGCCAAATAGATTTATATAAAAAAGTGATCTTGAATGCAAGCATTCATCGCTCTATTTTGATAAATCTGATTGGCTCTGAACAGTTACAAAATATTCGACAGTATTGGAAAAATAGGATACAATATATGGGATGAATAGAAGTAAGGCGGGTACAAAATTGTGAAAATAGATGAAAAAATGTTAGAAGTGGCGCGAAAACAGTTTATACTGGACTGTAATATTACAGAATATGATGCAGGTAAGAAGGTTTTAATTGGAAAAACCAAGGCTAATGAAGGTGCCAGAATATATACAGGAAAAACCTTGGAATTCAAAGCAATTGTATGCTTAGGGCAAGCATTTATTATGGCTGGAGAGCAAATGTATGAGTGGAGTGTTAATGAATATGCCAATGAAAAAGCACCAGAATGGATGTGTAATTTTAATACATTAAGAAAGTTGGAAAGACAGCTTAATAAATGTGGTTTGGAAATTGCAGATACGCATATTTACTTTTTGCCGGATAAAGATTTTGAGGAGGTTAAGCCTTTATGTGAGATTAAGATATTATCTCAGGAGGAAATACTGGCAATTAAAGGACAGCACAAATTTAATAATGCGGTTTGCTATGATGAGGCAATGTCTGATGGTATAGCCATTGTAGCTGTGGAGAATGAAAAAATGATAGGAATGGCTGGAGCCAGTATGGACGGTAAATACTTATGGCAGATAGGTGTAGATGTGTTACCTGAATATAGAAACAGAGGATTGGCAGCCAACCTTACATCTTTAATTAAACAGGAAATAATTAAAATGGGAAAAGTTCCATTTTATGGCACCAGTGAGTCCCATGCAGTTTCACAGTCGGTAGCCATTAAATCAGGTTTTATGCCAGCCTGGGCAGAAATATATGTTAGAGAGATTAAAAAGTAAAATTAATAAAAAGCATAAAAATGGAGAGCAACAAAGATAAAAAGCAATCTATGCAATATGCGTAGCTCGTGGAGAAGAAGTTTGCTATAAAGGCAATGATCGCGCGCGAAGAGTTTGCAAGCAAACTCGTTATTCATACAGTAAAATAGAATTCTAGAAATTGGGGGAACAAATGATATGAAACAAGTAGGTGTGGTAATCTGCAATTATAATAAAGCGGATTATGTTTTAATGTGTATACAATCTGTTTTAGAGTCGGTATTTCAGGATTTTGATATTTATG
>CAYOMP010000001.1:59364-65289 GCA_964405075.1 uncultured Lachnospiraceae bacterium
AATATGCAGACAAGGTAACAGTTATTGAAAACAAAGAAAATCTTGGTGGTTCTGGAGGATTTAATACAGGCATTAGGAAAGTAGTGGAAATGGGCTATCCATATTTGATGTGTTTAGATAATGATGCACAGATAGATGAAAATGCTATTGAAGCGTCTCTTACATTTTTAAAGGAAAACCCTGATGTTGGAATGGTAGGCTCAAAAGTATATCATTTGCAACAACCGGCATATATCCAACAGATGGGACTGAAACTTGATTTTAGAAATTTTGGTGCTAGAACAATGTATGCGGATACATTGGATTCTGATGATATTCCAGAGGTTGTATATTGTGATACGGTTGCAGCTTGTTCGGTAATGTTGCCTACTAAGGTTGTTAAAGAAGTAGGACCTATGCCGGAGGATAACTTCATTTACTGGGATGATATGGAGTGGGGTTATCGAATCAAGAATGCAGGTTATAAAGTAGCGGCTATAGGAGCATCCAGAGCGGTACATGAAATGGGTGCTAATGTTAGAAAGGCCAATACTTTTTCTAACTATTATTTATGGAGAAACAGTTTGGATTTCTTTATGAGAAACTGTCATCAACTGGAAATTGATAAAATGACAGAAAAGATGCTAGAGAACGTATTTGATGCTATTTATGAGGCAGAATATAGAAATGAATTTAATGTGGCCAAAACATTAAAGATGGCACTATTAGATGCTATTGCTGGTGTTAGAGGAAAAGCACAGGAAGGAAGAATTTTAGAAAATGATGGCAGTATCGACAGGTTTAAGGAATTTGCCAATCAGTATAAAACTTTTTTTGTTGAAGAAAACAATCAGTTTATTATTGATTGTATAAAGGAAATTAACGAAAATGCAGTTATTACCGCTGATAGAGAAAATGCTGAATGTGTTGTAGTTCCTTGCAATTATATTATGCTTGTAAATGATTTTTCTAAAACAAAGGTATATATAGATAGTGAACTAAATGTTATGAGCGATGATAAAGAAAACGAAAAGGTAAAGAATTATTCAAAGAAAAAGCAGGAATTTGTCAATAAGTACAAAGATGATTTCACAGCCAGATCGGTTCAGATGCACCAAAAATGAGACTTTAAGATAGTTTAAACAAGGGCTTTAATTTTATTAATAAAGGATTAATAATTTTTCATAGAATATGTGTTGAATTATTTTTTTTAAAATTCTATAATTTGTACTATAGTAAAGGCATGGTACTTTAGTGTCGTAAGTGGGAGCGATGGGAATATGTTTGATTTTAATTTTGATTGGAAGCCGGAATTAAATACAAATATCCAGAGTATGGATTATCAGAATAAGCAATTGTTTAAAATCGGACGAGATATGGAGCAGTTGTTGCGTATCAAATGCATTGGAGTGGAAGATAAGCAATTATTGGATATAGTGTGTGAATTAAGAAATTTTGCATCATATCATTTTTATGAAGAAGAGAGATTAATGAGAGAGGCCAATTATAAAGACATTGAGAAACATGTAGAAGGTCATAAAGCATTTGTGAAATTCGTAATGGGCGTTAATCTGCCGGAAATGAAAAAACATCCTGAAAAAGAGTTAACTAAGTTGCGTGACAATCTGGTGGATTGGATATTTCAACATATGTTAATAGAAGATATGGCGGTAGCTAAAGAGATTCGTAAAAACATAAAAAAGGATGAATAAATTAGTCTTTAAAAAAGAACAGATATAGTGTAATATTAGGAACGGGGTGGCGTCAGGCTGCTCCGTTTTTGAGTTGAAAGGTGTTTACCAGAGATAAAGATGGGATAGTTGAGAGGTATGATTAAATGAAATATTGTATTGATTTTGTGAAAAAAGAGGTAGTGCTGTGCGTATCTGGTTTGTTAGCTATTATATCAGCATTTGTTGTTATTCCAAGTAGAGAATATATTGATTATATAGATGTTAGAGTGTTGGCAATCTTATTTTGTCTAATGCTTGTAATGGCTGGTTTACAAAGGGAAGGAATATTTAGTAAAATAGCCACTATGTTGCTTTTGAAAACCAATAATACCAGACAATTGGCATTTATTTTGATTGCATTATGCTTTATATCAAGTATGATTATTACTAATGATGTGGCACTTATAACTTTTATTCCTTTTTCAATATTGGTATTTGAAGAAGCAAATAAGCGTGAACATATTATTTATGTTGTAGTGTTACAAACAATTGCCGCCAACCTGGGAAGTATGTTTACACCGATTGGCAATCCACAGAATTTATATTTATATGGAATTTCAGAAATGGGAATGGGGCAGTTTTTACTTCATATGTTACCATTAACAATTGTATCAGCTGTATTGCTGATTGTTTGTATTTTTTTTGTAAAGAAAGAAGAAATTGCTACAGAAGGTATAGGAGTAAAGTTTGAAACAAATATGGTAAAGGTTATTATTTATTGCTGTATGTTTGTTATTTGCTTATTGACTGTAGCAAGAGTTATTAACTATGTAATGGTATTTTGGATATGTACTGTATTAATGTTGATAACTGAAAGAAAAATATTTAAAAATGTGGATTATAGTTTGTTATTAACATTTGTAAATTTCTTTATTTTTATTGGAAATATGGGGAACATTGAAATTGTTCGACAGGGACTACAGATTATAGTAAATGGTAGAGAGTTAGTAGTTGGTATATTATCAAGTCAGGTCATCAGTAATGTGCCGGCAGCTATATTGTTAGCTGAGTTTACAAGTGATTACAAAATGCTGATTTGGGGTGTAAACATTGGTGGGTTAGGAACCTTGATTGCATCAATGGCCAGTTTGATTTCTTACAAATTTTATGCCACTAGTGAAGGCAGTAATACGGGAAAATATGTAAAAGTGTTTACAGGAATGAATGTGATGTTTCTAGTAATATTGCTGGGGGTAGCTTTGGTAATCAGGTAAAACTGCATTGGATTATCGAGATGTTTCTTAATGGCTTCGTAAAAAAAAGCATTATAAAAATCTTTAGATTTTTATAATGCTTTTTATGGTTGAAAGATTAAGCAACTGTTACGTTAACAGCCTGCATACCTTTGTTTCCCTGTTCAAGATCGAAAGTAACTTTCTGCCCTTCTTCTAATGATTTGAAACCATCAGCATTAATTCCTGAGAAATGTACGAATACTTCTTCGTTAGTTTCATCGTTAGTGATGAATCCAAATCCTTTTGTTGAGTTAAACCATTTTACTGTACCTTTATTCATATTAAGATACCTCCTTATGTATATTTTTGTTTCGTATCTTAATAAGTTTGACTAAGCTCGAATCTTTCGATTGTTGCAATATATCTATATGGATATAAAAAAAGCACTCATCCGTAAATTATTAAGAATCCAATAATTTACAAACACGTGCAATTAGAACTAACTCTTAAAATACTAAAACTAATATATCATTTTAGAAAAATTAAGTCAATGTTTTTTATTCAAGTTAGTGAAAAACTATCGAAAAGATATGGAAAAAATTGTGTAAAATGATAGTTTTATTAAAAAGTTAATTTAAAAATAAATTTATTAGAAAATCATAGGACAGACATTTAAGAATAATATAATTATATGTATTACTAAAGTTGTAGTATAATAAAAGAAAAAGGGAGGTATTGTATATGGATCTTTTTAAAATAATTTTTATTAAAAAGTATTCTCCCACTGATGCAGAAAGGATATTGTTGTCGACACTGAATGTGGAAGAGGTCAAGAGAATTCTTAATAATGCTAATGATGATTTGAGCGCACTAAAGTCACTTAAGAGATATTTTGCCACAGCATTCAATGCAGAGACAAAGAATATTGTAAATATGGATAAACTTGCTATGTTATGTTACAAAAAATACTATTCAAATAAGTTTGAATTAGTTGATTTAGATTTTGTTGAAGTGTAGATTACATATGTTCAATGTTTTAAGCAGTGGTGAGATAGAAGGATGGGAGTATCTTGAATAGAGAAGAGTTTTAATCACTCTGGATATTGTAGAATCAATATTCGGAGTGATTTTTTAATTCATAGGAAAGTGCTTTGCACATTCTTTTCCTCTATTCAAGGTACTCTTTGTCTGATTATGTAGAAAAGTAAATGCGAATGATTTGCAATTAGTTGTTGACAAGGGAAATTGTCGGGGATATAATTTACGCGGTAGCTAAAAAATAATATAGTTTTTTTAGTTCGTATCAATATGGACAGAAAGGTAGGTGTACACAATGAAATATAAAAATGGGGTAGCAGCTTTGGCTATGGCAGCTATTATATGTGTTACCATTCTATTTTCATATATATTTATTGTTGAAAATGTACACCATAATTGTTCAGGAGATGAATGTTCTGTTTGTATGGAAATAGAAATGGCAATTCAGACTATTTCTAATCTAAAGGTTATTCTTTTTGTGCCATTTGTAATGGCTCTTCTTTGCGTGTTCACGCAAACTTGTACAATGTTTAAAATTTCTAATTGTACAAAAGATACCCTAATAACATTAAAAGTTGAACTTTTGAATTGAATTACAGTTGATATTTTTAATAAAAGTTTTTGTATGCGATAAAAATATTAATTAAGGCGAGTAGTGAAGAACGTCGCGATAATTTGGAA
The DNA here is from genome assembly GCA_964405075.1 of uncultured Lachnospiraceae bacterium. GTDB lineage: Bacteria > Bacillota > Clostridia > Lachnospirales > Lachnospiraceae > CAYOMP01. Next base: position 63,971 of record CAYOMP010000001.1, read on the forward strand.
AACTCGAAGATAGTGTTTCTGAGTTTAGAATTCAATTTGGAGGTTTATTTGTAATGAAAAAAAATAGAATATTTGGTGTAATGATGGCTGCAATGGTAGGTTTAAGTGCAATTGCAGGTTGTTCAAGTGCGACTGAAAATGAGGAGTTAACAGCTGGAAAAACTAATAGTGAAAAGGCAACAGTAACAGCTACTGACGATAAATTAAGTGTAGTGTGTACAACATTTTCAGAATATGATTGGACCAGGGAAGTTATTGGTGAATTAAAAGACAGTTATGATTTGACAATATTACTAAAAGATGGTGTAGATTTACACAGTTATCAACCAACAGCAGAGGATATTTACAAAATTGCAAATGCAGATGTATTTGTTTATGTAGGAGGCGCATCTGATGGTTGGGTTGAGGATGCATTGAAAGAGGCTGTTAATCCTAATATGCAGGTTATTAATTTGGTAGAAGAATTAGGAAATGATGTAAAGTCGGAAAAGATTGTAGAAGGTATGGAATCCCATCATCATGATGAGGAAGAAGAGCACGAGCATGAAGATGACGAACATCAACATAGTGATGAAATCAGTGAAGAAACAGATGATCATAAACATGATGATGAAATCAACGAAGAAACAGATGAGCACCAACATGATGATGAAATCAACGAAGAAGCAGATGAGCACCAACATGATAATGATATCAATGAAGAAGCAGATGAGCATCAACATAATGAGGAAGAACATGAGCATATAGATGAACATATCTGGTTGTCACTAAAAAATACACAGATTTTGGTTGAAAAAATAGCCACAGCGTTATCAAATGTTGATACAGATAACACAAAGGTTTATCAGGATAATATGACAGCCTATGTGGAAAAGTTGCAAAGCTTGGATAAGGAGTATGAAGATGTAGTGAAATCAAGTAGTAAAAATACAATTCTATTTGGTGATAGATTTCCATTCAGATATTTAGCAGATGATTATGGAATTGAATATTTCGCAGCTTTTGCGGGATGTAGTGCAGAAACAGAAGCTAGTTTTGAAACGGTAGTATTCCTGGCAAACAAAATAGATGAATTAGGCTTAAATACGGTATTAGTTATTGAAAACTCAGATGAGGCTATTGCAAAAACAATTATTGAAAATACAAAAGAGAAAAAACAGCAAATAAAGGTATTAAATTCTTTGCAGTCAATTACTCAACAGGATATTGATAATGGAGCAACATATTTGCAGGTTATGACAGATAATCTTGAGGTTTTAAAAGAAGCATTAAATTAGGAGTAAGAAAATGGCATTTATTACATGTGATGATTTAACATT
>CAYOMP010000002.1:0-55045 GCA_964405075.1 uncultured Lachnospiraceae bacterium
GTATATGAATTTATAATATGTGCAATTTCACCGCTAACTGGGGATTATGAGATGGGCTCACCAAAGGGTGGATTTATTTATCCTAATTTTTCAAATAGAAGTAGAGATGATGAACATATTGCTATTTATAATGGTGAAGGCTCTAATTGGGGAAATATATTGAGGGAGATTTTGATAGGATAGTATATTAACTAAGGGGTTCAAAAAATATTTTTAAAAATTAAAAAAAATACTTGCATTTTATAAAATACTGTAATATAATATTTCTTGCGTTACAAAATAATATATAAGCGCCTTTAGCTCAGTTGGTAGAGCACCTGACTCTTAATCAGGGTGTCCAGGGTTCGAGCCCCTGAAGGCGCATTGTGAACACTGTTTACAAAGACGTAGAGCTTTGCAGATGGTGTTCTTTTTGTTTTATAGGAGAAAGTATGTCAGACTAAGGTGTGAAAATTATTTGAGGAAAAAGGCTTTATCAGAGGGTATTTCACACATTTATTGCTTTTAGAGGAAGCGTATGTGGAAAAAAATAGAAAAATAAACCTTATGTGTGGACAATTGTAAAAAATATATAAGTCTTACTTTTAATAATTGTATCACTGATAAGAAATAAAAATAAGACAATTTGCTTAAAATGATGAAAAAAATTGATTAGAAGTGTATAATAAAAGGACAATAGGCTTGGTATGTCATTCAGAGTTAATGAAAATATAAGTAAGTTATATGTAAAAACAGAGTTAAAAAGAGACATATGACCTTTTTAAAATGGCCTATTATGAATACAATAATCAAGGCGTATATTAGTATACATAGATTAATAATTTTGAAAATGGATTAATTGATAATCAATTAATTTCATTATATAAACTTTTTTCATATTTTATTAAGGAGGATTAATTAATGAAAAAGAAACTTTTATCTTTAGTGTTAGCATCTGCTATGACATTATCATTAGTTGCTTGTGGTAGCTCAAATACTGCAAACAATGCTGCAGCAGATACTACTGAAACAACAACAGAAGCTACAGAAGCTACAGAAACAACAACAGAAGAAACAGCTGAAGCAACAGAAGCAGCAGATGCTTCAGATATCAAAGTTGGTATGGTTACAGACCTTGGTGGTGTTAATGATGGTTCATTCAACCAGTCATCATGGGAAGGTCTTCAGAAAGCTCAGTCTGAATTAGGAATCACTGTTAATTATTTAGAATCAAAAACAGACGCAGATTATGTTCCAAATATCGAAACATTTATTGATGAAGAATATGACTTAATCATTTGTGTTGGTTATGCATTAGCAGATGCTTTAAGAACAGAAGCTGAAGCTAACCCAGATCAGAAGTTTGCTATCATTGATGATTCAACAAACTCAGATCTTGAAAATGTTACTTGCTTAATGTTTGAACAGGCTCAGGCTTCTTACCTTGTAGGTTATGTAGCTGGTCTTACAACTGAAAGCAATACAGTAGGTTTAGTTCTTGGTATGTCTACAGAAACTATGAACCAGTTTGGTTATGGTTACTTAGCAGGTGCTATTGATGCTAATCCAGAAGTAAAAGTTCTTCAGAATAATGCTAACAGTTTTGCTGATACAGCAGCTGGTAAAACAGCAGCTAACAATATGGTAGCAGATGGCGCTGACGTTATCTTCCATGCAGCTGGTGGTACAGGACTTGGTGTTATCGATGGATGTAAAGAAGCTGGTATCTGGGCTATCGGTGTTGACTCTGACCAGAGTGTTATTGCTCCAGAAACAATTCTTACTTCAGCTATGAAACGTGTTGACAATGCTTGTTATGACGTTGCAGCAGCAGTTGTAAACGGAACACTTGAAAATGGTATCAAAACATACAATTTATCTGATGCAGGTGTAGATATTGCTCCAACAACTGATAACTTATCAGAAGAAGTGTTAGCAGCTGTTAATGAAGTTAAAGAAAAAATCATCGCTGGTGAAATCGTTGTTCCATCAACAAAAGATGATTTCGAAGCTACTTACGGTGATGTTTACGAATTAGACTAATATTAATAATATTCAGATGCATATAGAGATATGACTGAAACAAGGGCATGAGTTGTATTCTCATGCCTTTGTACTATAGGAAATAAGTATTTTTATGTAAGTTTTTAGTGAATGTAGAGATTCTAGGAGGAAATATTATGCGAGATATCTCAATGGAAAAGGTAAATGAAACAAGAAATTCAATATTGGAAACAATTAAAAGTTCAACATTAACTCATGAACAAAAAATTGCCACTTTAGCAGGACAGGCTGATTCATTATTAGAAGTGCTTGATTTACCGGAAGGTTTAGATGAATTATTAAATCAGCCAATTGAGACACAGTGTATTTGTGATTTGTTTGAAGGTCACGCACCAGTGCGCCCTAGATATATTATTCCGGATTATAATAAGTTAATGAAGGAAGGATGTAAATTCTTAGAGCTTGATCCTCCAACAGACTTATACGAAGCAATTAACACATTATTAATTTTTTACAAGCATGTACCTAGTGTAACTAATTTTCCAGTGTATGTAGGTGCTTTAGATGAATTATTAGAACCGTTTATTGATACGGTTGATGAAAAACAAGCTAAGAAAATGATTAAAATGTTTATGATTCATATGGATAGAACTATATTAGATTCATTTTCTCATGCAAATATTGGACCTGTAGATACTAAGGCAGGCAGAATTATATTAGAGGTAGAGGCTGAATTAGAACAGGCAGTACCTAATATTACAATGAAATACGATGAAGAATTAACATCAGATGAGTTTGCATTAAGATGTGTAGATACAGCACTGCATAGTGCTAAACCAAGTTTTGCTAACCATAAAATGTTTAAGAGTGAAGCAGGTGAAGATTATGTTATCGCCAGTTGCTATAACGGTTTGAAATTAGGTGGCGGTTCATATACACTTTGTCGATTAATTCTTGGAAACATTGCAAAACGCTCTAAAAATATTGAAGACTTTAAGCAGAATCAGCTTCCGTATGTATGCGATATTATGGCAAGATATATGGATTCTCGAATTAAGTTTGAAGTAGAAGAAAGCGGATTTTTTGAAAATAATTTCCTTGCAAAGGAAGGATTTATTCATAGAGACAGATTTACGGCTATGTTTGGTATGGTAGGAATGGCTGAATGCGTTAATATTTTATTAGAAAAAGAAGGAATTAATGCAAGATATGGTCATGATAAACAGGCAGATGACTTAGCTGTTGAGATTTTAGAACAGATTGATGCGTTAAATAAAGCACATAAGAACCCATATTGCGAAGCAACAAATGGAAACTTTGTATTGCACGCACAGGTAGGAATAGCTCAGGATAAGGGAGTTACTCCGGGAACAAGAATTCCAATTGGTGAAGAGCCAAGTGAATTAATAGATCATTTAAGACATTGTTCAAGATATCATAAATATTTCCCATCAGGAACAGGAGACATTTTCCCTATTGATACAACAGTTCATAAGAATAAGGAATATGTACTGGATATAATTAAGGGAGCATTTAAGCAGGATCTTAGATATTTGTCATTTTATTCTGCTGATAGTGATGTAATTAGAATTACAGGCTATTTAGCTAAACGTTCAGAGATAGAAAAATTGGAAAAAGGTAATAATGTATTACTAGATACTACGGCACTAGCTATGGGCGCTAAGGCTAATGGCAAAATCTTAGAGAGAAGGATTCGTTAATGGCAGAGGCTTTGGTAAATAAGATAATACCTTTTAGTTGTGTTGATGGTCCGGGAAATAGAACAGCAATATTTTTTCAGGGATGTAATTTTGACTGTAAATACTGCCACAATCCGGAAACAAAGAATATATGTGTAAACTGTGGGGAATGTGTGGAAAAGTGCCCTACCAAGGCTATACATATTGTGGATAAAAAGGTAGTTTATGATATAGAAAAATGTTGCAATTGTGATACATGCATTAAAACATGTAAAAGACATAGCAGCCCTAAGATTAGAAGAATGACACCAGAACGAGCCTTTGAGGAGATAAAGAAACAGATTCCTTTTATTAGAGGAGTAACAGTATCTGGTGGAGAATGTACATTATATTCTGATTTTATAGAAGAACTATTTAAGATATGTAAGGAAAATGGCTTACATACATTAATTGATAGTAATGGAACATTGGATTTTGAAAAGTACCCGTCTCTTCTAGAGGTAACAGATGGGGTAATGTTAGATGTTAAGGCATTTAGCAAGGAAGAACACATTAATGTTACTGGTGTTTCAAATGAAATAGTATTAAAAAATGCCACATTTTTAGCGAGTATTGGAAAACTATATGAAGTTAGAACAGTAGTTGTACCAGACTTATTTAATACAAGGGAAACAGTTGAAAATACAGCGAAGTTATTAGGTAAATATTTGGACATAGCTGATATTAGATACAAAATAATTGCATATAGGCCAATGGGAGTTGAGGAAAAATACTCTCATTATCAAGTTCCACAGAAAAGCTTTTTAGAAACCTTGGCTGATTTAGCCAGAAACTATGGTTTTAAAGATATAGTAATAATATGATACTGGGTTATCAGAGAATATAATTAATATGTTTTGAGTTGATAGTATTGTTGTTTAGAAAAAATATTATTAATTTAAATAATTATAGGAATAAATAAAAAAGATAGGAGGAATCGAAGTGGAGAGAACTAGTCATGTAGACGAAAAACAAACGGTTATCCAAATGAAAGATATCGTTAAAAAATTTGGTGATTTCGTAGCAAATGACCACATTAATCTGACTGTTCATAAGGGAGAAGTTCATGCGATTCTAGGAGAAAATGGAGCAGGAAAGAGTACACTTATGAATGTGCTTTATGGATTGTATAAACCAACATCAGGTACAATTGCTATTAATGGTACGGAAGTTGATATAGACGGACCAAAGAAAGCTATTGAATTAGGAATTGGTATGGTACATCAGCATTTTATGCTTGTGCAACCATTTACTGTTACAGAAAATATTGTATTAGGTATGGAACCTAAAAAGGGAATTAGAGTTGACTTAGAATCAGCTAAGAAAAAGGTTATGGAATTATCTGAAAGATATAATATGAAGGTAGATCCAGATGCCAAGGTTGAAGACATTTCGGTAGGTATGCAGCAAAGAGTAGAAATACTAAAAGTATTATACAGAGGTGCTGATATTCTAATTCTTGATGAGCCAACAGCTTCATTGACACCACAAGAGATTACGGAATTAATAGATATTATCAGTAACTTAACAGCAGATGGTAAATCAGTTATTTTGATTACTCACAAATTAAAGGAAATTAAAGCATCAGCGGATTATTGTACTATTATCAGACAGGGTAAATACATTGATACTGTTAAAGTTAGTGATGTAACGGAAAATGACCTTGCTTCTATGATGGTAGGTAGAAATGTAGAATTTGTAGTAGATAAGAAAGAATTAACACCAGGTGAAGTTGTCCTTGAGGTTAAAAATCTTTGTGGAAAAGATTATAGAGGTGTTGATATATTAAAGAATTTAAATATCAAAGTACGTAAGGGTGAAATTGTAGGTATCGCCGGCGTTGACGGTAATGGACAGTCAGAATTTGTTGAAATATTAACTGGTCTTCGTAAAGGAGAATCAGGTGAAATATTGATGCATGGCGAAAATGTCTTAAATCTTACTCCAAAGGAGTTATTTAATAAGGGAATTACCAGTATTCCTGAAGACAGACAGAAACATGGTCTGGTTCTTGATTATACAGTAGCAGAGAACTTGATTTTACAGAACTTTGAGAAGGAACCTTATTCTAAGAACTTTTTCTTAAAGAAGAAGGTAATTAGAGACCATGCAACTCAGTTAAGTGAAAAATTCGATATTCGCCCAAGAGGTAGTGAAGATAAACCAGCCGGACAGTTATCTGGTGGTAATCAGCAGAAAGTAATTATTGCAAGAGAAGTAACGAATGATTCTGATTTATTAATTGCTGTAAATCCTACAAGGGGTCTTGATGTTGGTGCTATTGAATTCGTTCATAGATATTTAGTTGAACAGAGAAACAAGAATAAGGCAGTATTGCTTGTTTCCTTTGAATTAGATGAAATTATGAGCCTTTCAGACAGAATTGAAGTTATCTTCGATGGTCAGATCGTTGGTAGCATGGCAGGAAAAGATGCTGATGAAAATACATTAGGATTAATGATGGCAGGAGGTGCTAATAATGGATAAGAAAAAGAGTGTTTTAGACAGTAATGCATTATATACCTTCCTTGCAATTATTGTTGGGTTTATAATTGGTGCTATATTATTAGCAATAGCTGGAATTAGTCCTATAGCAGCATACAGTAAATTGGCAGAAGGTATTTTCAGTAAGCCAAAATATATAACATGGTGTATTGTTTACGCCAGCCCATTAATTTTCACCGGTTTAAGCGTTGCTTTCTCTTTTAGAACAGGTGTATTTAATATTGGTGCAGAAGGACAGTTCGTAGTTGGTACATTAGCTGCCTGCGTAGTTGGTGTTTTAGTAGATGTGCCTGCGATTATTCATGTACCACTTTGTATTCTGGCAGCAATGGTTGCCGGAGGAATATGGGGTGCAATAGTTGGTTTGTTAAAGGTAAAAAGAGGAATAAATGAAGTATTGTCATATATTATGTTTAACTGGATTGCTTTTTATCTTTCTAACTTTGTAATTAATTTGGATATTATGCATAGAGAAAGTGGCGGTGAAGCATCAAAAGATATTCTTGAATCAGCCATGATTACAGCACCAAAGGCAGTAATTACAGCCACTGGTTGTACGTCAGCAAACTGGGGTATTGTGTTAGCTGTTATTTTTGCAATTGTAATTTGGGTAATTATTAATAAGACTACTTTAGGATATAAATTAAGAGCAGTAGGATTTAATAAAAATGCCGCTGAATATGGTGGTATAAATACGAATAAGGCTGCAATGACAGCTATGGCAATCTCAGGCGCATTGGCAGGACTTGGTGGCGCAGTTCACTTAATGGGTATGTCAGGACGTATCAGTCAGTTTGCCAGTCAGGAAGGTTTTGGTTTTGAAGGTATTACAGTTGCATTAATTGGTGCTTCAAACCCTATTGGATGTATTTTTTCAGGACTTTTCTATGGAGCAATGAAATATGGTGGAACTAAGTTAAGTATAATTAATGCTCCATCTGAAATCGTAAATATTATTATGGGAACAATAATTATTTTTATTGCTGTATCCCACGTATTTAAGATGTTGCTTACATCAAAATTAGCAAAAAAGGGTAAAGGAGGAAATAAATAATGGATGCAATTATTAAGGATTTAGGTTTATTAATTAATGCAATGCTTATTGCGACTCCTCCATTACTATATGCTGCTTTAGGTTCATGTTTTTCAGAGCGAAGTGGTGTTGTTAACATTGGTATAGAAGGAATGATGACAATTGGAGCCTTTACAGGTGCGGCAGTAGCGTATTTTACAGGAAATGGTTGGTTAGGCTTCTTGTGTGGAGGTTTGGCTGGTGCGGCTTTTGGATTATTGCATGCCGTTGCCTGTGTTTCCTTTGGCGCAGACCAGACAATAGCTGGTACGGCTATTAACTTTCTGGCTCCTGGTTTAGCAATATTTTTATGTAAAGCATTATTTGATAATTCAGCAGACACTCCGGCATTAGATACAGCCAGCAAATTACCTAAGATGTTTGATGGTGTGTTTAAAGCAGGTTCATTTGGCTACAATGTATTCGCAACATATAGCGCTGCATATATTTGTTTTATTCTTGTTGCAGTGGTATGGTTTGTATTTTATAAAACTCGTTTTGGTATGAGACTTCGTGCTGTTGGAGAGCATCCAAAGGCATGTGATACATTAGGTATTAATGTATTTAGAGTTCGTTATATTTGTGTTATTTTATCAGGATTTTTAGCAGGTCTTGGTGGAGCATATGTAACATTGGCAACTGTTAGTCAGTTTAGGGGAAGCGTTATTGTTGGACAAGGTTTTATAGCTATTGCAGCTGTAATTTTTGGTAAATTTACACCACAAGGTGCAATGAAAGCCTGCCTTTTGTTTGGCTTCTGTAATGGTGTTAAGGCATTGGCAGGTGCAAGTAATGCAGTATCACCTAACTTAATTTCAATGATTCCATATATTGTAACAATTTTAGCTTTAGTACTCTTTGTTGGAAAAGCCAGAGTACCGGCAGCTAATGGTAAACCATATATGAAATCTAAATAATATCTGAAACTAAAGCATATAGAGTGTAAAAGCAATCTATATGCTTTAATACTCATAGATTGCGTGGTTAATAAAGAGAAAATTATGTTTGCATAAGTTTTTGACAAGCACTACGCAACTATTAAAGAGAGTTTTCATAATTGGAGGTTTTTATGGAATATAGTCAATTAGTAAAAATGGCATTAGATATGCGGGAGTTTTCATATTCGCCATATTCTAATTTTTGTGTAGGGGCGGCATTATTAACAGTTGATGGAAAGGTGTATACAGGTTGTAATATAGAGAATGCAGGATATACACCAAGCAATTGTGCTGAAAGGACAGCTTTTTTTAAGGCAGTTAGTGAAGGTAACAAGAATTTTAAAGCAATTGCAGTTGTTGGTGGAAAAAAGGATGCTAAAGAATTAGATTATTGTGCACCATGTGGAGTATGCAGACAGGTTATGATGGAATTTTGTGATTATGAGAATTTTGACATAATTTTAGCGAAATCGGAAGATGATTATAAAGTAATAAAATTAAATGAATTATTGCCAATGGGCTTTGGACCAGGAAACATTCAATAAACACATTAGACGCTCTAGTGCAATAAGCTGGGGCGTTTTTTAAAATAAAGAGTAAAAGAGTGTGAAAAGTATGAATAGAGAAGAATTGGAAAAATTACCGAAAATAGACTTGCATTGTCACTTAGATGGTTCACTTACATTAGAAAGTGCCAGGGATTTACTGAAAAGAGAAGTATCTATTAATGAATTACAGGTTAGTGATGACTGTACATCATTAGCTGAATATTTGGAAAAGTTTGATTTGCCGGTAGCTTGTATTCAAAATGAGGCTGGATTAACCAGGGTAAGTTATGATTTTCTTAAAGAAGTTTCAAAAGAGAATGTTAAATATGTGGAAGTGAGATTTGCTCCATTATTATCTGTAAATGAGAATCTTAACTGTCGTCAGGTTATTAAGGCAGTTATTACAGGTTTGGAAAAAGCAAAAGAAGAAGTAGGCACAGAATACAATGTAATAGTATGTGCCATGAGACACCATACAGAAGAAGAAAATCTTGAAATGTTCAAAGTAGCGAAAGAATTCCTTGGTAAAGGAGTCTGTGCAGGAGATTTGGCTGGAAATGAAGCTGCTTTTCCAATGAAAGATTTCTTTAATTTGTTTGCTAAGGTAAAAGAAATGGGGATGCCATTTACATTACATGCAGGAGAATGTCACAGTGTAGAAAATGTAGTTGATTCGGTAAAAGCTGGAGCATTAAGAGTGGGACATGGAATCGCACTATCAGGTAATGATGAGGCTATCAAATTATGCCGTGATAAAAAAATAGGTATTGAGATGTGTCCAATTAGTAATCTGCAGACAAAAGCAGTTACAAAAGATGAAAAGTATCCTATGAAAGAATTCCTAGATGCAGGATTAATGGTAACAATTAATACAGACAACAGAATGGTAAGTAATACAACAATTACTAAAGAAATTGAGTTTGTTCAGGCAAACTATGGAATTACAGACGAGGAAATAAGACAGATGATGAAAAATGCCATTGAAGTATCATTTGCGTCTAAGGAAGTTAAAGCTAAATTGTTAAAGGAAATTCAGTTATAGGATGTTGGTTATATTGAAAAGACTTAAGTAAAATAATTAGTGTAAATAAGTGTAAGATATTTTGGTAAGCAATTAGAAATAAGAAATATATAAAAGGGCAAAACATATAATAAAGGTAGTCTTGAAAAGAGATAAAAGAAGTAGAAATATATTTGAAATATTTGGATAGGAGGGCATATACTTATGAAATATAAAAGAATATTTGTAGTGGTATTAGATTCCCTTGGAATCGGAGCATTACCTGATTCGAAAAAGTTTGGAGATGTGGGGGTAGATACGCTGGGACACATTTCGCAAGCGGTTGATGAGTTTAAGATACCAAATTTGCAGAAATTAGGTATTGCAAATCTTCACAAATTAAAACAGGTAGCACCTGTTGAAAATCCAATGGGATGCTATATGAGAATGGCTGAAGCAAGTAACGGTAAGGATACAATGACAGGACACTGGGAAATGATGGGCTTAAAGGTTGAAAAGCCTTTTCAGACATTTACAGATACAGGCTTTCCACCAGAATTAATAGCAGAATTAGAAAAAAGATGTGGAAAAAAAGTCATAGGAAATAAGAGTGCAAGCGGTACAGAGATTCTTGATGAGTTAGCAGAAGAAGAAATTGCAACTGGAGCGATGATTGTTTATACATCAGCAGATAGTGTATTACAGATATGCGGTAACGAAGAAACCTTTGATTTGGAAAATTTGTATAGATGTTGTGAAATTGCAAGAGAAATAACTTTGAAGGACGAATGGAAGGTTGGGCGAGTTATTGCCAGACCTTATGTTGGAAAGAAAAAGGGTGAATTCGTTAGAACCAGTAATAGACATGATTATGCTTTAAAACCATTTGGCAGAACAGTTCTAAATGAATTGCAGGATAATAAGTTTGATGTTATTTCAATTGGAAAAATTAATGATATTTTTGTTGGAGAAGGCATTACAGAAACTTATCGTTCTAAATCTTCAGTTCATGGAATGGAACAGACTATTGAAGTGGCTAAGAAGGATTTTGAAGGATTGTGTTTTACAAATCTAGTTGATTTTGATGCATTATGGGGACATAGAAGGAATCCAGAGGGCTATGCAAAAGAAATAGAAAAGTTTGATGAGAATTTAGGTGTTCTTATGGAAAACTTAAGAGAAGATGATTTGTTAATTCTTACGGCAGACCATGGAAATGATCCAACATACACAGGAACTGACCATACCAGAGAGTATGTGCCATTTATAGCTTATTCTCCTACAATAAAAAACACAGGAAAATTAGAAGATGTAGATACTTTTGCAACAATAGGCGCAACAATTGCGGAGAATTTCGGAATAGATATGCCAAAAGGCACAATAGGAAGGTCTGTTTTAGCGAAATTGTAATGTACTTTTGTATTAGTGAAAATGTAGTAAAAGAGTGGTAAAATGGATAAAACGCAAAGTAGAATATGTGGTATTTTGAATTTAACAAAAGAAATACCCAAGGAGAAAATGGAGTATATTGATAAACTCTTTCAGGATGCGCCGTTGTGGCTTATTGATTGTATTACAATACAAAAGCTCGGCGAAAATGAAGTGTTTGTCAGAGAGAATACTCCTGTAGATAAAGTATTTATTATGATTGATGGTAATGTAACAGCGGTAGACCATAGAATATTTGGTATAGAGTATGATTATGTCAGGTTTAAACCGGTGTCTACCTTTGGTTCAATGGAAATACTACTGGATATTGATACCTATAAAACAACGTTAAAGACAACAAGTGAATGTACTTTTTTGGTTCTGAAAAAAAATAAGTTCAAGGAATGGATTGAAAAAGATATTAACGCATTACTAATGGAAACTAAAGGGATGGGGCTTAATTTATTGGAACAAGGACGAAGAGAGAGAGCATTTCTTTTTCTTGGCGGTATGGATAGATTAATGATGGTGCTTACCAAGAACTATGAATATTTAGAAGTTAATGGAAAGTGTGTATTGAGCATGACAAGACAGGAATTGTCAGATTGTTCGGGATTATCCATTAAGACAATAAATAGAGCTGTTAAGAAATTAGAGGATGAAGAGTACATTAGCAGAAATGGAAATAAGATAGTAATTGACAGTATGCAGTATGAAAATATGCGAGAATATATAAATGGAATAATAGCTCAGGATTAGTATATGTACTATGTCTGCAAGGCTGACAAAAATCTGGCAATATGACTTTTGGGAGGTCTTTTATTAATTGACAATGAAATGCTAATTTGCTATATTTAAATTATGAAATTTTTAGAAAATGTTTACAAATAGTTAACACAAGAGGTGCGTTATGGAAAGTTCGAATTTTGTAATAAAATTGATACCAGGTAGCTATAAATATCTCAATGTATTTAAGCCACTTTTAAATTTTTTAGGATATGATGATATGAAAAATATGTTAGAAGATATTATGAGATATTATGAAGCACCTAGAATGTCTTATAATGATTTCTTAGCAGTGACGTGTGGAAAATATGGTGTTAATTTTCAGCAATTTCAGCAGATTAATTCCAGTTTGGAAGAAATAGCATATATTTTTAAAGCACTTAGTAATGGAAAGATTATGGAACTTAATCAGGCTTTTCCATCTATCAGATATTTATTAAGTAGTTCTACGGCAGAAGTATTAGGGTAAAATAGACAGAACATATATAATGAACAGTAGCCTTCTTATATTAGACAAGAACGTTTAATGTGAGAAGGTTTTTAACATCATAGGGAAAAACTTGCTGAATTAACGTGAGAAAGTGTTCGTGCTTCTTTTTCTGAGTGCGATAAGCTGGGAGGATTAAGTAATATATGAAAGATTTAACAAAAGGAAATCCATTAAAGTTAATATTAGAATTTACTTTACCAATTTTATTAGGAAGTGTTTTTCAATTATGTTACAGCTTAGTGGATACAAGAATTGTTGGAGATACACTTGGTAAAGTGTCTTTGGCGGCGGTAGGTGCCACTAATCCGGTTAATACACTTATTGTAGGTTTTTTGACAGGGTTAACCAGTGGCTTTTCAATATTAGTGGCTAGAAGCTTTGGTGCCAAGAAAGAGGATGAACTTAAGAAAAATGTAGCTGCAACTATTGCGCTAGGCATTATTACATCTATAGTATTGACTTTTTTTAGTGTGACATTTCTTATGCCGTTACTCAAAGGATTAAATACACCGGAAGATGTAATTGATGAGGCATATACATACATAAGGGTAATTTTCTTAGGAATGACTGTGTCAATGTTGTATAATGTGTGTGCAAGTATACTTAGAGCTATTGGTGATTCTATAACACCATTGATATTTCTTATTGTGTCAACAATACTTAATATTATATTGGATTATACATTTATCCTGGGATTAGGCATGGGTGTAGAAGGAGCAGCTTACGCAACAGTAATAGCTCAGGCATTTTCAGCGGTGATATGTATAGTATATATGCTTATCAGGTATCCGTTGTTAAGACTGTCTAAGAAGGATTTTGCAATAGACAAAGAAAGAATAGGGGAAATGTATAAGAGTGGTCTGTCAATGGGATTTATGGCGTCATTAGTATCACTTGGAACAGTTGCATTGCAGGGGTCAATAAATACTTTTGGAAATAATACTATAGTTGCACATACTGCGGCCAGAAAAATAACAGAAATATTTATGCTTCCATTTGGTGTATTTGGAATTACGATGGCAACATACTGTGGGCAGAATCTTGGTGCTGGTAAAATAGACAGAATCAAAAAAGGTATTAAACAAGTTATATTAATAACATGGATATGGTGTGTAGGTACAATGATTGCCAGCTATACAATAGCACCAAGGCTGGTAGAATTAATTACCGGATTAAATGATGCAGAGGTAATAGAAACAGCTAGTCTCTATCTTAAAGTAGACACTTTGTTTTACTTTGTGCCGGCAGTGATATGTATACTTAGAAATTCGATGCAAGGCATTGGAGACCATACAACGCCTATTATTTCAAGCAGCATAGAATTAGTAGGGAAAGTATTGGTAGTAGTATTATTAGCACCCAGATTACAATATATGGGAATAATTCTGGCGGAGCCAATAGTGTGGATATTAATGGTAATACCATTGGTTGTACAGATTATCAGAACGCCTATATTAAAAGAAAAGAATGAAAATCAATAAAAATACAATTGAATAAGGGTAGATAGGGAAAAATAAAAGGATAAGAGGTAAATTAAATGGAATTATTAAAAGGCAGACCAGAGGATACAACAGGAAGATTAGATAAAGAAATAAGAGTATATGATATATTAGACAAATTAGGAATAGAATATTATAGAGTAGACCATAGTGCAACTGCCACTATGGAGGAATGCCAAGAGGTTGACGAGGTTTTAGGAAATGTAACCATATGTAAAAATCTATTCCTATGTAATTCACAGAAGACAAAGTTCTATATGCTTATGATGCCGGGAGATAAAAAATTTCTGACAAAGGAATTATCTAAACAGATTAATAGTGCAAGATTATCATTTGCCAGCCCGGAGTATATGGAGAAGTTTCTTGATATTACACCAGGTTCAGTTAGTATTACCGGATTGATGAATGATGTAGAGAATAATGTACAGCTGATAATGGATGAAGATGTGGTTAAAGGAGAATATATTGCTTGTCATCCATCAATTAACACATCTAGTATCAAGATGAAAACAAAAGATGTTATAGATAAATTCTTAAAAGAAATTAATCATGAACCAATGTATGTGAGTTTAAAAGGAGAAGTATAATGTCATATAATATTTTAGATTTTGGAGCAAAAGGTGATGGTGTTACTAATGATGCCAAGGCTATCCAGTCAGCTATTGATAGCTGTTATAATAATGGTGGAGGAACTGTGTTCGTGCCAGGTGGACATACTTATATGATAGGTTCTATTGTTTTGAAATCATATGTGGAGTTACATTTGGAAAATGGAGCTACATTAAAGGCGAGTACCGATATGAAGGACTACGCTACATTTGAATCACAAAGAAGTCTTGACACAACACTTAAGGTACCTAGTTTTGAAAATTGTGAGTATGCGGGTAAGCCGGTTAATTATTTTATATATGCTAAAGATGCAGAATATGTATCTATTACAGGCTATGGCAAAATAGATGGAAGTGAAGAAATATATTACGGCGAAGATATGGGTGATTATATAGACGGAGCCTTCTATCCTCGTATTCCACTAATATATATGGAAAATGTAAAACAGTTAACACTAAAAGAGGTAACTTTAACTAAAAGCGGATTTTGGACTACTCATTTAATTGGTTGTGAAGATGTGTTAATAGATGGTATTAGAATATTAAACAGTCTTCTTTTGGCAAATTGTGATGGTATTGACCCGGATCATTGTAAAAGTGTAAGAATCGCCAATTGTTATATATCCTGTGCAGATGATTGTATTGTTTTCAAGAATACAGGAGCATACAAGGAATACGGTAACTGTGAAAATATTACTGTAACTAATTGCAATCTGGTATCTTCAAGTTCAGCAATTAAGTTTGGCACTGAGAGTGAAAATGATTTCAAAAATATTGTGGTGAGCAATTGCAACATAACGAATACCAATAGAGGTATTTCCATACAGTTACGCGATAATGGAAATATAGAAAATGTTCTATTTTCTAATATAAATATCGAAACCAGACGTTCATCAAAGGGTTGGTGGGGTGAAGCAGAAGCTATTGCAATAACTGCCGTTGACAGAAAAGAAGGAATGGACGCTGGTCAAGTAAAGAATATTGTATTTGAGAACATTAACTGTAAAGGTGAGAATGGAATATTTATCTATGGAGAGCTGGAAAAAAATATACAAAATATTTCATTTAGAAACATCTCTGTTGAGTTGGAAAGTACAACGGATTGGCCTAAGATTAATCATGATATTAGACCTTGCAAGTATGATGGAATTATTGAAGGCAAGCTGAATCCGGTATATGTTAGAAATGCAAAAGATATTTCATTTGAAAATGTTAGAATCAGCGTGAATGATAATGTAAGAGAATATCTTGGAAAAGAGTGGGACATAGATAATTCTGATAATGTAAATATAGTTTAAATTGCAAAAACAACTTTATAAAAATCAGTTAAGGCTGAGAATTGAGGAATCGAGAAATCGGTTCCTTTTTTCGATTTTAGTAATAATATAAAAAATATTAATTTTATAAAATATTTATTAGTAGCTATATAAAGAAGAATGTATAATTTAATATAGAGGAATATAAAGGTGAATAGAGTAAGAGTGTATTGTTGATTTATTATTAAAACGGGAAAGAAGGTTAATTATGGGGTATGATTATACTGCATTAGTGGTAATAGCATTAGTGATAGAAGGTCTCATTTTTTCTCGAGTTTATATTTCTGATGTGCAACATAGCGAGGGCCATTTTATACGATTAATAGAAGTCTCTATGGTATTTAGCATTGTAGATGCATTGTGGGGCTTGTGTTATGAGAATTTATTTGGATTTGGAACTATTGGACTGGAAGTTGCATCAGCACTTTTCTTTGGTATGTCTGCTATTATGTCATTTTGCTGGTTTATTTATGTTTCTTACTTGATGAATTATGAGAAAATGAAAGTGTATACCCTGATTTTAACCTTTTTACCGGCAGGATTTGTAATAGCCATGTGTATAACTAACTATTGGACACAGGCTTTGTATATTATAAATGAAACCTGTGATTCTTATCATAGAGGAACATTTTACATTTTGGAACAGGTATGTACTTATGGATATTTTGTTGTGATGTTTGTGTTTACCATAGGGAAAGCATTATTCACAAAAAGTAAAGATAAGAAGAGATATTATATTATAGCTGTATTTTCTGTTATACCATGTGTGGTAGGGTTTATGCAGATATTTACAGCTATTTTGCCATATTCAAGTTTAGCTTACACAACTGCTATAGTAGTAATATATTTGTTTATTTCAGAGGAGAATAACAAAGTTGTTTTATTGAGCGAATCAAACAGACAAAACAATCAGTTAAAAGAAGCATTGGTAACCACTGCGTTGGCCTACTATGAAGTAAATGTTACCAAAAACTGTATTAATGGTGGAGTAAATCAAATATATGATGGCGAAGAATTAGATGTGCTTGAAATGGTTGGTTTAGAGGAAAATTGTCAATATACAAAATTTTTGGATATTTGGTATGGATATATAGATGAGAAGTTTTATGAAAAATATAGGGAGACGTTTAGCCCTGATAATATAAGTAAAGCATATGAAGAGGGAATAAGAAATATAATACTGGAGTATCCCTGTAGAGATGTAAAAGGTATTAAAAGATATGTAAGGCAAGCGGTATTTTTATCTACTGATGAGATAGATGATGACATTATAGCCTTTGTATATATGACAGATTTGACAGAAACCATAGAGCAACGAAAACAGATAGAAACAATAGAAGAGGAGAGAGCTTTAAGAAAAGAGCTGGCAGCAGCCCTTGAACAGGCAAAAATTGCCAGTGATGCCAAAACAACATTTCTTTTTAATATGTCTCATGATATACGAACACCAATGAATGCTATTATTGGTTTCTCTGATTTGATTGAAAAAAATATTGATGATAAGGAATTTGTTAGTAGTGCTAATAAAAAAATTAAGCATTCTAGTAATGTGTTACTGAAATTAATAAACGATGTATTAGACCTTTCACGAATAGAAAGTGGTAAGTTGCAGTTAGATTTGTCTCCTAGAAGTCTTTTGAAGAAAGTAGAAGACATTGAAGAAATGTTCAAAGAGGGGATGGAAGGTAAAAATATTAACTTCATCGTGGAAACTGATATAAAGAATGATAATGTATATTGTGATGATGTAAGAATAGCTCAAATTGCAATTAATCTATTAGGAAATGCGAAAAAATTTACACCAAAAGGCGGTAGCATATATTTTGGATTGAAGCAGATAACAGAATCAAAAGATGGATGTGCTGATTATGTAATGACTGTTAAGGATACGGGAATTGGAATGAGTGAGGAATTCCAAACTAGAATATTTGATGCCTTTGAACGTGAAAGGACTTCTACAGTTACCAAGATAGAAGGAACCGGATTGGGACTTGCCATTGTAAAGAGAATTATTGATATGATAGGGGCACAGATAACTCTGGAGAGCAAATTAGGAGAAGGTACAACATTTGATATTCGATTTACATTCAAACTGGTAGAGGAAGAAGTTTCACAAAAAGCTGAGGAAGCAGATGTTACATATGATATGAGAGGCAAGAGAATACTATTAGTAGAGGATAATGAGCTGAACCTGGAAATAGCATATGAAATCTTGACTGCTGAAGGATTACTGGTGGAAACAGCAGAAGATGGAGCTAATGCTATTGCCAAAGTAATAAAATCCGAAGTGGGATATTATGATGTAATTCTAATGGATATTCAGATGCCTGTTATGGATGGATATACAGCAACTAAAGAGATTCGCGCGTTGTCTAATAAGGGTTTGGCAAGTATACCAATTGTTGCAATGACTGCTAATGCCTTTGATGAGGATAAGAAGATGGCCTTTGAAGCAGGAATGAATGGACACGTTGCAAAGCCTATAGATACTATGGAATTGTTGAAAACTATGAAAGAAGTAATGCCGAAGTAAATATTTACTAATTATATGACAAAAGGAAGAGTGGGAATTATAATAGTAATTCTAACTCTTCCTTTGTTAATGGACGAAACGAGCCTGGAGACAATGTTGAATCCAATGTCAGGTTTCCCATGGATATGCGTTTTAATGTAACAATGCAGCAATGTGCATGCTTCATAAGACGTTTAATATGATGTTTTCGTCCTTCAGTAATAGTGATTGTACCAAAGGTAAATGGGTGGTCTGGATGATTCTTATATAGACTGCGGTGCTCTGTATTTGCCACCATTGGGAATACTTCTTTAAGTGTAGAAGTAGCACTGACAGTGATTTTACAAGGAGCTGTTATTTTATCACTACCCTTGAAATATATGCCTTTTTCTAATTCTTGTATCCTCTCAGGAGTTAATTCGCCTAAGGCGCCAAATTCGTATGTTTTTGGAATATGATTTTGGGGAGACATTAAGTAATTAGTAAATTGTCCGTCGTCTGTAAAAATAAGTAAGCCCTCTGTATCTTTATCTAATCTACCCATTGGATGCAGATTTTCAGTATTGATTTCTTTGAGAAATTCCATTACGGTTGGGTGACGCAGGTCACTTTTGGCTGTGATATAGCCGGCGGGTTTGTTAAACATATAGTAAACGCAATCTGGGTTAATATTGAATTTATTACTTGAAGACATAGTATATCCTTTCATTCTTTTTAATAAATAAGAGTATAACAAAAAAGTCAAACCATATAAAGTGATTTGACTCCTTTTGAATTCATATGAGGAAAATCCTTCTATGAATTCAAAATGCTTTGCATTTGATGCGCATTCGTGCGAAGATGTAAAATGTCGTAAACGACCGCGCTCAGCGCGAGAATGTGCCTTGGCACATTCTTTGATTATGAATTTCTAAAAAGAATTTATGATATTAATATTATGAGCAACAGTTGGTTATATATTAACTATAAGAATATCGATAGAGGTTAATGTATAACTTATTTAGGTCTTACTGTGAGACTTTTAATTAATCCATTTTCATCAACTTCTCGAACGGTTGCTATTGCCATAATATTATATCCGTCAAAGTTGGCAATGAATTCTGCCTGTGTGTCATTAACAACTTCTGCACCAGTTATAGAGTAACGGCGGAAGATAAATTTGTTACGGAAGAACATATTAATAGCTTCTTTTCCGTAAAGATGATATTCACGCTGGCTAGATGAACTGTTTGAACAATAATCGCAGAGAATACCATCTGCCGAAAATAAGTCAGCTAATCCTACAAAGTCTCTGTTTTCCATAGATTCTATATATTTTTCAATTGCCTTCATATTTCAATCCTCCTAGTATACTTTTTCTGAGTTAAGTAATGCATCTGTTCCGCCATCTACGAACATAATATTTCCATTGATACCGCGAGCTTTATCTGATGATAAAAATACTATTACTTCAGCGATTTCGTCAGGTTCCATCAATGTTTCCAAACCATACTTAGTAGGGATAGGAAGAGCATTAAGTGCCATTTTGGCTGTTGTACCCATAGTTGCTGTCATTGCTGTATTTACATTACCAGGAGCTACTGCGTTGATTCTGACGCCGTTAGCAGCCCAAGTTGCTGAAACTCTACGTACCCATCTGGCTAATGCATATTTAGTAGTTACATAAATGCTGTTTCCAACACTGAGATTAGTTGAATCCAAAGACTCCAATAATTCTAAGATTCGTGCTTCATCACCAATGTTATTAAGCAGGTCAACCATATCCATTCTGCCGGCACCTTGCGAAATAGTGTTAGACGCTGTAACTACACAGTTTCCTTTTTTTAATTTTAAAAGGTCATATACACCCATTGCTAAGGCAACTGTACCGAAATAGTTTAGAGAAACTATTAAAGGTAAATTACCACAAGCACCAGATACACCGGCATTACAGATAATACCATCTAAGCCTTCCGGATGTAATTCGTGTAATTTATCAATTGCTTCCTGACGACCTTCTTTAGTGGCAAGATTCACACAAATATCTCCGCCTTTTAAGTCGATGTTTATAACTTCATGTCCCTGTTCCTTTAATAATTCATAAGTTTTTGCTCCAATACCACTTGAAGCACCTGTGATTGCATATACGCCCATATTCTTTTCCTCCATTAAAGTTTTTATCACGTTGATTTGTTTTATGTATATGATTATAATTAAAAGTGATATTATATAAATAACCAAAAAGAGAAAAAAACAGGAGGTCAGATTGGTGCTGACATACGATATATCATTAAAAGGAAATTTAACAATGTATGAATTTCTATATAATTGTATAAAAGATGATATTCTTAGTGGCAAGATTAAAGAGGGGGATAAACTGCCTTCTAAGAGGGAGTTTGCTTCATGGCATCAGATTAGTATTAAGACTGTTGAGAATACCTATGAGCAGTTAATGATGGAAGGTTTTATTTTATCTAAGGAAAAAAGTGGATATTATGTCCAAAAGATAGATAGCAAGTCCTTTGAAATAAAAAAGAGAATAGATTATTTGAATCTGGATAAAGAAGAGGGAGAATTAATAGATTTTACTTCTAATATGGTATCTATTGAAAGATTCCCGTATTCCTTATGGGCTAAGGTAATGAGAGAAGTAATGACTGAAAAGCAGGAAAAATTATTGGAATTTGTGCCTTTTAACGGTGTGTATGAGTTAAGGGATGAGATTGCAAAATATTTATATGAATTCAGGGGAATGAGTGTGTCACCTGAGAGAATTGTTATTGGAGCTGGGACTGAGTTTCTGTATGGAAGAATTATTCAACTGTTAGGCAGAGATAAGGTATATGCATTAGAAGACCCTGGATACCAGAAGATTGCTAAATTATTTAAAGCTAATGATTTAACATGGGAGTACATAAAAATAGATGGAGAGGGATTAGATGTTAAAGAATTAAGCAATACAGAGGCGAAGGTAGTGCATGTGTCACCGGCACATCATTTTCCTACAGGAGTTATTATGCCTGTTAAGAGAAGACAGGAACTGCTTGACTGGGTGGGTGAAGGAAGAGACAGGTACATTATAGAGGATGATTTTGACTGTGAATTCAGATTTGATAAAAGACCTATTCCTACACTGTCTAATATGGATAAGAACCATAGAGTAATTTATATTAACAATTTTTCTAAAACTCTGGCACCTTCAATTCGTATTAGCTATATGGTGTTACCCCAGAAACTAATGGATATGTATGTTAATTCTATGAACTTTTATTCTTGCAGTGTATCAGCTTTTGAGCAATATGCTATGGCAGAGTTTATGAAGAAGGGATATTTTGAGAGACACATTCGCAGAATGAAGAAATTTTATAAGGAAAAAAGAGACAGGGTATTAGAGATATTCTCAAAGTCAAAGTTAATGGAGAGGGTTGATATTGTAGAGTATGATGCAGGAAGTCATTTTCTTATGAGAATTGATACTGCGCTTACTGATACACAGATTAAATGGTATGCTAAGGAAGCAGGAGTTAAGATTGAACTTCTATCCGAGTTTAGTAAAAATAATAAGGAAATGTATCAGCATAATATTATTATTAACTATTCGGATGTAGAAGAAGATGCTTTAAAGACTGCTGTTGAAAAATTGGAAGAAGTGTTGCTGTAAAGAGAAAAATGACGAATGAAAAGTGGTTTAATATGCGTAAAATATACAAAATGACAATGATTATTGTAGAACGTAACGGTTGGTTTATCACATATATTAGTTAAAGTGTATATAAAGTACTAAGAAAAACATATAAAATCCGTCAATGTGTTAATAATTTTATAGAAAGTGAATAGAATTTTGTATGTATTTAAAAAAAACACTCTGCTATAATTCATCTTGTAACAAGTCAATGGGAAGTACAAAAGTATTATAGTGTTTAAGGAGGATTTTTTGATGAAGAAAAAGTTTTTAAGCGCAGTATTATGTGCAGCAATGGCAGTTTCAATGTTAGCTGGTTGTGGTAACACAGCAAGCAACACAACAGACACAGCAGCAACTACAACAGAAACAACTACAGATAGTGCTGCAACAGAAACAACTACAGAAAGCAATGGTAAAAAAGTTGGTGTAGCAATGCCAACACAGTCATCTGAACGTTGGATTAATGATGGTGCAAATATGAAATCAAGACTTGAAGCTTTTGGTTACGAAGTTGATATGCAGTATGCAGAAGACGATGTACAGGCTCAGGTTTCTCAGATTGAAAACTTAATAGCAAACGGTGCTGATTGTTTAGTAGTAGCAGCTGTAGACTCATCAGCTCTTGTAAACGTATTAGCTCAGGCAAAAGATCAGGGAATTCCTGTTATTGCTTATGACCGTTTATTAATGGATACAGACGCTGTTTCATACTACGCAACATTTGATAACAAAGGTGTAGGTACAGCAATTGGTAAATACATAGAAGAAGCAAAAGACTTACCAGCAGCTAAGGCAGCAGGCGAATCTTATACAATCGAATTCTTCATGGGTTCACCAGATGATAACAACGCATTATTCTTATACAATGGTGTTATGGAAGTATTACAGCCATACTTAGATGATGGAACACTTGTATGTAAAACAGGAAGAACTTCTTTCGAAGATACTTGTATTTTAAGATGGTCACAGGAAACAGCTCAGCAGTGGTGTGAAAACTACTTATCAGGTTTCTACGCAGATGAAAAAATCGACATTTGCTGTACAGCATTTGATGGTTTTGCATATGGTTGTAGAGCAGCTTTAGAAGGTGCTGGATATACACTTGGAGAAGACTGGCCATTAATCACAGGACAGGATGCAGAACTTATGGCTACTAAGAACATTATTGCAGGTTACCAGACAATGTCAATCTACAAAGATACTCGTCTTTTAGCTGATAAATGTGTATCAATGGTTCAGGCAGTATTAGAAGGTACAGAACCTGAAATCAATGATACAGAACAGTACAACAATAATGTAATTACAGTTCCTTCATATCTTTGTACACCAGTTGCTGTAGATCAGAGCAACTACAAAGAAATCATCGTTGACGGTGGATATTATACAGAAGAACAGTTAGCTGAATAAGCTTAATGAATATAGCTTAAAATGGGGGCGGCGGCAAAGAGCTTGTCGCCCCTTTAGCAAAAAGGGAAAAGGGGCTGAGAAAAAATGTCTGATATCATATTAGAAATGAATCACATAACCAAGGAATTTTCTGGAGTCAAAGCTCTTGACGATGTAAATTTGAAGGTTAAACGTGGAGAAATTCATGCACTATGTGGAGAGAACGGTGCCGGAAAATCAACACTTATGAATGTTTTATCTGGAGTATACCCATATGGAACATATTCAGGAGACATTGTATATAACGGAGAAGTAGGACAGTTTCATAAAATTAAAGATAGTGAAGAAAAAGGTATAGTTATTATTCATCAGGAATTAGCATTAAGTCCATATCTTTCAGTTGCTGAAAATGTATTTATGGGTAATGAACAAAAAAGCATGAAAGGTGTTATTGATTGGACTGCAACAAGAAGCAAAGCAAAAGAAATGCTTGCTAAAGTAGGTTTGGAAAACGAAGAT
This sequence comes from uncultured Lachnospiraceae bacterium, assembly GCA_964405075.1. GTDB lineage: Bacteria > Bacillota > Clostridia > Lachnospirales > Lachnospiraceae > CAYOMP01. The sequence goes on from CAYOMP010000002.1 coordinate 23,994, forward strand.
ATTAACGCACCGGTTAATTCGTTAGGTGTAGGAAAACAACAGTTAATAGAAATAGCAAAAGCAATGGCAAAAAAGGTTGAACTCTTAATATTAGATGAGCCTACAGCCGCATTAAATGACGAAGAGAGTGCCAAGCTTTTGGAAATTATGTTAGAACTTAAGAAACAGGGTATTACTTGTATTATTATCTCGCATAAGTTGAATGAAATTAGTTATGTTGCAGATGCTATCACAGTAATTCGTGATGGTAAAACAATAGAAACTTTAATTAAAGGAGAAGATGAGTTCACAGAAGACCGTATCATCAAGGGAATGGTTGGACGTGAAATGAAAAACCGTTATCCAGAGAGAACTGATTGTAAAATCGGAGATGTTATTATGGAAGTTAATAACTGGAACGTATATCATCCGGATGACGCGAATAGACAAATTATTAAAGATATTTCAATTAATGTAAGAGCAGGAGAAGTAGTTGGTCTTGCTGGTCTTATGGGTGCAGGACGTACAGAATTTGCCATGAGTGTTTTTGGTAAAAGCTATGGACAGAAGATCTCAGGTGAAATAAAAATGCACGGAAAGCCTGTACATATTAAAAATGTTAAAGATGCTATTGAAAACAAAATAGCTTATACATCAGAAGATAGAAAGAGTTATGGTCTTGTTCTTATTGACGATATTAAGCACAATATGACAATGGCAGCATTGAGAAAGTACTTTGCTAAAAATGGTGTGGTTAATTCAAATGAAGAAATCGTTGAAGCTGAAAAATATAAAAAGCTTATTAATGTTAAATCTAATTCAATTAACCAGACTGTAGGTTCTTTATCTGGTGGTAACCAGCAAAAAGTAGTATTAGCAAAATGGATGCTTACACAGCCGGATGTACTTATACTTGATGAACCAACTCGTGGTATTGACGTTGGTGCAAAATATGAAATATATTGTGCCATTAATGATTTAGCAAGACAGGGAAAAGCTGTAATTGTTATTTCATCAGAAATGCCTGAAATCATTGGTACGTGTGATAGAATTTACGTTATTAATGAAGGAAAAATAGCAGGCGAGCTTAGTAAAGCAGAAGTTACTCAGGAAAAGATTATGAAGTGCATAATGCAGAGTAATGAGAAAGGGGAATAGATCATGGAACAGAAGAAAACAGTCAATTTGGATATGAAGCAATATGGTATGGTTATCGCCCTTATTGCAATCTTTGTACTATTTTATATTTTAACAGGCGGAAAAAATGCTTCTGCCACAAATATTAACAACCTTGTAATGCAGAATGGATATGTAGTTATCTTAGCAGTAGGTATGTTACTTTGTGTATTAACTGGTAATGTAGACTTAGGTGTAGGTTCAGTAGTAGCTTTAAGTGGTGCTACAGCAGCTATTTTGGTAGTTGACTATGGTGTAGCAATTCCTATAGCTTTCTTAGCAGCAATAATTGTTGGTTTAATTACAGGTGCATTTGCAGGATTTTTCATTGCATATTTAGATATACCACCTTTCGTAGTTACACTTGCAACAATGCTTATGGGTCGTGGTCTTACATATACAATACTTAAAGCACAGACAAAAGGACCTCTTCCAACAGGTTATACTTGGATTGGTGCAGGTTTTTTACCAACAATTAAAGTTGGCGGAATTGATATGATTTGTATTATAGTTGCAGCAGTAGCTACAGTACTTATTATTGCATCAGAATTAAAGAACATTAAAACAAAACAGAAATATGGATTCCCTGTTAATCCAACATGGCAGGTAGTTATTAAATTAGCTATTATTTTAGCAATCCTTTGGTTCTTTTTCTTTAAACTTGGTACATATAATGGTATTCCATATGTATTAGTATTAATGGGAATTTTAGTAGGATTATATCACTTTATTACAAGTAAAACAGTTGCAGGTCGTCAGGTATATGCACTTGGTGGTAATGCAAAGGCAGCCAGATTATCTGGTATTGATACTAGAAAAGTATTCTTCTGGGTATACACTAATATGGGTGTATTAGCAGCAATTGCTGGTATAGTATTATCTGCTCGTAATGCTTCAGCTACTCCAAAAGCAGGTGATGGTTTCGAATTAGATGCTATCGGTTCTTGTTACATTGGTGGTGCAGCAGCAGCAGGTGGTGTTGGTACAATTATTGGGGCTGTAGTTGGTGCCTTAATCATGGGTATTCTTAACAACGGTATGTCATTAATTGGATGGTCTACAGATATTCAGAAAGTAGTTAAAGGTGTAGTTTTATTAGGAGCTGTTACATTTGATGTACTTTCAAACCGTAAGAAAGCATAAAACAGCTTGAAATTTTATATAGAACTCCTTTCATCAGATACGATGTTAATCTTGGTGAAGGGAGTTTTTTATTTGAGAGGAAAGTTCTTTACTATCAAATAAAACGCTCCGCGAAGATGTGCACGCTTTTTGCAGTAGTAGAATGTCGCAAAATGCGACACAAAAGCGGCGCAAGAATGTGCCAAGGCACATTCTTTGTTTCATTATAGAAAAAGCATGCGCTGTTCATATATTCTATTTGCATCATATAATAAATAAAAAGGGCATATATGAGGCTGTGTGAGTTAAGGGATAAAGAAGTAATCAACATTTGTAACTGTAAGAGACTGGGTTTTGTTTCGGATATAATATTTGAAAAGGAAACAGGGTGTATAAAAGCATTAATAGTTCCTGGACCACCTAAGTTTTGTGGTATTTTTTGCAGGGATTCAGAGTGCATTATTGATTGGTGCTGTGTAAAACAAATAGGTCCTGATATTATTTTAGTGGAGGTTAAGGAGGAAAATTGTTTTAAGAAGTGCGATTAAGATTTTTTTATTGTATAATATCTGTGATTAGACATAAATAAGAAAAGAAATACCATACAAGGCGGTGACATATGGCAAAGAGGAAAAAAGAAAATCTGGAATATAGACATTACGAGCTGGAGCAGGATTTTCCGGTTCTGGCTCTATGGGGAGATAAATGGATTCAAAAATATGAGAAAATGAACTGCCTTCATTTTCATAATCATTTGGAAATTGGTTATTGTAATTGGGGTGAAGGCGACTTGTACCTTGAGAGTGACGTATACAGATTTAATTCAGGGATAATGACATTCATTCCAAAGAATATTCCACACTCAACAGATAGTGATTGTGGAACAGTTAGCAGTTGGGAGTATCTGTTTGTGGATATCGATACAATTTTTGGAGAAGGAAAAACTAGTGATGTGTGGAAAGCAAAAAGCATTATTAAGCACATTTCTTCAAATGCGTATGTATTAAACGAAAAGGAAAATCCTCAGATTGCCTTGGTTTTTAAAGAAGCCATCAAGGAAATGAAAAGTCCCGGTAAGTCATATAAAACAAAAATGCGAGCCTTGTTAATGTTATTATTTATTGAAATAGAGAAACTATCTGCTATGGATGAAAATGCAGAATTAGAAGAAATGAATATGCAGATTCTACCAGCCTTAGAATTCATCAGATATAACTATATGAATGATATCAAGATAGGGGTTTTGGCAAAGAAATGTAATTTGAGTGAAACGCACTTTAGGCGGGTGTTTAATGAAATTATGAAGGTGTCCCCTTTGGATTATATAAATGAAGTCAGAATTCATGCTTCCTGCAATCTTCTTAGAACAACCGATGATTCTATAGAATCTATTGCCATTAAGAGCGGTTATTCTACCATTACTACATATAATCGTAATTTTAATAAGATTATGAAAATGACTCCAAATAAGTGGCGTAATATGAAGGAGCACAAGGAAAAGAATCTGAATAATTACAGGATTACAAAGTTGGAAGGCTGGCTGTAGATATAGGTTTATTAAGGTTTGAAATACAGTAGATTATAGTGATTTTGGCAATGACTTTTTTATTTTCCCAAAATTTTTTTCAGATATGAATTATAAAGTAATGGTCGAAAATGCATATTTTATATTGGAATATGTACACAAAAATAGAAACTTAAATGATATAATTTTTTTACCAAGAGTATGAGTTGAGTTACGGAGGTAGAAGATGGAATTCAATTATGAAATTATAAAAAATCCAGAAATCTTTAAAGTAAATACTTTAAAAGCACATTCAGATCACAAATATTTTCAGAATGCAAAGGAACTTAGAGATTTAAAGAATACTATGCATTATTCTCTTAATGGAGTGTGGAAATTCCATTATGCAAAAAATTACAATTCAACTGTAAAGGGTTTTGAAGCTAATGAATATGATTCTGATGGTTGGGATACTATCAGAGTTCCGGCTCATATTCAGATGGAAGGTTATGATTCTCCACAATATGCTAATACTCAGTATCCATGGGATGGAAAAGAAGCTTTGGCTATTGGACAGGTGCCGGAACGCTTCAATCCTGTTGCAAGCTATATTAAATATTTTGAAGTACCGGAAAATTTTAAGGGAAGAAAGGTATTTATCTCATTCCAAGGAGTAGAAAGCGGATATGCTGTATGGCTTAATGGCAAATATGTTGGCTATAGTGAAGATACATTTACTCCTTCAGAATTTGACCTTACTGACTATTTGCAGGATGGCGAAAACAAATTGGCTGTACAGGTATTTAAATGGACATCAAGCAGCTGGTTGGAAGATCAGGATTTCTTCAGATTTTCAGGAATTTTTAGAGATGTTTATTTATTTACAACTCCTGACATTCATGTATATGATATGGCAGTTAGAACCATATTAGATGATACCTTTACTAAGGCTGATTTAGAAATTGATTTAGAAGTAGTTGGTAAAGACTTTGGTGATGTTGTAGTTAGTTTATCTTCTGTTGAAGACGGAATAATTAAAGAGGTTGAAGCTAAGATTGAAGAAAATATGAAGCTTGTTATTCCAGTAGAGAATCCGAAGCTATGGAGCGCCGAACAGCCAAATCTTTATGATTTGTTATTAACTTTAAAGGATAAAGATGGCAATGTAGAAGAATATGTTGTTCAAAAGGTTGGATTCAGACATTTTGAAATGAAGGATTCTATAATGTTGATTAACGGTAAACGTATCGTATTTAAGGGTGTTAACAGACATGAATTTAGCTGTGATACTGGCCGCGTAGTATCAGAAGATGATATGGTTAATGACATTATTGTTATGAAACAAAATAACATTAATGCTATAAGAACCTGTCATTACCCGGATAGTTCTAAACTATATGAATTATGTGATATTTATGGTTTGTATATGATAGATGAAACTAATCTTGAGTCTCATGGTACTTGGCAGAGAATTACTATGGGATTGGATGATATGGAATGTGCGCTGCCGGGAGATAAACCAGAGTGGCGTGAAGTAGTATTGGATAGGGTTAATTCTATTTTCCAAAGAGACAAGAATCATCCGGCTATCGTTATCTGGTCATGTGGTAATGAGTCATTTGGTGGTAAGAATATTTTTGATATGTCAGAAAAATTTAGAGAGCTTGATAATACCAGATTAGTTCATTATGAAGGTGTATTTAGTGATAGAAGATATAATGACACCAGCGATATGGAAAGTCAGATGTATCCTAGTGTTAATTCCATTAAAGAATTTTTACAAAAAGACAGAAGTAAACCGTTTATCTGCTGTGAATACACTCATTCTATGGGAAATTCTAATGGTGCTATGCATAAATACACTGATTTAACAGATACAGAACCTTTATATCAGGGTGGATTTATCTGGGATTTTGTAGACCAGTCTATTAGGGTAAGAGACAGATTTGGTAATGAAACATTAGCATATGGCGGAGATTTTGATGACAGACCATGTGATTATAATTTCTGTGGCAATGGTATTTTATTTGGTGATAGAGAAATCACTCCTAAGATGCAGGAGGTTAAATTCAATTACCAGAATATTTCTGTTGAAATTCAAAAGACTACAGTTCTTATAAAGAATAAGAATTTATTCACTAATACGAATGAATATGACTGTGTAGTTAATTTATGCAAAGATGGCGAATTAGTTGAAGAATATTATATGGATACAGATGTAGAACCATTGTCAGAAAAGACATACGAGCTTCCTGTTGATGAAATGGAAGATGCAGGGGAATATGCAATTAATGTATCCTTTGTATTAAAAGAAGATACATTGTGGGCACCAAGAGGACACGAAATTGCTTATGGACAATATGTTTATAAGGTAGAAGGAAAACCAGTTGTACATAAAGGTAAATTCGAAGTCATTAATGGTGGATACAATATTGGTGTCAGAGGAAGGAATTTTGAAGTATTATTCTCTAGATTAAATGGTGGATTGGTATCATACAGATACTGTAACAGAGAAATGTTTGCTTCTATTCCTAAGCCAAACTTCTGGAGAGCCCCTATAGATAATGACTGGGGAAATAAGATGCCTTCTCGATATGCACAGTGGAAGGGTGCAAGTATGTATGCACACCATAATCCGATTTATCCTGTATCTGAGGGTGGAGAAGATGTTGCACCATTTAGTAATCCACAATTGCAGGTTAATGAAGATTGTGTTGTAATTGATTTCACATATTATTTACCAACAACTCCACAGTCAAAATGTAATATTATTTATACAGTTTATGGAGATGGATATATTAAGACTAAGTTGACTTATGATCCGGTAAAAGAATTGGGAGATATGCCTGAATTTGGTGTTATGTTTAAGATGAAGGCGGATTTTGATAATTTGGTATGGTATGGAATGGGACCAGAAGAGAATCATTGTGATAGAAATAAAGGAGCCCGTCTTGGAATCTATGCTAACCGAGTAGAGGACAACATGACTAATTACCTTAATCCACAGGAATGTGGCAATAAGACTGGTGTCAGATACGCAGAGGTTACAGATACAACAGGTAGAGGTATTAGATTTGAAGGAGATGGAATGAACTTCTCAGCATTGCCATATACACCACATGAAATTGAAAATGCTATGCATGACTATGAACTTCCACCAATTAATTACACTGTAATCAGAGCATCTCTTGAACAAATGGGAGTTGCTGGAGATGATAGTTGGGGTTCTAGAACACATCCGGAATATTTATTAGACATTAGTAAGAAGATGGAATTTGAATTTGGATTTATTGGGATTGTGTAGAATATAAGGTATAAAAGAAAAACGTTTAGTAAATACTTTTAACAGTATTTGCTAGGCGTTTTTTCTTTATAGGAATAATTTTGTAACGCTAAATATAAAGGACATTTTCTAAAAAGCAAAATATATTGCAAAAGGAAAAAGTGCGTGAATATAACATATGATATAGATAAGTTTATTTTGTTTAATAAGGTGCTTTGCACATTTTTTGTTTTTAGGAGGAGATTATGGGAAAAGAATTATTATATAATGGAAAAATAATTACAATGGAGGATCATATACCTAGGGTAGGTGCTGTACTTATTGAGGATGGGATAATTAAAAAAGTTGGTTTGGATTGTGATTTTCACAACATAGAAGAAGAGTCAGTGAAAAAATTAGACTTGAAGGGGAAAGTATTAATGCCGGGTTTTGTTGGCTGCGTCAAGTTTGGAATAAAAGAAGATGAAAAGGAAAAAAGCAAAAATATAGAAACTGAGAATATAAATACTAGTGGGGAAGAAAATGTTGATAAAAATCTAAATATTCAGAGTGGTGATATTTATAAACCTGAAAAGGTAAATGATTTAGAGAACAGTATTGATAACGAAGATTATGAAAAGGTAGAAACTTTATTAAGAGCATATGTTAAAAAGCAGGGCATAACAACATTGATTTTAATTAACATAACATATAAACAGTATGAAGTTTTAAGAAAAATATCAAAAAGAATAAAAGATATTCTAGATATTACAGTGTATATTAGATATAAAGAAGCTGTTGAAAAGTTAGAAAGATTTTCTAAGCCTAATAATATATATAATGAAGGAATCAGAATCGCAGGATGTGCCTTGGAGTTAGATAAATATTCAGAGCAGGAAATATTGCTTAATATCTCTAAGTGTTTGGAGAACAATTGGCAGATTTTTGGAATGAGCAGCAAAGAGGAAAATATTAAAAGCTTTTGTAATGCATATACTAAGGCTCAGGAGTTGGAACAAAGTGATTATAGACAACGTCCTATACTAGAGATAAGGAATCATATCTCAGAAGAACAATTGGATGAGCTTAATTTATTAGAAATTAATCCATTATTTTTTGAGGATATTTATGAATATGGAGATTACTATTTTAGAGAGGAAAGTGTTTTTCTTAGACAAATATGCCCTTTAAATGCTACAATTATTCGAGGGATTAAATGTGCAGTATATAATGAAGATTTGGTAAAAAAGAATAATAATAGTATGATAAGATTAATTTCAAATGTGGTTAATCGTAATACTAAGACAGGAAGAATAATTGAAGAAACAGAAAAATTGAGTATTCCAAATGCTTTAGATACCGTTACAAAAAATCCTATTTATCAGATTTTTGAAGAAAAAAATAAGGGTTCTGTGGCAGTTGGCAAAGTGGCGGATTTTGTAATTTTGGATAGGAGTCCTTATGAAGTTAGAAAGGATTCAATAGATACAATAAATGTGCTAGGCGTAATAAAATATGGAGTAGTATATTGATAAGGCACATTTTAAGGAGGAAATATAATGCGACTAGCAGTATTAGGAGATATTCACAGCAATTATACAGCTATGCTGGAAGCAATTAAATATATAGAAAAAACAAGGATAGATGGTATTATTATGCTGGGAGATTATGTGAGTGATTGTGCTTATCCTCAGGATACAATGAAACTTATCTATCAGTTAAAAGACAAGTATAAATGCTTTTTTATAAAAGGAAACAGAGAAGATTATTTTCTGGATTATGAAGCACGGGGAAAGGTTGGTTGGGATAAGGACTCTAATACAGGCAATCTTCTCTATACATATGATAATCTTACGAAAAACGATATGGAATTCTTTAAAACATTACCTTTTTTTGACAGAGTTCAGATAGAAGGCTATCCTGGTATTTCTATTTGTCATGGCAGTCCTTATAGAAGTGGCGAATTAATGTTTCTTGGCTCGTATATGGCACGAAAGGCTCTTGAAGATATAGAAGACGATTATTTATTATGTGCGCATACTCATGAACAGGGAGTGTATGAATATAATAATAAAAAGTTGATTAATCCAGGGGCTTTGGGGGTTCCGTTTGAATCTAAAGGATATACTCAGATGGCTATACTGAATGGTTTTGAGGATAGATGGGAAGAGGAATTAATTCTTTTGAAATATGATTATGAGGCTGAAATAGAAAGAATCAATTCCAGTGAATTAAATGAATATGCCAGATATTTTGCAAAGGTCACTAAAATTTCTTTAAGAGATTCTCATAATTATCTTCAGGATATTGTAAAGGAAATGGAAAGAATGAGAAGGGCGGATAGTGTTAACGGAGTACTGCCTGAAAGGACAGAAAAGTATTGGGAAAAGGCATATCCTGTAATATCAAAGTAAAAAAACTTACGTTTTTCTTAACAATTCTTTATTATATTGACAATTACTTTTGATTGTACTATTGTATTAACCAGATAATACAATAGTATTTTTTCGCGTATTTTACTTACATATGTATTTGAGAAGTTTGGTTAGCACATGTTGATTATTTAGAGTGGAGGTAGTTATGAGTGCATTAGTAGATGTAAGAAATATTTGCAAAATCTATAATCCGGGCGAAAACGAAGTAAGAGCACTAGACGGGGTTAGCCTGACAATTGATATTGGTGAATATGTTGCTATTATTGGACAGTCAGGTTCGGGTAAATCTACATTAATGAATATGCTTGGATGTTTAGATGTTCCGACATCCGGGGAATATTTTTTGAACGGTCAGGATGTTTCAGATATGACAGATGATGAATTATCAGATATCAGAAATAAGGAAATAGGCTTTATTTTTCAGGGATTTAACTTAATTCCTAATTTAACGGCAATAGAAAATGTTGAGTTACCACTAATATATAGAGGTGTTGGAAAAAAAGAAAGAAATGAATTAGCGGTAGAAGCCCTAAAAATGGTTGGGTTATCTCATCGTATGGACCATAAACCATCAGAAATGTCAGGTGGGCAACAGCAAAGAGTAGCTATAGCCAGAGCAATTGCTGCCAAACCACCTGTAATATTGGCAGATGAGCCAACAGGTAACCTTGATTCGGCATCAAGTAAAGAAATTATAAGTATTTTAAAAGGTTTGCATAAAGATGGTAGAACGGTAATATTAATTACCCATGATAATGAAATTGCTGATCAGGCAAAACGTGTAATAAGAATAAGAGATGGAAAAGTTGAAAATGATTATTTAAATGAAAACTTTGAGGAGGAGTAGAAAAATGTTTAAGAAAAAAAATACTGATTTAGCAGAAGTTACTGAAAAGAAACCAAAGAAAAAATTAGGTAAAAAGGCTATTAAAAGAATAGTGATTGGTGGTGTTGTAGTTGTTGTTGCAGGTGCATTGGTGCTTCCAAATATGTTTGCCAGTGAACCATTACCAATGGTACAGACATCTAAAGCAACCAAAGAGGATATACAGCAGGTTGTATCAACTAGTGGTATTGTTGAAAGTGATGAAACAAAAACTTTTTTTGCAGATTTTACAGCTACAATAACAGAATTAAATGTTGAAAAGGGTGTTAACATTACAGCGGGTGAAATGCTTGCAACATTTGATACTTCAACATTAGAATCACAGTACGAGCAGGCAAGGCTTAATCAGACAGCCAGCCAGGCAGGATACCAGTCATCGCTTAATAAGTCAGGTGAAAATGCAACTAAGTTTGCCAATGCATCAAATGATATAGAAATATTAGAGCAGCAGGTTGAAGATTATCAAAATTATGTAACTGGTCTTCAGCAGCAGATTAATGATGAAACAAATGCTTTAGGGGATTTGGAAGTTAAACTATCTGAAACAAAAAAAGAAGATAAAATCAAAAAATATAAGCAGCAGATTAAAGAAAAGAAGGATTATATTACAGATTTAAATAATGAGTTATTATCTGCACAGAATGATTTATCAGAGTTTTCGTCAAATTTATCAGAACAGGAATCAATTAAATCAGCATCTGAAAGTGGAATTCTTAATTCTAATGAAAAAGCTCAGTTAGCAGCTAATAATGATATTACAAAATTATCTGAAGCAGATGCGGCAGAACTTTTAGAAAAGGCAAAACAGGGTATCACATCAGATTTTGATGGAATTGTTACAGCTGTGCAGGTTGTAGAAGGTGCAACTGTCACTAATGGAACGGCATTATTTACAGTTGCAAACAGTGAAAAAGTTTCATTAAATGTACCCCTTACAAAATATGATTTAAATACAGTAAAAGAGGGACAAAAAGCAACTATTACATTAGCGGGTAGTACATATGAAGGAACAGTGGAAAAAATCAGCAGAGTAGCAACAACAAACTCATCAGGTTCACAGGTTATTAATGCAAAAATTCATATTGATAATCCGGATGACAATATTTATTTAGGTGTGGAAGCTAAGGTAAGTATTACAGTAGGAACAGAAAAGTCAGTAGTAGTAGTACCATCTGAATGTGTAAATACAGATACTAAGGGTGATTTTTGTTACATTATAGAAAATGGTGTAATTGTTAGAAAGGATATTAAGGCAGGTCTCGTTTCAGATGAAAAGACACAAATTGTAACTGGACTTAGAGAAGGCGATAGTGTTGTTTCAAGCATTACTGGTGAATTGGTAGAGGGAACAGCTGTAACAGAGATGCCAAATGATGCTTCAGGAGAAAATGTATCGGAAGAAGGAACTGATACAACTTCAACAGAAGAGGCTCAGGAAGAAGCACAGGATGCAGAAACAACAACACAGGAATAGCAGTTGTAACAGAGGAAGGAGAAAATAATGGCTCAATTTTTAGAATATTTAAAAATGGCGATAGACAATCTTCGTTCTAATAAAGGTCGTTCTTTGTTGACAATGCTAGGTATTATTATTGGTATTTCATCAGTTATTATGATTGTAGCTATTGGTAATGGAGCATCAGCACAGATTGAAAGCGAGTTGAATTCTTTAGCTGGTGGTCAGGCATACATCTATGTAAATAGTGCAAATGCAACTGACAGTGATTACATTACTCAGGATGATATGGATGCCGTTAAGGAAAAACTTCCATCGGTAAAAGCTATTTCTCCATATTATGGTGCAGCAGGAACAGTGTATGCAGCTAAAGGAAAATTTGATGCTAGAGTAAATTGTGGAACAGCAGACTTAGAGTACTTTATTGAGGGTGAAAAGTTATCAAAGGGACGTTTTTTTACAGACCAGGAGTTTAGAAGTGGTAAGCTGGTATGTGTAGTTAATGAAGAGAACGCTATCAAAATGTTTGGTACTACAGATGTAATAGGACTTACAATAGAGTATACTATGCAAAACATTACACAGGAATTAGAAATCGTAGGATTAACAAAGAGTGAAGAGAGTTCTATGTTAGGTTTTGCCATGACTTCTGATAGTGTAACAGTATATGCTCCATATACTATTTTGGAATCATGTTATGGATGGTATATGAAAGATTTTAGTGATTTTTATATTCTGGTAGAACAGGGTTATAAAATCAGTGATATGATTGAAGGTACAATTAGATTGTTGGAAGGAAGACATAATAACCGTAATAAAGAGATGTATCTAATGCAGAATTTTGAAGATACAATGAATAGTGTAACATCAGTACTTAGTATTGTTACAGTATTTATTATATTCGTAGCTGCTATTTCTTTGCTGGTTGGTGGTATCGGTGTTATGAACATTATGCTGGTGTCGGTAACAGAGCGTACCAGGGAAATTGGTATTCGTAAATCTTTGGGAGCAAAAACCAGATCGATTATGATGCAGTTTTTGTCAGAATCAGCCATAATTACATTAGTTGGTGGTTTGATTGGTATTACAATTGGAGTACTTGGGGCATATGGAATATGTTCATTGCCAATGTTGGGATTTTCACCAGTTGTTAAAATTTCTACAGTAATTATGGCAACAGTATTTTCGTCAGCAGTTGGTATTTTCTTTGGTATATATCCAGCTAAGAAGGCTGCAAAACTTAGTCCTATCGAAGCTTTAAGAAGAAATTAATTGTTTGGCATAAACTATATATGAATTGGGGATATGAGATAAATAAGAAAAAGCTTATCATCAGTTTGGTGATAGGCTTTTTTATTTGATAGGAAAGTTCTTTCCTATCAAATAAAACGCTCCGCGAAGATGCACACGCTTTTGCAGTAGATAAATGTCGCAAAATGCGACGCAAAAGCGGCGCAAGAATGTGCCTTGGCACATTCTTTGTTCCTGTATGTCAAGGCTTGAAATGTAGAGAGCAGAAATGAATTTTATAGTGTAAAGCATAATGTGAACCTTGTAGTTAGATTGACCACGGAATATTTAATCCCCAAAATTTTGTGTAGATAATAATGTAATCTTAAGTTAAAATAGAACCTAGGAAAAAGTAAATAACTTTTGGAGGTTCATTGGGGAATGGATTTATATACAGTAGTTTTGGTGGATGACGAGGAAGAAGTTCGTGAAGCTATCGTTAAGAAGCTTGACTGGGAGAAGATAGGTTTTAAGTTGGTGGCAACAGCCGCTAATGGGGAAGAGGCACTGGAAGTTGTTGAAAATATCAGGCCGGATGTTGTTATGACAGATATTCATATGCCATTTATGGATGGATTGGAATTATGTCGTAGATTAAAAGAAATATCAATAAATACTAAGACAATCATATTTTCTGGATATGATGAGTTTGAGTATGCAAAAGAAGCAATAAAGTTAGAAGTAGAAGAATATATTCTTAAGCCAATTGATGCTAAGGAATTAGAGAATGTATTTAGAAGAATTGGTGAGATATTAGATAGAGAAATTGCTCAAAAGAGGAATGCAGAACAGTTAGAGAAATACTATCAGGAAAGCCTTCCGATTATGAAAGAACAGCTGATGACCAGTTTGTTAGAGGGAACTGTGGCAGAGAGCCGTTTAGATGAATTAACGAAGGCATATGGAGAAGAGGCTGCTAAGGCATTTATGGGTAAAAATTATTGTGTTGCAGTTATAAGGACGGAAGAAGGACAAGCTTCTAAGGTTGGTATGAGTGCGGGATTGATGAACATATCAATTAAACAGATAGTTGAGGAAAATATGAAGGATAACATGGAGAGCAAAGTGTGTATATATGCCAATAGTGTTATTGTGGTTGTTCGACTTGAAAATACTGTAATTATGCCGGCGTTTGTGAATTTGATGGATCAGATTAGTAAGATATCCGCAAGAGTTTTGGGGGTAAATGTTAGCACAGGAATTGGTCAAATCAGTGAGGATGCTTTTGGAATTGCTGCATCTTATGAAGGGGCGAAACATGCTTTGGATTATAGAATTCTATTAGAACCTAATCAGGCGATATATATACAGGATGTTGAACCGGAAGAAATTAGTCATGTATATATTGAGACTGCGGAAATACAAAATATTATCAAGGAAATAAAAGTAGGAACATCAGCAAGTTTAAAGAAGGCAATTGAGGAAGTGATAGCAGAATTTAAGAGTTCCAAAATAAACATTAAACAGCTGGAATATTCGTTTATGGAATTATTTGTGGAACTGCTCAGACTGGCAAGAGCCTATGGATTGGACATTGAGGAAACTCTGGGTAAGGATTTTGCTCCACAAAACAAGATGAGAGAATTTACATCAATTGATGGGTTAGAAGAATGGCTGTTAAATGTATGTACTAATATCTCTGATTCTATTAGAAAAGAGAGAACGGATTCGGCTAAGCAGCTAACTGACAAGGCGATTTCTTTTATTAATGAGAACTATGAAAAATGTGATTTGTCAGTGGATGATTTATGTCAATATTTAAATGTTAGCGCAACATATTTTTCAACAATATTTAAAAGAAATACAGGAATGGGATTTGTAAATTATCTTACTAAGGTTCGTTTGGAAAAGGCTATTGAATTATTAAATACAACTTCAGAAAAATCCTATGTAATAGCAGGAAAAGTAGGATATGCAGAGCCTAACTATTTTAGCTACGTATTTAAGAAGGAATATGGGATTTCACCATCTAAGTATAGAGCGTCAAAAGTGGAGTAGGTAATATGAAAGAGAAAAAAAGAGGCTTTTTTGAAGTACTGTCTAATCTGTATAAAATGCGTGGCAGTCTGCAGGTAATAGTATCTATATCCTTTACCAGTATTGCTATTATATGTATGGCACTTACAAGTATGGCATTATATTCCCGTTATGCCTCAAATGTAAAGAATATGGTTTTAGAGGATAACAAGCTGGTAATAGATCAGGTTAGTATTAACATGAATACATATATCAGAAAAATGATGAGCATTTCTAATGCTATGCATTATAGTGTAATTAAGGCAAAGGATTTGCAGGAAGAGACACTGGAAGACGAATTAAATCTTATGTATGAAACTAACAGGGATAATTTGGTGAGTATTGCCTGTTTTGATAACAAAGGTAATTTGGTTGGAGCTGCGCCTATTGGAACGATGAAAGATAATGCAGATGTAACCAATCAGGACTGGTATATCAAAGCAAATGAAAAAATTGAAAATTTGCATTTTTCAACACCTCATGTACAGAGATTATTTGAGGATGGAAGTTATAGATATAACTGGGTTGTTTCTTTGAGCCGAGCAGTTGAATTAACATATGGTGGTGATACCAAAAGAGGTATTTTGCTGGTAGATATGAACTTTAGTGATATAGAACAACTATTTTCTAAGGTAAATACCAAAGAAGACAGCTATATTTATTTGATGGATAGTGATGGAAATATTTTATATCATCCAAAAAGAAAATTGTTAGATGCTAGTCTGTATTATGAGAACAATCGTAATTTGGCAAAACACGAGGATGGTAGTTTTTTGCAAAAGTTTAATGGCGAAGAGAGAGCTATTGTTATAAAGACTATAGGGTATACCGGCTGGAGAATAGTCAGTGTAACTCCAAGTGTTGCCTTTACAATGGATTTGGTTCAGGTTAAGTGGTTTACGGTTTTGGTCAGTTTACTTGGTGTAATTGTAATCGTTATTTCTAATATGTTTATATCTAGTAAAATAACTAATCCCATTAGAAAATTGGAAAAATCCATTAAGGGAATTGAAAGTGGAAACCTGGATATGAATATATATGTAGGTGGTTCTCCTGAAATTCAACATTTAGGAAGCACTATTAAGATTATGGTGTGGCAGATGAAGAATTTAATGGAGGATATTGTTAAAGAGCAGGAGGAGAAAAGAAAAAGTGAATTAGATGCACTTCAATCCCAGATTAATCCTCATTTCTTATATAACACCTTGGATTCAATAGTATGGATGATAGAAGATGGGCAGCAGCAAGGGGCCATTTCTATGGTTACATCCTTGGCTAATTTGTTTAGAATCAGCTTAAGTAAGGGAAAAAATATAATACCAATTAAGGACGAAATCATACACGCCAGAAACTACATTAATATTCAAAAGGTGCGATATAAAAATAAGTTTACAACGGAATTTAATATTGATGAAAATATTTTGGAATACAGTACAATAAAGTTAATTATTCAACCATTAATAGAAAATGCCATATATTATGGAGTTGATTATATGGATGGGGATGGTGAAATTAAAATTAATGGTTATGAAAAGGATGGAGACATTTATATAGAAGTAGTTGACAATGGTATGGGTATTCCGCCGGAAGAGTTGGAAACATTACTTACAGGGCACAAAAGAGCAAGAAAAAGAGGCTCAGGAATCGGTGTTAGAAATGTTGACCAAAGAATTAAACTCTATTTTGGCGAGGAGTATGGCCTACATATAGACAGTGAATTAGATGAGGGAACTACAGTCACTATTCATCTTCCAAAACAGTTATATGAAAATCAGGAGACAAAATGAAAAAGAAATATATTGTGCTAATTTTTCTGATTGTTTTAATAATATCTGCAATTTTTGTTACCAGATATTATTTGTCAACAGAAGAGAAAAAAGAAGTGAAAAATGTGTCTGTTGTGGTGTATGGAAATAGTAAAGAACGTTGGGATACACTGGAGAGAGGCATTAAAATGGCAGCATTAGAAGAAAATGCGGAAATAACCTTTGTTACTATGTCTGATGAAAAATCCATAATAGAACAAAATGAGTTGATTACTAAAGAAATAGAAAATGGAGCAGATGCATTAATTGTAGCAGCCTGTGGTGGTGATAGGCAAAAAGGATTTTTTCAAAAGTTTGCTGAGCAGATACCTATGGTATTAGTAGAATCAGGTACTGAAGGAGTGACTACCATCAGGGGGTTAGATTATGACATGGGGTATTATTTGGCGGACCAGTTGGTAAAGAACGAAAGCGATATTGTAAAAATTGCAATTGTGTCTGAAGGAACTCAAAGAGACAGTGTGGATAAGCGTTTAAAAGGTTTTCAGGATAGAATTGCCATGACAGATATTGATACTGTTAATTGGGTTAAGTATAACTATAATATTAATGCGAAAGTATTTGTCCAAAATAATATAACCAGAGAAGCAGTTGATGCAGTGGTGGCATTTGATAATGCTAATGTTGAAGGAGCAGTTGATGCCATAGTGAATTTAGATAAGGATATTGATATATATGGAGTGGCTAATTCTGAAAAGGCAGTATACTATTTGGATAAGGGCATAATAAAAGCTTTGGCTTATCAGGATGAATATAGTATGGGATATATGGCGGCAAAGACGGTTATTACCGGAACTGATATGTATTTGAACGGGAAGGCAAAGTCAATAGAATATAAGATTGTACTATCTGAAGATGTGTATGATGAAAAGACACAGCGACTTTTGTTTCCGGTGGTAAAATAGGAATGTATTAAGTAATAAATGTAGCTTTTTGTAAATGAAATACTTTTATTTACGGGAGTAGCGAGAGAAATCAAATGCTGGTATGAAGATTTGACTAGTCCCGCGATAACTTGAGGAATTAGGTGAAGACAAGTGAAAAAATATATAAGGCGTATTATATGCTTACTAATGATTGTAACGACCATAAGTGGTTGCGGAATCCGTAATAACTCTCAAAACGAAGAAAAGTCCAGTATAAAAATAGGAGTCAGTATCTATGACGAATACGAACCATATCTTGCTAAAATGAGCGATGGGTTAAATTATTGGGCAAAGTATTTAGAACAGGCAACAGGTAAAAAGATATATATAGATATTGTGTACGCATCAGGCAGTCAGATTACTCAAAATGATCAGGTAGAAGAATTTGCAAATAAGAATTATGATGTATTGTGTGTTACATTAGTAGATAGAACTGATGCCTCTGTTATAATAGAAAAGGCGAAAAGTGCTGATATTCCTGTGATTTTTTTCAATAGAGAATTAGTTGAAGAAGATTTGGAAAGATGGGAAAAATTGTATTATGTAGGTGGAAAAGCTAGTCAGGCAGGGATAATACAAGGTAAAATTGTGACAGATTTGTGCCGTAGTAAGTTTGATGAGATAGATAGGAACAATAATGGAAAACTGGAGTATGTAATGATTGAAGGTGAAGCCGGACATCAGGATGCACTGGTTAGAACAGATGTATCGGTAAAAACAGTATCAGACAGTGGATATGTTTTACAAAAGATTGGTGATGAGATAGCCAATTGGAATAGAGCTCAAGCTAAAACGAAAATGCAGTCTATTTTGTCGAAAGTTGATTATGAAGAGATAGAAGTTGTATTTGCTAATGATGATGATATGGCTTTGGGAGTAATTGATGCACTTGAGGAGGTTTGCAGTGACAAATCAGAATATCCGGTAATTGTTGGTGTTAATGGTATGGAAGAAGCATTAAACAAGGTAAAAACAGGTGAAATGGCAGGAACCGTTTATAACAATTACAAGGAGCAGACCAGAATGATTATTGAAATGGCATATGCATTAGGATTAGGTCAGGAATTACCAGAAGATATAGAGTTAGAGGATGGTAAATATGTGTATGTTCCGTATGAACTTATTACCTATGAGAACGTACAAGAATATATAGTCAATTTAGATAAATATTAATAGGAATACCACTTTAAGAAGATGTACTTAAAGTGGTATTTTTGTGCAAATAAACAAGAGAACATAAAAGTATAACAAAAGAACTATAGTAAAAATCGCGTAAAATAGAGCGGTTGATGAGGGTGATAGAAATTTGGAAAATTAATAATAGATAAAATAAACAAAAAAATACCACTGGAAAGTTGTACAATACAAGTTATGTGTACAAGTTATAAAATAATTGCACAATTAGAATAAAAGTTGTATATTTGATTTAACACAGATTGCTTGTGACTTTAGTTATAAGATGAACGTGAAAATGACTTGCAATAAGATAAAGTTAGAAAGAAAAGGGGAGGCAGGCTAATGGAAAAGGCACAGCAACCCAAGTATATACAAGTTGTAGAGTGGATAAAGAAGCAGATAGCCACTGGCAAGTTGAAACCGGGGGACAAAATATATTCAGAAAATGAATTAAGCACAATGTTTAATATGAGTCGACAAACCATAAGACATGCTATTGGTGAGTTAGAGGAAGAGGGTATAATCCAGCGTAGACAAGGCAGTGGCACATTTGTATCGACAGGTGGAATACATACAGCTAATAGAATTAAGACAATGAATATTGCGGTAGTTACAACATATGTTGATGACTATATATTTCCAGGAATTATTAAAGGGATGGAAAAAGTTATATCGGATGCAGGATACACTCTTCAGATTGCATTTACAAGAAATAGCGTAGAGAAAGAACATAATGTAATTAAAAATATTTTGGATAGGAATTCGGCAGATGGAATAATAGTAGAACCTACTAAGAGTGGTATACCTAATCCAAATCTGGAGCTATATGAGGAAATTATGGCAAGAGGAATTCCAATTATATTTTTTAACAGCTATTATCCAGAGCTTAATATTCCAAGAGTAGTGTTAGATGATATGCAAACGGGATATGAGGCAACGAAATATTTGATTAAAACCGGTTGTAAGAGAATTGGTGGAGTGTTCAAATCGGATGACAGACAAGGGCATTTAAGATATGCGGGATATGTAAAGGCGTTATCTAAATACGGTTTAACTCTTAGAGATGAGAATGTATTGTGGATTGATACAGAAGATTTGAAAAATCTGGCTATGGAACCTAATCGAGTGTTGAAAAGATTAGAAGGCTGTGATGGCTGTGTCTGCTATAATGATCAGGCTGCATCAGCAATAGAAAAGATATGTATATCTGAAAAAATAAATATACCTAAGGATTTATCATTAATAAGCATAGATGATTCAGAAATTTCTCAAAATTGTGAGGTGCCTTTAACCTCAATAGTTCATCCTATGAAAAAGTTAGGAAAAAAGGTGGCTGAGAATTTGTTACAGTTAATTGATGGGGGCAATCCAAAGGACGCTACATTTGAATTTGCTCCGGTAATTGTGGAGAGAGAATCCACCAAAGGGAAAGTGTAATAAATGATAAAAGGTGTTGGTTTTATTTGAAAAAGGCAAAGATACATAACTTGAAAAGTAATAAATATGAGAAACTCTTAAGGGGATTTCTCAAGTATAAATAAACCGTGCATAGCACACAAATAGAAGGAGGATATTTCAATGAAAAATTACAAATTTTGGTTTGCAACAGGTTCACAGGATTTATATGGGGATGAATGTTTAGCTAAGGTAGCACAGCATTCAAAAATTATTGTTGAAGAGTTAAACAAATCAGGGATTTTACCATTTGAAGTTGTTTGGAAACCTACATTAATTACTAATGAAGTAATCAGAAAAACATTTAATGAAGCTAATGCAGATGAAGAATGTGCTGGTGTAATTACTTGGATGCATACTTTCTCACCAGCTAAATCATGGATTATCGGTTTACAGGAATATAGAAAACCATTATTGCATTTACATACACAATTTAATGAAGAAATCCCATATGACACAATTGATATGGATTTTATGAATGAAAATCAGTCAGCTCATGGAGATAGAGAATATGGACACATTGTATCTCGTATGAATATTGAAAGAAAAGTTATTGTTGGACATTGGGCAGACAAAGAAGTACAGGAAAGAATCGCAAGCTGGATGAGAACAGCTATCGGTGTTATGGAATCAAGCCACATTAGAGTATGTCGTTTTGGCGATAATATGAATAATGTTGCTGTTACAGAAGGTGACAAGGTAGAAGCACAGATTAAATTTGGTTGGGAAATTGATCATTACTGTGTAAACGATTTAGTAGATTATGTGGACGCTGTATCTGCTGGAGATACAAATGCGTTAGTAGAAGAATATTACAGTAAATATAAAATTATAGACGAAGGAAGAGATTTAGACGAATTCAAGAGACATGTAGCTGTTCAGGCTCAGATTGAAATCGGTCTTGAAAAATTCTTAAAAGACAATAATTATCATGCAGTTGTTACTCACTTTGGTATGTTAGGTGGATTAAAGCAGTTACCAGGTCTTGCAATTCAGAGAATTATGGAAAAAGGCTATGGTTTCGGTGCTGAAGGTGACTGGAAAGTAGCTGCAATGGTTCGTTTAATGAAACTTATGACAGCTGATATAAAAGATGCTAAGGGTACTTCAATGATGGAAGACTACACATACAACTTAGTAAAGGGCAAAGAAGGAATATTACAGGCTCATATGTTAGAGGTTTGTCCATCTGTTGCTGAGGGTGAAATTGGAATTAAGGTATGTCCATTATCAATGGGTAATAGAGAAGACCCGGCTCGTTTAGTATTTACTTCAAAAACAGGTCCTGCTGTTGCTACATCACTTGTTGATTTGGGTGACAGATTCAGACTTATCATTAATGAAGTTGATTGTAAAAAGGTTGAAAAACCAATGCCAAAATTACCAGTTGCTACAGCTTACTGGACACCACAGCCAAATCTTAAAACAGGTGCTGAAGCTTGGATTTATGCTGGTGGAGCACATCATACAGCATTCTCTTATGACCTTACTGCAGAGCAGATGGTTGACTGGGCAGCAGCAATGGGAATTGAAAGTGTTGTAATTGATAAAGACACAACAATTAGAGATTTCAGAAATGAATTAAGATGGAATGACATGGCATATAAATTTATGAGATAAAAAATAGACTGGAGGTACATATGGGATTGACAGTAGAACAAATAAAAAATGATATTAACAGTGCCAAGACAGCACTTGGTATCGAGTTTGGTTCCACAAGAATAAAAGCAGTTCTTATTGCCGGCGATAATTCACCTATCGCCAGTGGTAGCCATGATTGGGAAAACCGCTATGAAAATAATGTATGGACATATAGTTTAGACGACATCTGGAATGGACTTCAGGATGCATACAGTAAGATGGCAGCAGATGTAAAAGAACAATATGATATTACATTAACTAATGTAGGTGCCATTGGATTTAGTGCAATGATGCACGGATATATGGCATTTAATGACAAAGAAGAATTATTAGTTCCATTTAGAACATGGAGAAATACAATTACTGAAGAGGCTTCAGAAGCTTTGACAAAGGAATTCGACTTCCATATTCCACAAAGATGGAGTATTGCACATTTATATCAGGCAATTCTAAATGGAGAAGAACATGTTAAGGATATTACATTTCAGACTACTTTGGCAGGATATGTTCATTGGCAGCTGACAGGTGAAAAAGTATTGGGAATTGGTGAAGCTTCAGGTATGTTCCCAATAGACACAGCAACAAAAGATTTTAATGCTAAAATGAAATCACAGTTTGATGCATTGATTGCTAATAAGAACTTCCCATGGAAAATTGATGATATTTTACCTAAGGTATTATCAGCGGGTGAAGAGGCTGGTGTTTTAACAGAAAAAGGTGCTAAGCTCCTTGACGTAAGCGGTAATCTTCAGGCAGGAATTAAGATGTGTCCACCAGAAGGGGATGCAGGGACAGGAATGGTTGCCACTAATTCTGTTGCCAAAAGAACAGGTAATGTATCAGCGGGAACATCGGTATTTGGTATGATTGTAATGGAAAAAGACCTTTCAAAGGCATATCCGGAAATCGATATAGTTACAACTCCAGTGGGAGATAATGTAGCAATGGTTCATTGTAACAACTGTACATCAGATATTAATGCCTGGGTAAATTTGTTTAAGGAATTTGCTGAAAGCTTTGGTATGGATGTTGATATGAACAAGCTTTTTGGAACTTTATTTAATAAGGCTTTAGAAGGCGATAAAGATTGTGGTGGATTATTAGCGTACAATTATTTTTCAGGAGAACATATTACTAACTTTGAAGAAGGAAGACCACTATTTGTCAGAACCCCAGAAAGCAATTTTAATTTGGCAAACTTTATGAGAGTTCATTTATATACTTCACTGGGTGTTTTAAAAACCGGACTTGATATTTTGCTAAAGCAAGAAGGCGTAAAAGTTGATGAAATATTTGGACATGGTGGTTTGTTTAAGACAAAAGGTGTTGGTCAGAGTATTTTGGCAGCAGCTATTGATGCACCGGTATCTGTTATGGAAACAGCGGGTGAAGGTGGTGCATGGGGAATCGCGGTATTAGCTTCATATATGATTAATAAAAATGGAGCAAGTCTGGCTGATTACCTTAATAAAGAAGTATTTGCAGGTAATAAAGGAACTAAGATTGAACCGGATGCAGAAGATGTTAAAGGTTTTGATGAATTTCTTAAGCGTTATACAAAAGGTCTTGCTATCGAAAGAGCAGCAGTTGACAATTTGCGTTAATAGAAAAGGGGTAGATTTATGTTAGAAGAATTAAAACAAAAGGTATATGCAGCTAATATGGAATTACCAAAGTATGGATTAGTTACATTTACTTGGGGAAATGTTAGTGGTATTGACAGAGAAAAAGGTTTATTTGTAATTAAGCCAAGTGGTGTACCATATGACAAATTAACTGCTGAAGATATGGTAGTTATTGATATGGAAGGTAATAAGGTTGAAGGAAAATATAATCCATCATCAGATACAGCCACTCATTTGGAAATCTATAAAGCATTTACAGAAGTAGGTGGAATTGTTCATACACATTCATCTTATGCAACCAGTTGGGCTCAGTCTGGCAGAGATATTCCTTGTTATGGAACAACTCATGCTGATTATATGTACGGAGAAATTCCTTGTATTCGTTGCCTTAATAAGAAGGAAATCGAAGGAGCTTATGAAGAAAATACAGGTCATTTAATCGTTGAGGAATTTGCCAGAATGTGTAAAGACCCAATGGCAGTACCGGCAGTTCTTTGTAAGAATCACGGACCATTTACATGGGGAAAAGATGCTGATGAAGCAGTACATAATGCAGTGGTTCTTGAAGAAGTAGCTAAGATGGCATATAGAACAGAGGTTATTAACTCAAGAGCGCAGGTAGCTCCACAGGAATTAATGGATAAGCATTATTATAGAAAACATGGTGCTAATGCTTACTATGGTCAGGGTAAATAAGCTTAGAAATGAATGTATGTTTAAAACATAAGTGCTTATAGTTTTATGGTGAAATAAGATTGGCCTTGAAATCGTAAGTCTAAAAGAAATATAAAGTTAGTAATACAGTAATTAAAGTTTAGGAGGATATTGAAAAATGAAATTTTTTGTAGATACAGCTAAAATTGAAGATATTAAGAAAGCAAATGAAATGGGAGTAATTTGTGGTGTTACAACTAATCCATCACTTATTGCCAAAGAAGGTGGCAGAAGTCAGGAAGATGTATTAAAGGAAATCGCATCAATAGTTGACGGACCAATTAGTGGAGAAGTAAAAGCAACTACTGTAGATGCTGAGGGAATGATTGCTGAAGGTAGAGAAATTGCTAAACTTCATCCAAACATGGTTGTTAAAATTCCAATGACTGTTGAAGGGTTAAAAGCAACAAAGGTTCTTTCTAAAGAAGGAATTAAAACAAACGTTACATTAATCTTTTCTGCTAATCAGGCATTACTTGCTGCCAGAGCAGGAGCTACATATGTATCACCATTCCTTGGAAGATTAGATGATATTTCTCAGCCGGGAATTGATTTAATCAGAGATATTGCAGAAATCTTTTCTATACATGGAATTGATACAGAAATTATTGCGGCAAGTGTACGTAATCCAATTCATGTTACTGATTGTGCATTAGCAGGAGCAGATATTGCAACAGTACCTTATGGTGTTATTGAACAGATGACAAAACATCCTTTAACAGAGCAGGGTATTGCTAAATTCCAGAAGGATTATATTGCAGTATTTGGAGAATAATAGAAAATAGTTGTGGAAAATTGAGAGAGAGTAGGTTACAATAATTAACGAGTGCGTAATTGCTCTCTCTTATGTTTAGAAAAGAAAAGGAGTATATACGATGGGAAATATCGATACTAAATCAGTAAACGCCATAAGAGTTTTGGCAGCAGATGCAGTACAAAAAGCTAATTCTGGACATCCAGGCTTACCTTTAGGTTCAGCTGCAATGGCATATGAATTATGGGCAAAACATATGAATCACAATCCAAAGAATCCACAGTGGGATAACAGAGACAGATTTATTTTATCAGGTGGACATGGTTCAACTTTACTTTATTCATTATTACATTTATTTGGTTATGGTTTAACAGTTGAAGACCTTGCTAACTTTAGACAGGATGGTTCATTAACACCAGGACACCCAGAATACGGACATACAGTAGGTGTTGAAGCTACTACAGGACCTCTTGGAGCAGGTATGGGTATGGCTGTAGGTATGGCTATGGCAGAAGCACATTTAGCATCAGTATTTAACAAGGATGATATGAAAGTAGTAGATCACTACACATATGTACTTGGTGGAGATGGATGTATGATGGAAGGTATTTCATCAGAAGCATTTTCATTAGCAGGAACATTAGGCCTTGGTAAACTTATTGTATTATACGATTCAAATAAAATTTCTATTGAAGGTGATACAGATATCGCTTTTACAGAAAATGTACAAAAGAGATTTGAAGCTTTTGGATTCCAGACATTGGTAGTAGAAGATGGAAATAATTTAGAAGAAATTGGAAAAGCAATAGAAGCAGCAAAAGCAGATACAACAAGACCATCTATGATTACAGTTAAGACTCAGATTGGTTATGGTTGTCCGGCAAAAATGGGTAAAGCCAGCGCTCATGGTGAACCTCTTGGTGCTGAAAATGTTGATGCATTAAAGGATTTCTTAGAATGGCCATCAAAAGAAGCTTTCTTCGTACCGGAAGATGTATATGCTAATTACAAAGAATTAGCAGACAAAGGTGCAAAAGCAGAAGAAGAATGGAATAAATTATTCGCAGATTATTGTGCAAAATATCCTGAAATGAAAGAATTATGGGATGAATATCATAATAAAGACGCTGCAAAGAAATTATATGATGATGAAGATTTCTGGGCTGTTCCTGAAAAGGCAGATGCAACTCGTAATCTTTCTGGTGCAGTTATTAATAAAATCAAAGATAAATTACCTAATTTAATTGGTGGTTCAGCTGACCTTGCTCCATCTAATAAGACAAATATGAGTGGAGCAGGTGATTTTTCTAAAGATAACTATGCAGGAAGAAATTTACACTTTGGTGTTAGAGAATTAGCTATGACAGCTATTGGAAATGGTATGATGTTACATGGTGGCTTACAGGCATATGTTGCTACATTCTTTGTATTTAGTGATTACGTTAAACCAATGGCAAGACTTTCAGCATTAATGAACTTACCATTAACATTTGTATTAACACATGACAGTATTGGTGTTGGTGAAGATGGTCCTACACATGAACCAATTGAACAGTTAGCAATGTTTAGAGCAATGCCTAACTTTAGCCTATTTAGACCAGCAGATGCTACAGAAACAGCAGCAGCCTGGTATTATGCATTAACTAATGGAAAAACACCTACAGGTCTTGCTCTTACAAGACAGAACCTTCCTCAGTTAGCAGGTTCCAGCAAAGAAGCATTAAAGGGTGGATATGTTATTGCAGATTCAACAAAGGCTACACCAGATGCTATTATTTTAGCAAGTGGTTCAGAGGTATCTCTTGCTATTGATGCAAAAGAAGTATTGTTAAAAGATGGTATTGATGTAAGAGTAGTAAGTATGCCATGTATGGACGTATTTGAACAGCAGTCAGAAGAATATAAGGCTTCTGTACTTCCAAAAGAAGTTCGTAAGAGAGTAGCGGTAGAGGCTCTTAGTGATTTCGGATGGGGTAAATATGTTGGCTTAGATGGTGCATATGTTACAATGAAAGGCTTTGGTGCTTCAGCTCCAGCAGCAACATTATTCAAGAAATTTGGATTCACAGTAGACAATGTTGTAAATACCGTAAAAGGATTATTCTAATAATTGTGAAAATCATTAATTATTAATATTGAAAAGGGCAAGAAAATAAAGGATTTCTTGTCCTTTCTTTCATATGTATATTAAGCAAGTCTGGAAGGATTGATCAGGGAAGAGAGTTGTCTTTCAATAATTTAGAAAAAACAGAGGAAATAAGTAAATGACATATACAAAGGATATATTAAAGGAACAATTAAAACAGATGGGTTTAGTAGGAAACGAGGCTATAATGGTTCATTCTTCAATGAAAGCAATAGGAGATGTTGAAGGTGGAGCAGATACAGTAGTCGATGTTTTTATGGAATTTTTTGAAGAAGGATTATTTATGACACCTACACATACATGGAAGCAGATGAGTGAGGAATATAATGTGTTTGACCCTGTGACGGAACCTGGATGTGTTGGAATAATTCCAAATATTTTTATGAAAAGAGAAGGCGTAGTCCGTTCACTTCATCCAACTCATAGTATTGCAGCATATGGAAAAGAGGCAAGGAAGTTTGTTATTGGAGAGGAAAAAATGACGACACCTTGTGGTGTTGGTGGTTGTTGGGACAGATTAAGAGAGGTTAATGCCAAGATTTTACTGGTTGGGGTTAATCATGTCAAGAATACCTTTATTCATAGTGTTGAAGAGGTATTTGATGTACCTGAACGTTTTACAGATAAACCAACGCTTTTTAAGATAAAAATGCCCAATGGTGAATTAAGAGAAGTTAATATGTATAGGCATTATAACAGAACTACAGACCATATTTCTGAAAGCTTTGAGAAGATGGGAGCAGGGTATTTGGAAACAGGAGCAGCAACAAAGGCCCAATTAGGAGATGCCAGGTGTTTGTTGTGTGATGCAAATAAGCTGTTTGATGTAACAGCAAAAATACTGAAAAAAGAAATTAATTGTTTTATTGAACGAGAAGAAATACCGAGAGAGTGGTACATATAATCTACACTGGTATAGGTGAAAAACAGGAAAGACATTCAGGGGGATATTTTATAATGGACTGGAGATTAGAAGAAAGAAAATAATAAATATTATTAAGGAATGTTGTTTAATAAGAAAGAGGATTTTTTACATAATTCAGACAATTTACCATTGGAGATATATGTGTAATATGGTAAAATTAAGAAAAGATTTATAGAAAACATCAAGGGGGAAAGGTATGGCAATTACAGCAAGAACATTTGGGAAATCACCTAAGGGTGAAGAGGTTACATTATTTTCAATTACAAATAAAAATAACGTAACAGCAACAGTGATGGATTTTGGAGCAATATTAGTGAATTTATTTGTTCCTGACAAAAATGGGGAAGTTAAAGATTTAGTATTAGGGTTTGATAATGTTGAAGGTTATTATAAAAATCCGGGATATTTTGGAAGTACAATAGGGCGTAATTCAAACAGAATAGCTAATTCAAAATTCGAATTAAATGGAGTTACATATAACGTAGATAAGAACGAAGATCCTAACAATTTACACGGCGGATTCAATGGATATAATGCAAGAATGTGGTCTGCAGAAACAGTAGGCGACAATGCAGTTAAGTTTTCTTTAATGAGTCCGGATTTAGATCAGGGATTTCCGGGAAACTTTGAGGTATCTGTTACATACACCCTTACTGATGACAATGAAGTAAATATTCATTATGAAGGTGTTAGTGACAAGGATACAGTAGCGAATTTGACTAATCATAGCTATTTTAACCTTTCAGGGCATAATTCTGGTTCTATGTTAGAGCATAGTTTATGGTTAAAGGCATCTAATTATACGCCGGTAGTAGCAGGAGCTATTCCAACAGGAGAAATTGCATCTGTAAAGGGAACTCCAATGGACTTTACTACTGCTAAGGTAATAGGTGATGATATAGAAGCTGATTTTGAACAGTTAAAATTAACTAGTGGATTTGATCACAATTATGTTATTGATAGAGAAGATGACAGTGTAATTTTGGTTGCTAAGGTTGAGGACGCTAAGAGCGGACGCGCAATGGAAGTATATACTGACTGTGTAGGTATCCAGTTCTATGCAGGTAACTTTATAAACACTGATGGGGATGTGTGCAAAGATAACACAGTTTACAAAAAACGTGATGCCTTAGCTTTGGAAACACAGTTTTTCCCAAATACAGTTAATGAAAAGAATTTCCCAAGTTGCATTTTGAAGGCTGGGGAAAAATATGATACAACTACTATTTACAAATTTACTTGGTAGTAAGTGTTGGCGAGGTTTGCACACTGAATTCGTATAAGCATATATTCCTTATTCGCATTCGAGTGCATACTGGCGAAGTTTTTATGATTTGACAAGGTTTTGCACTTGCGTCAAATTGGCAGGCTGTTTTTTATTTATCTTGTGGCAAAAGTATCGAGTGTTTTACGTTAAATCATAAAATCTAAATGGTAAATTAGATAATATATTAAATATATAGTTTAAATGGAGATATGAAGTAAATGTATAGTTTTTTAAATGATTATAGTGAAGGTGCAAGTCCTGAAATAATGAAAGCGTTAATGGAGTCTAATTATGAACAGACTACAGGCTATGGAACTGATGAATATTGCCAGGAGGCAAGAGATTTGATTAAGAAAGCTATTGGTAATAGTGAGGTGGATGTACACTTTTTAGTTGGCGGAACACAGACTAATCAGACTGCCATTTCAGCTTTTTTAAGACCTTATCAGGCAGCGGTTGCAGCATCTACAGGTCATATTAACGTTCACGAAACAGGAGCTATTGAAGCAACCGGGCATAAGGTTGTAGTGGCAGATAGTGTTGATGGTAAGCTTACACCTGATACAGTAAAACAGGTATTAGAAACACATCCAGATGAGCATATGGTACAGCCAAAGCTTGTTTATATTTCTAACTCCACAGAGATTGGAACTGTATATACAAAGGCAGAATTAAAAGAATTATATAATTATTGCAAGTCTATGGATTTGTATTTATTCATGGACGGTGCAAGATTGGCCAGTGCATTAATGAGTGAAGCCTGTGATTTAACATTAGAAGATTTACCTAAATTAACAGATGCTTTTTACATTGGTGGAACTAAGAATGGTGCATTATTTGGTGAAGCATTAGTGATTGTAAATGAAGCTTTGAAGGCAGATTTTAGATATATGATAAAGAGACATGGTGGTTTATTTGCTAAAGGCAGACTACTTGGAATACAATTTGCAGAATTTTTCAGGGATGACTTGTATTTTAAAAATGCAAAACATGCCAACGAAATGGCAATACTATTAAAAAAAGGTATGATAGAAAAAGGCTATAAATTTTCATCAGATTCATATACAAATCTACAATTTCCAATAATGAAAAAGGCAGATATAGACAGACTTTCAAAGGATTTTAAATTTGAAGTTGAAGAGCCGGGGAAAGAGGAAAGTGCTACTAGGTTTGTGACATCATGGGCTACGACAAAAGAAGGTGTTGAGGAATTTTTAATGGCACTATAAAAACGGAGGTGTTTCTATGATTTCTAAAGAAGAATTTTATTACAATTCAAGGGACATGGAATCAAAGATTCATGCTATAAAATGGATTCCAGAAGGAGAAATTAAAGCGGTTTTACAGATTGCACACGGTATGGTGGAGTATATTGACCGATATGATGATTTTGCCAGATTTATGGCAGGACAAGGTTTTTTAGTAGTTGGTAATGACCACTTAGGACATGGTAAATCTGTAAAAACAGACG
>CAYOMP010000003.1:0-54004 GCA_964405075.1 uncultured Lachnospiraceae bacterium
ATATTTCTGTAAAAAAGATGCTGATACAGTTGTAATCAGAGATATTCACAGACTTAAAAAAATGACTCAGAGCGAAAACCCGGGCAAACCATATTTTTTGTTGGGGCACAGTATGGGTTCATTTTTTACAAGAAAATATATGACAATATATGGAACCGGTGTTGATGGAATTTTAATTTTGGGAACAGGAAACAGGAAAATTTCTGATGTTTCATTAGGATTATGGGTTGCTAATCTTTTAAGTAAGATAAAGGGTGACAGATATAGGAGTGAATTTATTAAAAACCTTTCATTTAAAGGCTATAACAGTCATTTTAAACCTAATAGAACTGAAAATGACTGGCTTACAAGAGATGAGAAAATTGTAGATGCATATAATTCAGAAAAAATGTGTCAGTTTACATTTACCTGTAATGCATATGCTACCCTTTTTAAAATTCTTAAATACATTAACAATGATTTTAATTTGGATAAGATTCCAAAGAACCTGCCAATATATATGGCGGCAGGGGAGGAAGATCCTGTTGGCGGATACGGCAAAGAGGTTAAGTTAGTATATGATAACCTTAAAGGAATAGGAATAGAAGATGTGACTCTAAATATGTATCCTGAGGATAGGCATGAGATAATAAATGAGATAGACAGAGAGAAGGTTTATCAGGATATTTTACAGTGGCTTAACTTAAAAATTGAAGAAAAAGAAAAAAATCAGGAATAAATATAGAATATTTTAATTAGAAAATATGTAAACTTGTGATTACACAAATATGTATCATAAGAATCGAAAGAGAGTCTTAAAATGTGTTTAATTCAAAAAGAAGGTTATTAAAACAATTTGAAAAATGTATTTAACATATTTTTACAACATAGAAATAACAAAAAAAACACAAATATGAGGTATAAGTAAATATGCTAGAGGAATTATAATCTTCTAGCATATTTAGCGTGCATAGTTTGCAACCTTTAAAAAACAAATTATAATTTATTTTAAGAATGATTATAAATAAAGTTGATGAATAGCAGTTATGATAAACTTATAATTTGAGGTTAAAGGTATTGTAAGTATAGTAAAATGGAGGAATTTATTATGAAAAAATGGTGTAAGAAAATTGTTAGTGCTGTTTTAGCATTAACTATGATTGCAGGAATTGGGGCATTAGTTCCAATAACTACTTATGCAGCTGATGACAATTCGTATCTTGTATTGGGTGCAGATTTATCAGAAAGTGAAAAGGCTACAGTACTTAATGAATTAGGTGTGGATAGCGCAGACCTCAGTAACTATAATGTAATTACTATTACTAATGAAGATGAAAAGAATTATTTAGGTGGATATATAGATGCCAGTGTAATTGGTAGCCGTTCTTTGTCGTCGGCATTAATAACTAAGAAATCAGACGGTAGTGGAATTAAAGTATCTACAAAGAATATTACATATTGTACAACCGGAATGTATAGAAACGCATTAATTACAGCTGGTGTGGAAGATGCAGAAGTAAAAGTTGCAGGACCATTTGATATTTCTGGAACTGCGGCATTGGTAGGTGTTGTAAAAGCTTATGAAGCAATGACCGGGGAAAGCGTTTCAGAAGCCAGTATTGATGCGGCTGTAAATGAATTGGTTACAACTGGTGAAATCTCAGAGATTCTTGGAGATTCTGAAAGAACAGAACAGCTTATGGCTTTAGCTAAGCAATATATTGCGGAGAATGATTTATCATCAGCAGAAGATATAGAACAGGCGATTAAGGATGCGGCAAATGAATTAGATATTACATTAACAGAAGATGAAATTGCCAAGATTCAAAGCCTAATGTCAAAAATAGCAGCCCTTGATATTGATACAGATGCATTAAAAAATCAGGCGAAGGAATTATATGGCAGTTTGAAAGATATGGGTATTGATTTTGAAGATGCCAGTTTTAGAGCGAAAGTAGCTGATATTTTGTCAGGTATAATAGACTTAGTTAAGAGTATTTTTGGAAACTAATAAAGATAATGAATGAAGTAAGCTTCTTTGGAATATACTATTTTTATGTAAAATGTATATGGAAGGAGTAAGCAATGAAAATACTTTTTTTTGGAACAAAACCATATGATGAAGAGTGGTTCAAGCCTATGGCAGCAGACTATGGATTTGAGATATGCTTTGTTGAAGCACCTCTCAATTTGGATACAGTAATGCTAGCGGTAGGCTTTGATGCTATTTGTATATTTGTAAACGATGAAGTTACGAAAGAAATTATTGATGAGTTATATAAAATCGGAGTAAAAGCAATTTTGCTTAGATGTGCAGGTTTTAACCATATAGATTTAAAGGCTGCTAAGGGAAAAATAAAGATATGCAGAGTTCCAAGTTATTCTCCGGAAGCAGTTGCCGAGTATGCCATGGCGCTGCTTCTAACTGTAAATAGAAAAACCCACAAAGCATATAATAGAACCAGAGAATTTAATATGAGTATTAATGGACTGACAGGAACTACTCTGTATAACAAAACAGCTGGAGTTATTGGAACTGGTAAAATAGGACAGGCAATGATTAGGATTCTAAAGGGATTTGGAATGAGAGTGCTGGCATATGATATCTATCCGGATAAAAATTTGGACGTTGAGTATGTTCCTTTGGAAAAATTAATAGAAAAATCAGATGTTATTACTCTTCATTGTCCATTAAC
Source organism: uncultured Lachnospiraceae bacterium (assembly GCA_964405075.1). Classification (GTDB taxonomy): domain Bacteria; phylum Bacillota; class Clostridia; order Lachnospirales; family Lachnospiraceae; genus CAYOMP01. The sequence continues at coordinate 2,676 of CAYOMP010000003.1, forward strand.
AATGGATACTAAGTATATGATTAATGAAGAAACCATAGAAAAAATGAAGGATGGAGTATATCTTATAAATACTTCAAGAGGTGCGTTAATTGACAGTAAGGCTTTGATAAATGGTCTGCTAAATAAAAAGTTTGCCGGTGTTGGACTAGATGTGTATGATGAAGAGGATGGAATATTCTTTGAAGATTGTTCAGGAGAAATAGTTAAGGATGAAGTTTTGGCACGTTTACTGACATTTCCTAATGTGCTTATAACCTCCCATCAGGGATTTTTTACTGAAGAGGCTATGCAGGCGATAGCAGTAGAGACCTTGGAAAATGCCTATGCATTGGACAATGATAGAGAATTGGTTAATGAAGTAAAGTTGAATTAAGATTATTTTAAGAAGTTTAATAGCTACAAATTAAAAATATGATGATAAATTAAATGCAGTAATTACAAATATAGGTTATAATCTAGACATAGGTATGAGAAATTCACTTTGAGAGTTTCTCGAATTATCGCAGTATCTTTGAATATTAAAAGCAGAGTCTCTCTATATAAGAGAAAAGGATATTGCTTAGTTTAGGAAGAAAGTGTTATATCTTCCTAGGCTATACAAATTTACTTGCGTAAATAAATTTAGTAAAGTCTTGTGGGGAAAGAAAAAGACCACAAGATTTTGCTAAAAGATAACAAATAAACAATTGGCCAAATGAAGAGGTGTAATATGTTAAATATACTAGTATGTGATGATGATAGAGAAATAGTTGAAGCAATTGATATATATCTGGCAAATGAAGGATATAATATTTTGAAAGCTTATGATGGCGAAGAAGCTATTAATATTTTAAAGGAAAATGAAGTACATTTGATAATAATGGATGTTATGATGCCAAAACTTGATGGTATTCATGCTACATTAAAAATTAGAGAAACCAGTAGTGTTCCTATTATTATTTTGTCAGCAAAATCAGAGGATGCAGATAAAATATTAGGTTTAAATATAGGTGCTGATGATTATGTTACAAAACCATTTAATCCACTAGAGTTAGTTGCCAGAGTCAAGTCTCAGTTAAGACGTTATACAAAATTAGGTAATATTAATGAAGATTCGGGTGTGATTTTTAAAACAGGTGGTCTTGAAATAAATGATGATTTGAAGGAAGTAACAGTAGATGGTGAAATAGTTAAGCTAACACCAATTGAATATAATATTCTGCTATTATTAGTAAAAAATCAGGGAAAGGTATTTTCGATTGACCAGATATACGAAAGTATTTGGAATGAGGATGCAGTGGGAGCCGATAATACAGTAGCTGTACATATTAGACATATTAGAGAAAAGATTGAAATTAATCCAAAGGAGCCAAGATACTTAAAAGTAGTATGGGGAATTGGATATAAGATAGAGAAGGAGGCATAGGATGAAAAGACTTGCATATTCTAATTGGACAAAGTTTGTTGCATTTGTTGTCCAGGAAATATTGGTGGTTCTTTTTATCTTGAATGCGTTAATATTATTCCATTCGGATTATCTTGACGAAGGTATGGGTGGAATTAATTCTTATGTGGAATCGGATAGTTTTGTAGCTGATTATGAGCAAAAGGTTCGTTATATGCAGTTTTTTATTGATTCCAAGATAGATATGGAGGAAGACGGAAGATATAATCCGGATAAAGTCGTTTTCTTCTCAGATTTTTTAGATGAGACTCTTTTGACTGATGAATATAGTTTGACTACAGGCTATCGTTTGGGTGATTTGGTTGAATGGAGTAATCAAGACATAGAGTTTAGAGTTAGTTCAAGAGGTTTTGGAGTAACAAGCGAAGTTATTGATGAACTTAATTTTCAAAATTATTCCTATGATGATGGTGGTGAACTATATTTACTTGAAGAGCCATATATGGATGTAGATGGCATGACAATGGAGAAGTTTGTATGCGATAAATCTGCGTATGATTATTTGCCACAAATGTATTATAATTTGTCTCTTTTGTTATCTGCAGTAAAAGAAGAGTATGATTTTTATGTAAAAAATCAAGATTATGGAAAATCCAGTAACTTTTATTTTTATATAGAAAATCAAAACGGTGATATGATATTTACCAATGAAATATTCAAGGGATTAACCAAGAAAGAAATTTTAGAAAAGATAAGTAAGTGTAATATTTATGCGACAGCAGATAAAAAAAATCGAACTTATAGCTATAACCGATTAGATTTAGGTTATGGTGAGATGAAAATTGATTTTAACACAGATGAAAATTATGTATATTCTGTAGGTATTGATACAAGATTTATGTATAAAGATGATTTGCAGGAAAAAGCTCTTATGTATGAGGAAATGCATAGGAGATTTGTGAGTAATGTGTTCATTTTTTTAGTAGGAATGCTATTGTTTTGCTATCAGGCATATGTAAGTGGTGAGGATGAAAACGGTAAGATTAAACTTACATTTTTTGATGAGGTTAAAACTGGATTAGCAGCATTTATTCTAATTTTGTTGGCAATACTGGCATTAGCTATAGGTGTGGAATTATACTATGATTTTGGAGAAACAATAATAGTTATTACGGGGACAATAATAACTATATTGTTTAGCATTGGTATATATAGCCTATCTACAAGGATTAAAGCTCATCAGCTGTGGAAAAACAGTATAATATGCTGGTTGTTACATGGCATTAAGAAGTTTTTCGAATATCGTGATGTAACTTTTGTTATAACCTTTGGTTTTATTGTATACTTGTTGGTGAATGGTGCAATTATATTTTTATTAGAACAGAGTCAAAGTAATATATTCATTGTGTTGTTAATTATTTTCAATGCATTTGTAGGCTATTATTTGGTTAAAGATGCATCTTGCAGGAAAGACATCATTGATGGAATAGAAAAGATAACCAGCGGTGACTTGGAATATCAAATGGATGTAGATAAGATGTTTGGCACTAGTGTTAAGATAGCCGAAGGAGTTAATAATATAGGTGATGGTTTACATAATGCGGTAGATGCCAGTGTTAGAAATGAAAGACTGAAAACAGACTTAATTACTAATGTTTCTCATGATATAAAGACTCCGCTAACCTCTATTATTAATTATGTGGATTTAATTAAAAGAGAGGATATTCAAGACGAGAAGATTCGTGGATATGTTGAAATATTAGACAGTAAATCCCAAAGATTAAAGCATCTTACAGAGGATTTGGTTGAGGCTTCAAAGATTAGCTCAGGTAATATTAAATTAGAGATTACACAAATTAATTTTGTTGAGTTGGTTAATCAGACAGATGGTGAATTTAGTGAAAAGATGAAGTCTAGAAATTTGGAGATTATCAAAAATTTGCCGAGTACACCGGTAATGATTAATGCTGATGGCAGACGTATCTGGCGAGTAGTGGAAAATCTTTATAATAATGTTGCTAAGTATGCAATGGCAGGTTCCAGAGTCTATGTCGATGTGCTGGAAAAAGGCGACGTTATGGAATTCTCCATAAAAAATATCTCAGAACAGCCACTAAATATTCAGGCAGATGAATTAACAGAGAGATTTATTCGTGGTGATGTATCAAGAAGCACAGAAGGTAGTGGATTAGGTTTATCAATAGCTAAGAATCTTACAGAGCTGCAAAATGGTGAATTTGAGATATATTTGGATGGTGATTTGTTTAGGGTTACTATTACTTTTCCAAAGGCATAAAAAAGTTTGTAGAGTAGTTTCTACAAACTTTTTTGTGTAAAAAAAGAATGCAGATTATCTACATCCTTAATATGGTTTATGTAATTATTTTTAGGTCAAAAAGTTTAAGTATCAAAATTTGCTAAATTCTACTAAAGTTTCCAAATTTCTTAACTTTAGGAATTAAAGAATACACAAGATTTCTTAATTCTAATTCATCCATCTCATAACCTAATTCTTGTTTGATTTCAGGAATAGGCTTTGCTAAGAATTTTAATACTCTATCAGGGTCATATCCTTGAACCGCACTTGAATTATATGAAGCGCAAGTAATATTTATAACATCCTTCATAAGGACCTTTTCTTTTTCAAACCATTGTTCTTCTTCAACCTTTTCACCTAAAAAGGCTCTTCTGAGTTCTTCTATTGTATCCATAACCAACCGCCCTTTCTGCACAAAAATCCATAACCGTTTAACTACATTTTAACATATTTTTAATGAATGTAAACAAAAAAATTATCACGCTCAAGAAAAAAGTAAGTAAAACAAATTTTTTATTTACTTTTTTCTGGCGTGATAGTAACAGAAAGGATTATTCTGATAAATTTTTATCTTCCTTTTCCTTTTCTTCTTCCTTAGCCTTCAAGCTTTCCATTAAAGCAGCAGTACTTTCAAAACTCTGTCCTGCCATTGGGTTTTGAAATACACTGTAATCACCTTTGTCAGCTCCACCAGCCACATAATCTTCATCAGAAACGATTTCTTCCTCAGGATCCTCTGGCATATAAATTTTAAATATTTTATTGAAAAAGAACGAGTTCAAAAATGCTATAAGTGAGAAACCAATCATAAATGACATATACAATAACTCAGCAGATACGCTGTATAAAAATAATGGAACAAATGTGATAATTATTACAAGGATTGTATATGGTAAATGACGAATACTCATTAATAATGCATTTTTAAATGTCTGCTTAATTGTGTTATCAAACTGTGCAAGTAGTGGAAATACATATGAGAATATAAATGCAAGTATGATAGCAAGAGCAATAAATATTACCATTAATGGTACCTTAAACTTAGTATCCCATTGTGTAAGAATATAAATATCTCCACCTATAATTCCACCGGCTATAAGAATTAAAAGCCAAATTCCGGTAGCCTGTTTAAAGTTTTGAAAAAAGGATTTGAAGAATCCTTTAATAATATATGATTCTCGGTCGTTAGCCATTTTTAACGTTACATAATACATTGCTGTAATTGTTGCCCCCATTGTTATTACAGGGATTGAACATAGTGTAAACAAAATGTTTAAGATAATAAGGTCAGCAATCTTGCTCATTACCTGAAAAAACTTATTATCCATACTGAATATGCTATTCATATAATAAATCTCCTTTAGTATTTTTTCATACAATGGTCATTATATATGAAAAATTCTTATAAAGCAATAATCCGAGTAGTCAAAAATGTCAACAATATTTGAAAAAAATGTGAACTGACAAAAGGGACCTGATTATGGATGTAAGTGGAATAGGGGGTGTAGGATTTTAAAATAGATATTTCAGGAAAAATATCAAAAGTGATAAATACTTTTTGTTTGAAAAATTGTAAAACTTTTTTCAAAATGGTAAAATTAAAGTTAACAATAAATTAGCAAAAATATCGGGATTAATCAGCAAAGGAAACAAAATTATGGCAATAAGAAAAGAAACTATATCCAAGTATATATATGATTCTAATGTGAGAAAAGAAGGACAACGTATTTTTGTAAAAAATCAGGTGAGAAATCTGTCGGTAGATATAAAAACAGAGAATAATTTTGAGATAACAGCAGTTGTAATTGATGAAAGAAAGGCATATAGAACAAGTGTCAGTGTTGAGGGAATGTATGTAAGATGTCAGTGTGATTGCTCAAGATATGGTATGTGGGGTGGTTGTAGACATACGGCTGCTACTTTATACCAATATTGCGATGAAGTTGAAAAAGGGACTGTTAAACGAAGTACTTCTGAATCAATTAAGAATTTAATGTATGATTATGCCGTAATGACAAAAAGAAATGTTTTTAAGAAGAAAGTAGAGGGAAATGTTGAATTAATTCCTATTTTAACTTTTTCTTATGGTGTAGTAGGTCTCAAATTCAAGGTGGGGATTGACCATAAATATGTAATCAAGGACTTACAGGAATTTGCAGATAATGTACGGGATGGAGAAGATTTTTCTTATGGAAAAAAATTGAGATTTGTACATGATAGAAGTGCATTTTCAAAAGAAAGTTTACCTTTGGTGGATTTTTTGATGGAAAGCATTGCTAATTATAATAATGCAATACTTTCTTATGAAGGATATAGAAAAGAAAAAACATTAAAAACACTTAATTTATCTTGTATGGAACTGGATAAATTTATGAATATAATGATGAATAAAAGAGTTTACTTTTCTATATACGATAAGGAACGATTTGTTCAAATCAGAGAGGAAAACCCAATAATCAATTTCTACATGAGAAAGGTAGAAAATGGGGCTATGGTCAGCCGTGATAATATGGAAATAATGTGGGGAGAAGAAAGAGCATATTGTTTGAGTGAAGAGTATATATATGCTTCCACATCCAAATTCAAAAAGGAAATGCAGATAATATTAGAAAGCATTACAGCAAATAGAGAAGAGTATGTGGCAGAGGAGGATATGTCTGCTTTTACAGCTGCCATAGTACCGGTATTTGAAAAATATGGGGCAGTATTAGCCAGAGGTATTGAACTGGAAAAATATGCCCCTGCACAGACTCAGCTGGAAATATATTTAGATACAGAAAATATGAAGGTAACTTGTACAATATGGGCTGTTTATGGTGATAAGAAATATAATCTGTTTGACAAATTCAATCCGGTAGAAACCTATAGAGATATTAAAACAGAAGGGGAAATATTTGTACTGGGTCAGCGCTATTTTAAAGAAGATGCATCAAATGGGTATTTTTTCATTGAAAATGATGATGATGATTTGTATGAATTCCTGGTAAAAGGTCTTGATGAAATGCAGCAATTAGGGGAAGTATTTGTATCTGATGCATTCAATAATATGAAAGTATATCCAACACCGAAGGTATCCTTTGGTGTGTCTATAGATAGTGATTTGCTGTATTTGGATGTTGATATGGGAGACTTTCCAAAGAACCAATTACTTCAATTATTAGATAGTTATAAGAAGAAAAAGAAATATCATAGATTAAAATCTGGGGAATTTATTAGCTTAGAGGAGTCTTCATTTAGTACATTGGCAGAATTGTCAGATGGACTTATGTTGACCAATAAGCAGCTGCAAGAGGGAAGTTTTTCAGTGCCTTCTAACAGAGCATTATATGTAGACAAGGTTTTAAGAGAGAGTAATGAAAATGTAGAGTATACCAGAGATTCCTATTTTAGAACGTTGGTTAGAAATATTAAGGCGATGGAAGACAGTGAATATGAAGTACCTGCTTGTTTGAAATCCGTATTGCGAGAATATCAAAAAACAGGCTATCGTTGGCTTAGAAGCCTTAATGCCTATGGATTTGGCGGAATATTGGCTGATGATATGGGACTTGGAAAAACAGTTCAGGTTATTGCATTATTGCTGTCCATAAAAGAGGAAAAGGGTAAGATAAGCAGTATTATTGTGTGTCCTGCCTCTTTGGTATTTAACTGGGAAAGGGAAATTAAAAGATTTGCACCAGATTTAGATGTGGCGGTAATCAGTGGTTCAGCCACGGTAAGAAGTCAGGCTATTGATGATTATGAGAATAAGGATGTTTTGGTAACATCCTATGATTTGTTAAAGAGAGACATTGAGGCTTATAGTAAGAAAAAATTTGACGTGCAAATTATAGATGAGGCTCAATATATTAAAAATCCGGTTACTCAGGCTGCCAAGGCAGTTAAGGAAATCACGGCCACAACAAAGTTTGCCCTTACAGGAACACCTATAGAGAACAGGTTAAGTGAATTATGGAGTATATTTGATTATTTAATGCCTGGAATGCTATTTAGTTATACAAGATTTAAAAATGATATAGAGATTCCAATAGTGAGCTGTGACGATCCGGTGGCTTTAACAATGCTTCACAGAATAATTAGTCCGTTTATTTTAAGGCGTTTGAAAAAAGATGTATTAAAGGATCTGCCAGAAAAATTAGAAGACGTTATATATGCAAAAATGGAAGAAGAGCAGGAACGTTTATATGTTGCAAATGTGATGCAGTTAAAGGATAGCATTGATAATAAATCAGATTCAGAATTCAGGAAAGATAAAATACAGATTTTGTCCCAGCTTACAAGGTTAAGACAAATATGCTGTGATCCGTCATTATTTTATGATGATTACAATAGTGGCTCAGCCAAGCTGGATGTATGCATGGACTTAATAGAAAATGGTGTAGATAGTGGACATAAGATTTTGCTATTTTCTCAGTTTACCAGTATGCTGGATATAGTTGCTAAACGATTAGAAAGTAGTGACATTAGTTACTATATGCTTACGGGACAGACTACAAAGGCAAAGAGACAGCAGTTGGTTGAGAATTTTAATGAAAATGATACCAGTGTATTTTTAATATCTCTAAAGGCTGGTGGAACAGGACTTAATCTGACCTCAGCAGATATTGTTATACATTATGACCCATGGTGGAATATAGCTGCACAGAATCAGGCAACAGACAGAGCACATAGAATAGGGCAGAAGAATGTGGTAACAGTATACAAATTAATTGCAAAAGATTCTATAGAAGAAAAAATAATGCAATTGCAAGAGATGAAAAAAGATTTGGCAGATAGTATTATTTCCGGAGAAGAAATTGCCAGTGGCAAGTTAAACAGAGAGGATTTACTAGAATTACTGTCATAATAGGGCGAAAGAAATATTGAAATGTTGAGGGGATTAGGATGTTAACAAAAGAAATATTTAATTATGCAAATGCTATAAATGGTTATTCAAAAATTGTGGTATTTGAATTACGAAGACAAAATTACGACACAGGTCTTAGAAAGTGGCGAAGTGTAGTAAGTTGGACGAACTTCTTGGTAGAAAAATTATATGAAAATATTACAGAAATTAATACCAATTATATGGAGTTTGATTTGCGTTTACTTTTGACGCCAATGGAGAATATTATTGTGGCTCAGGAAAATGGTGACTATTTACTTATGGCAGATATGATTGAGTTACAGTTTTTACCGATAATTGAGCAGATAGTTCATATGTTTGTAACAGATGAAGTATCAAATGAAGATGTAGAAGAAAGAATTACGGAAAACACCAGATTAATAGCGTGTTTTGATGAAGAGTTAGCAAAAAATATAAGAAATAATTATCAGTTGGATGAAGGCTACTATTTAGAGTACACCAGCGGGGGGGATGTTACATTAAGAATTGAAAAGGATGGAAGGAATTTTTATGTAGCTGGAAATAATTCCTTGTATTTCGAAGGATATTTATTCGCGGACAAGTACTATAAACCAAGTAAAAGTAAATATATTGTTGCTGGTTTAGGTATGGGATTTGGTATAAGTAGTCTGGCAGAAAAAGATTGTGAGCAGATAGATGTATTTGAAAGCGATATAAATATAATTAGAGCTGTATGTCAGTATGGTAATTTACCCAAAATGTACTGTGAATGGAAGACATTGAGAATTCATTATGACCCAGATTTCACCAAGTTTGTCAGGGCACAGGAAATGGCAGATTTTGATAATACAGAGATAATAATTTACCAGCCTTTTATAAAAAATATCACCAATCCAAGTATAAGGCAAAAATTTGAAGAGTTATTTTTGGTTGATAGTTCTATTAGAAATCAAGAGGGATTAATGTATTCTAATTTTAGAGTAAATGAAAGACTAATAGATAAAAATGTAGATGAATTAAAAGACAAATTTGAAGGAAAAGATGTATATATTATAGCAGCAGGACCTTCTTTGGATAATAATATTGAGTTATTGAAGAATAAACCTCTAAATAGTGTTATTTTAGCCACAGGAACAGTGTTTAAAAAACTGATTAATTTAGGAATTGACATAGATTATGTTGTTGTTAGTGATTCAAATGTAAGGGTTAGAAGTCAGATAATTGGTATGGAAAGAGAAAAGGCAGGATTAATAATTTTGTCAACGGCATCAAAGCATTTTGCAGACACGTATTGTGGAGAAAAATATATTGCATATCAGAAAGATTATGAATTATCGCAAAAAGTGGCAAAGGAAAAAGGGAATATGCTATATGCATCAGGTGGTTCTGTAACTACATTAGCGTTAGATATAGCCATTAATCTGTGTGCTAAGAGAATTATATTCCTAGGATTAGATTTGGCTTATACGAATAATCTGGCTCATGCAACAGGAACTTCAAGGCGTGAACATAAGGGAACCGAAGGTTTAACACCGGTTGAATCTGTGGATGGTGGAGTGGTTTATGCTAATAATAGTTTTATTATGTACAGGCATTGGATTGAAAACAGAATTAAAGATGTAAATATTCCTATAATAGATGCAACTGAAGGTGGAGCTAAGATAAAGGGAACTATGATTTGTAATCTGGCAGAAATTTTACAGGGTTAAGAAAATAAGTGTTTATGCCGAAAACTATTGTAGTTAAGTTATTTGTAAGATATACGGTTAAAAGCATAATCGATTGGAGGAGACTCAATGCAGGTAGAGAATAATTTAGAGGTGTCTAGATTAGATAAAAAAGTAGAAGCTAATAAAGGTATGGATGGGGTAAGCCAGTTTATAAAGACGAATCAAACTGGAATGTTTACAGAAAGTGTACTATTTGGTAGTAATGAAGAAAAAATATTTAATACAGAAAAAACAACAAAAGAAGAAATAGAGCAGGCAGCAGGTAATCAGGCAAGTGAATTTGTAAGGGAGACACTTGCATCATTATCTAAAGATATTACAGGAGATGACCTTACTAAGTTAAATGAGGAAGGTACAGATGTAGAGAATCAGGATGTGAAAACAATTGTTACAGAAACAGATAAGATAAAGGCTTATTTAGCTACACATTCTGATGAGTATACAGTAGTAGGAGATTTGTCAGAAGAAGCCTTGGCTGAGGTTTCCGGGGGAAGTGAATTAGCCGCAAAAGTAGCCGTAAAAATGGCCGAAAATAATGTTTCAGTTAATAAAGAAAATGTTGAAGAAGCTACAGAGGCAGTAAAAATGGCTTCTCAAATATCTGACATTTCAGAGGCAACCTTAGGGTATTTAATATCTAACGATTTACCTATAACCATTGAAAATATTTATAAAGCTGAGCATAGTGCAGGTGGTATAACAACTGGTACATATGGTGCAGGATATTATTCAACAGGCAGCGGATATTTACAAAAGGCATCTGCGGACATAGATTGGAACTCATTGCAGGGACAAATCGAAAAAGTTATTGTAAATGCAGGCTTGCAGATTGATGAGAACACAACAAATGAAGCCAAGTGGTTAATATCTAATCACCTTCCACTTACTGAGGAAACACTTACAACAGTTGATGAATTAGGAAAAGTAGAATTTCCGTTAGATGAAGAAAAGGTTATTGCAAATGTAGTGGAGAATATGAGTGTGGGCGGTAGTGCTAAGGGTGCATATATAGCTGAAACTCTTGGAATTATTGATAGAGCAAAGGAAGCTTCAGATGTAATAAACAATGCGACAGATGAAGATTTAATAACGATAATCGAAGAAAACAAGACAATTAATATTCAGAATTTGAAAGCTGCAATAAATGAAAGAACCAGTGATGACAGCCAGAATAGTTCTGAAAATGAAAATGCGAAATACAATCAGGTAGCAACAGATGAAGATATTAAGCTGGTAACAGCCAGACGTCAGTTAGAAGAAATCAGACTACAAATGACTGTTGAAGCTAATATTAAGATGTTAAAGCAGGGTATTAGCATAGAAACAAAACCACTTGAAGAGTTAGTTAATGAACTTAAAAAAATAGAAGCAAATTATTATAACCAGTTATTTGAAGGTGCAAAGGTAGAAGCAACAGAAGAAAATATTGACCTTTTTAAGGAAGTAACTTCAAAGGTAGAAGAAATTAAATACGTACCAAGCTATACTATTGGTGGTATTGTAAGTGGTGAAACCAGTAAGACGGTAAATGAAGTTCATTCAAAGGGTACAGCACTAAAGAATAGATTAGATAAGGCTAGTGAATCTTATGAAGCCCTAATGACTAAGCCTAGAGCAGATATGGGAGATAAAATATCTACAGCATTTAGAAATGTTGATGATATTTTAGAAGATATGGGATTAGAAACTACTAGTGCAAATCAGCGTGCGGTGAGAATTCTTGGTTACAACTCTATGGAAATAACAGAAGAAAATATTATGAGCGTTAAATCTGTAGATTCGGAAATAAACAGAATGTTTCAGGCTATGACACCATCTACTGTATTGAAGATGATAAGAGAGAAGATGAATCCGCTGGATATGAATATTAGTGAATTAAATCTTATCTTGGAAGATATGCAGGATGGTTCATCTAGTAATGAAAAATACAGTGAATTCTTATGGAAATTAGAGCAGAATAATGAAATAACAGAGGCAGAAAGAGCAACATATATAGGAATGTATCGACTCTTAAACAGTGTTGAAAAGACAGATGGAGCTGTGGTTGGTGCGTTAGTAAATCAGAATGCAGATATTACCCTTAATAATTTACTTATGGGGGTTAGAACCTATAAAAATAAAGGTGTAAATGTATCTGTTGATGATAATTTTGGTGGATTAGAAAGTGTAGGCTTTAAGACAACTAACATTGATGAGCAATTATCAACATCATTTAACGGTAATCAGACAAGTAGTGAGCAGAATAACAGTGAAAGTCAGACATATTATGAGAATCTGGTTAATGAGACATTAAATGAGATGTCTCCGGAGAAATTAATGGAATTACTTCAAAATCCGGAATTAGCCAATATGACTTTGGAAAGCTTTAGGGATGCTTTGAATTTAGCAAAAGAAGATACTGGCAGTCAAAAGGAATATTTAGAGCAGAAGTTAGAAAGTATGAAACAGGCGGCAAGTGTTGAGGAGAGCGTTATTAAAGCATTAGAAGGAAGTGACCAGCCTGTTACGATAAATAATATTTTAGCAGCGAATCAGATGTTTAATGCAAGAGGAAGTCTGTTTAAAAAATTACTAAATCAGGAAAATACTGAACAAAGTGAAACTTCAAAGGAATTAGAAGATAAGGTTGATAATTTATTAGACAGTTTAACAGACGAGGACAGCTTTAAAACTGCCTACGAGGAAATGACTGATAAAGCTACAGAATTGGTAGATGAAATGGCAGAAGAGGCGCAACCGGAATACATTAATATCAAGGAATTATCTCTTATGAGAAATGAAATAACATTAGCTACTAATTTAAGCCGAGAAGAAAAATATCAGATTCCAGTGGAAATTAATGATGAATTAACAACTATTTCTCTTACTGTAATACATAATGCTGATAGTGCCAGTAGGGTAGCGTTGACTATGTCTAATGAAAGGTTTGGTGACGTAGCGGCAACATTCTCAGTGAAGAATGGACAAATTACAGGTTATGCAGCTACTACAAGGGAAGAGGCAGTTAAGGATTTGGCAAATGCTATTAATATGTTTGCAAATAATGTAGAAGAAATAGGCTTAAAGGTGGATTCAATGCAGGCAATGTATAGTGATTCACTAAACATTAACAAGTTTGAGAGCGAACAGGCTGGAGGGGATGATAAGAGTCCTACCGTAGACTTATATAGAGCGTCAAAAATGTTCATTGAAGCCATAAAAGGGAGTGACATTAACTAAATTGTGTTAATTACTAAAGTAATTGCAAAAATTAACCGATATTTTCTATGAAGTAAGAGAAATTAATTATTTTAATAGATATTTGCAATATAAACTAATTATACGAAGAGGTGTGTATATGAAAATTAACTATAATGTATCAGCGATGATAGCCAATAACAAATTAAACATTGCAGAGGGAAGAGTATCTAAATCATTGGAAAGATTATCTTCAGGATACAAAATTAATGAAGCTAAGGATAATCCATCAGGAATGGCTATTTCCAGAAAGTTAAGAGAACAGATTAATGGTCTTGACAGAGCATCATCAAATACTTCAGATGCTATTTCGGCAGTGCAGACAGCTGATAGTGCTTTACAGGAAATTACATCAATTGTACAAAGAATTCGTGAATTAAATGTACAGGCATTGAATGATGTATATACGGATAATGACAGAGCTGCTATCCAGGAAGAAGTAGATGGATTAACAGATGAAATTGACAGAATCGTTAGAGATACAGAGTTTAACAGTATTACACTTTTAGATGGTTCAATTGACAGAAAAGGTTTTACAAATACAACAGAAGTTTCAGTAGATACTTATTCTACAGAAGTTATGCCGGGAGATTATAAGTTTAAAATTACTCAGGCTCCTGAATTAGCTGTATGCAAAGCAGGTCAGGCAGGAGTGTCTGGAACTAGTACAATTACAGCAGCTCAGGCAGGAAAAATCACAATTAATGGTGAGTCTGTAGAGATTAAAGAAGGAGAAACAATGACGGAGGTATATGAAAAACTTAAATATACTGCGTCAAAAGGTGATGTAAATGTATTTGTAGTTGATAAAAATGCTACTAAGGAAGCTAATATAACTAATGAAACATTGAGCAGTGCCGGTTATATAATTGATAAAGGCATTGATGATTTGGGTGGCGACAATGTATTAATGTTCGTATCAGAAGAGTATGGTGCAGATGCACATGTTAATATCAGCTGGGATAATGCGGATTTAGCAGCAGCATTAGGTTTAGTAGATTCAACTGGTGATATGTCTACTGAAAATGTGGGAGTAGACGCAAAGATAGAAATTGTAAAGAATACAGCAGATCCAAAGTCTTTATTTACATCAACAGCTACTGCTGCGGTAAATGGAGACAAGGTAGTATTTAGTGATAGAAATAACTTCCAGATTGATGTTACTATTGATCCTGATGTGTTATCAGTACAAAATTCAGGTGCTGGTGTTACAGAGTTTGAAGTAGTAATGGAAATAAACGATATGGGAGCTATGAAGATACAGGTAGGTGGAATGGAAGGGCAGACAGTTGATGTTGTTATTCCACCAATGTCAGTAAAGGATCTAGGATTAGATAATCTTAATATGATGGGTTCAGAAGGGCTTAATCGTTCATTGGTAGCAATTGATTCAGCAATGGATAGAATTCTTGAAGTTGAAGCAAAAATCGGTGCATACGAAAGCAGATTTGAAACAACAGTTTCTGCTATTAGTAGCTATGACTACAACTTAGAAGAGGCAGAATCTAGAGTTATGGATACAGATATGGCAGAAGAAATGACAAATTATCAAACAGCCAATGTTATTGCAGAAGCAGCAACTGCAATGGTTGCACAGGCTAATGAAAGACCACAGAGAATATTGCAGTTATTACAGTAGTTAAATGGAGAGTAATTCATGAAAAAAGAGCTTATTAATGAGTTTACAGTGAGAATTACACAAAGTAATAAAAGTCAGTTAGTTGTTGTATTATATGATATGACCTTAGAGTATTTAAAAGAGGCAAAAAGCTTATATGAGTCAGGAGATATTGATGGTTTTGTTTCAGAGGTGAAAAAAGCCCAAAAGTGTATCGCTGAGTTAATGTCTTCTTTGGATATGCAATATAAGATGTCAGTAGGTTATATGAAAATATACATATACATAAGTAGAATGCTGGTGGATTCAGCTATTAAGAGAAAACCTGTTGAATTAGACAGAGCCGAAGGAATGATAGTAAAATTAAGAGATTCCTACAAGGAAGCTACAAAGAATGATAATTCAGCACCTTTAATGGGGAATGCTCATCAGGTATATGCTGGAATGACATATGGAAAAGGCACACTTAATGAAATGTGTGATTCATCTGGTATGAATAGAGGATTTACAGTATAAAGGTAAAAGCCGGTCACAATAGTGGCTGGCTTTTTCATTTACTAGGAAACTATAATAAAATATTAATGGTTATATGTTTTGTTGCAGATTACATTTGCTGATACGAATTAAGCTGGCGAACGCGCTCCAGCAAAAATTTGTATTGCTTATTAATTGCATTTAGCTCATAAATACTACTATCAATTAAATCTGGTTCAACTACATTTTCAAAATTAGAATAGGCATGTTCCAGGGCGATTTTAGTTTTGTTTAATTCGTTTATAATTTCAGTTCTTTCTTGCTGATGACGTATGGTTTCATTGCGCTTATTTTCTACGTTCTTGTGAAAAAAAGCGAGAAAATTTTTACTCAAATGTTTACACCTCACATATCTTCCTTTTTTTACTAGTATAGTCAGGAAAAATATTTTTATTCTAAAATTTTAAATTTGGTGTGGACAAATCGAGAAAAATGATATATACTTAACATCACTTGAGACAAGTCTTATAGTTCAAAGCCTTAGGGCAATCTTTTTAATCGATAAATTCATTTTTTATCCAACAAAAGTAAAATTTAATAGAAATGGAGTGATTATTAGGAGTACGTTAATTTTATTTATATTGCTTCTGGTAGCAACGATTCAGGACGTTTTTACAGGTAAGGTTAGTAATAAAATTATTCTAACAGGGGTATTATCAGGGATAACTCTAAACTGTATTGAGTCAGGAGAAAAGGGCGTTGTTTTAGCAATATTAGGGATGATAGTGCCGGTAGCTATTCTTTTTTGGTTATTTTTGATAAAAGGATTAGGTGCGGGAGATATTAAGCTTTTTGCAGTAATGGGTTCTTTTTTGGGAGCTAAATTAATATTGATTTTAATTGTAATTTCATTGTGCATTGGAGCTGTTTTAGGAATTACTAAAATGGTAGCCAATGGTCATATTTTCACATGTGTGAGATCTGCGTTATATTACGTTACAGATTCTATAAGAGAACAAACTCTTAGTCCGTGTATTAGAACAAAGACTAATACAATTCACTTTACGATTCCGATTTTAATAAGTTTTTTAATTTATATGGGGGTGATAATGTTATGAGAAATAGAGTTATGGCTATATGCGATAACGATGTAAGCTTTGCGTATTCTTTTTGTAATTTTGTAAATGAAAATCCCGGAGGATACTTCTTTTCAGAAGTATTTACAGAGGTAGAGCTACTAGCTGATTATGTTAATGAAAAAAGAATAGACATTATTATGGTTGCAGAGGAATTAATCAATAGGCTTCCAGATAAAAAAATGAAAAATGTAATAATTCTAACTAAGAAAAAAGAAGTATCCAGAGATTTAGGAGACAATATTATATATAAATATCAGTCTGCAAAACAGATTCTAAAGGAGGTAATGAACATATATGGAAATTTATCAGAGTCAAAAATAAAAGTGGTAAATAAAAAATGTCAAATAATCGGAATATACTCGCCAATAAAGAGAATTTATAAAACATCATTTGCTCTGACATTAGGTCAAATAATGGCACAGAATTCCAGATGTTTATACATTAATACAGAGAATTATTCGGGATTTGAGGATTTGCTAAATAAGGAGTACAAAAATGATTTGTCTGATGTGATGTATTATTTGAGACAGGAAAATGTTAATTTTGCTGCTAAACTAGAAGGAATTGTAAATTCAGTAAATGGCTTGAATTACATACCGCCTGTTTCATCAATAGGGAGTTTGAGAGAGGTAAAGGAAAATGAATGGGAACATTTATTGGAAGAACTTCGTACAAGCAGTATATATGAAAATGTAATTATTGATTTTGATGATAATGTTAATGGTTTAATTAATATATTAAATGAATGTGATAAGGTTTATATGCCTGTTAGAGATGACTATATTTCCAAATCAAAAATATATCAGTTTGAAAAAAATATTGAAATCCTTGGAAACAAAGATATGAACAGCATTATTGAGAAAATAGAAATACCTGATTTGATGGATATGGGAACAAAGGAAAGCTACATACATGAGTTAACATGGGGTGAGTTAGGGAAATTTACCAGGGGGTTGTTAAGTGAAAGCCGAGGATAGATTTATTGAAATTAGAAATTCTGTAATGAAGCAAATGGACCTAACCCATGAAACCACAGATGAAATTATACTGGATATTATTGATGAGAAGATTATTGAATATTCGAAAACGGTTCCTATGGGGTTGAATGCCAGAGAGCAGCTTAGACTGGAAATTTTTAATTCTTTAAGAAAATTAGATGTTTTACAGGAACTAGTGGATGATGATTCAGTAACAGAGATTATGGTTAATGGTATGGAGGCAATATTCATAGAAAAAAGGGGGCATTTATATAAATGGGATAAAAATTTTTCAAATAGGCAAAAGCTGGAGGATGTAATACAGCAGATTGTAGCTAAATCCAATAGAACTGTAAATGAGGCAAGTCCCATAGTAGATGCAAGATTAGAAAATGGTGCCAGAGTAAATGTGGTGTTAGCACCGGTAGCAATAAATGGTCCCATAATAACCATAAGACGTTTTCCGGATAATCCAATAGGGATAGAAGAATTAATAGAATGGGAATCTATTACCCCCGAAGTTGCTGAGTTCTTAAGAAAATTAGTAATTGCAGGATACAACATTTTTATTAGTGGCGGTACTGGTTCAGGAAAAACAACATTTTTAAATGCTTTATCAAGTTTTATTCCTAGTGATGAGCGAATAATAACCATAGAGGATTCAGCGGAATTACAAATTAGAGGGATTCCCAATCTTGTAAAAATGGAAACAAGAAATGCCAATGTAGAAGGCTGTAATCCTATTACTATAAGGGATTTAATAAAGTCTGCATTAAGAATGAGACCGGATAGGATAATTGTAGGAGAAGTAAGAGGCAGTGAGGCAATAGATATGATAAGTGCTTTAAATACAGGGCACGACGGCAGTTTAAGTACAGGACATGCCAATAGTGCTAAGGATATGCTGTCCAGACTGGAGACAATGATTCTTATGGGAATGGATATTCCACTGATGGCAGTTCGGAGGCAATTAGCCTCTGGAATAGATATAATAGTACATTTAGGCAGACTTAGAGATAAATCACGTAAGGTACTGGAGATATCGGAGATAGTTGGATTTGTAGATGGAGAAATTCAGCTGAGAAAACTATTTGAATTTGAAGAAAGTGAGGAGATAGATGGAAAGGTAAAGGGGCAATTGATTGCTAAGAATCCACTTTTGCATAAAGAAAAATTAATGGGAGCAGGAATAGATGATTGACTATAAAAAATATGAATTAAAAACAACGGAATTAATACTTTGTGTGGCGCAGTGGATCATTCTGGTATTAATTATTGGTAAGGTATTTTATAATTCTTTCTTTGCATCAATATTATTATTTGCAGGTTTCCCATTATTTCTCAAAGCGCAAAAAGAAGAATTAGCACTAAAACGAAAGCGGCAATTAAACCTTCAGTTTAAGGAGGCTATAAAATCAGTAGCTTCAGCATTAACAGCAGGATATTCTATTGAGAATAGTTTTATAGAAGCCTACAAGGACTTAAGATTTATATATGATGATGATGCCATAATAGTCAGGGAGTTTGATTCATTAGTTAGAGGGCTGGAAGTAAATATAACACTAGAGAGCCTGATTAATAGTTTAGCCAAAAGAAGTGAAGATGAGGATATATGTCTGTTTTCAGAGGTGTTTTCAACAGCTAAGAGATTTGGTGGAGACATTATTGGAATTATAAAAATGACAGCAGATAATATTAGTGGAAAAATTGAGGTAAAAAGAGAAATAGAGGTGGCAATTGCTGCCAAACAATTTGAACAGAAAATAATGAATATTATACCTATTTTTATAATTGCTTATGTGAGACTTTCTTCACCAGGATTTTTTGATATTATGTATGGAAATATAAAAGGAATAATACTGATGACGATATGTTTAGTTATTTATATTGTAGCATATGTAGCTGGAAAGAAAATAATTAATATAGAGGTGTAATATGATTGTAGGAATTATTTGCATAATTTTAATTTCTGTATTGATGTATATATCCAGAAAGGAGGAATGTGAATGTAATGATAAATATTTAAGAGTCTTTTATAGGTGTGCTTCTTATATATACCACTCTATATACAAATCAAGATTCAAAAAAAGAAAAAATCTTAAAAGCGATAATCTAAATACAAGTCTTCAAGCCTTGAATCCAGGTAAATCTCAGGAAAACTGTAAAAAGGAATATTATGTAAAGAAAATAGCCTATGTATTAATGACTATTGGAGTTAGTTCTATACTGGCTATAATTGTGTGGATATCAAGTATTGGTAATGAAAAAATTGAAAATGGCATTTATATAGACCGAAGGGATTACGGCGAGGGTACTTCCCAAAAGGAAGTAGTGGCCACTATTGAGGATTCATCAAGACAGCAACTTACTGTTGATATTTCCGAGAGAAAATATAGTGAAGAAGAAATAAATAATATATTTGATGAAATTGAAAGTAAACTGCCTGATGGTATTCTGGGAAATAATATAGATTTAGAACACATTATTTACGAACTGAATTTGCCAAAAACCTCTAGTAATTACCCTGTAGAAATTCAATGGTTCAGTAAAAAGAGTAAAGTTATAAACAGTGACGGTATTGTTATGAATGAGGATTTAATATCGGCTGTTGATGTGGAGCTTAGAGCGACCTTAATCTACGAGGAATACGAAAGAGAATGCTATTTAATAGTAAGGGTGTTGCCAAGAGAGTTTTCCCAGGAACAAAAGATAAAAAGGGATATTTTGACGGAAATTGAAAGGATTAATCAGGGAAGAGAGACGGAAAAAAATGTAATACTGCCCACTGAAATAAATGGTAAAAATATCCTATGGAAATATAAAAAGGAATCAAAGGATGTAGTGCTAATTATATTAGGAATATTAGCAGGGATTATTATATATTTCGGTAAGGACAAAGAAGTGGAAAGTGAAGTTAAAAAGAGAGAAAAAGAGTTGTTGATGGATTATCCGGAAATAGTAAGTAAATTAACTTTATTATTAGGTGCCGGAATGACCATGCGAGGTGCATGGGAAAAAATAGTACGGGATTACATAAATAAAAAGCAAGGTAATGATAATTTAAAAAGATATGCTTATGAAGAAATGGTAGTAACATATTATGAAATTCAAAATGGAGTATCTGAAATAAAAGCCTATGAAAAATTTGGAAAAAGATGTTGTAATCAAAGATATTTGAAGATGTCAGCTATTATTACACAGAATTTGAAGAAAGGTTCTAAAGGTTTAAGTAATATGCTTCAAATAGAAAGTAATGCTGCCTACGAAGATAGAAAAGCCTTTGCAAAAATAGCCGGAGAAGAGGCCGGAACAAAGCTTATGGGACCAATGGGCTTAATGTTGGTGGTAGTAATGATTTTAATAATTGTACCAGCAGTAAGTACATTTTAATAAAAGAATAAAGGAGAAAAGACAAATGAAAAAAATTATGAACAAGGTAAACAAGATTGCAAAACAATTTATTAGAGAAGAGGATGGTGTAGGAGTAGTAGAAATTATATTGATTTTGGTAGTATTAATAGCTTTGGTAGCTTTATTTAAGGATGCTTTAATCGAATTAGTAAACGATACACTTGAAAAGATTACTACAAATGCAGGTAGAATTTAAGGCATAGCTGTTTAATGTAAAAGTTGATATTATGTAACTTTTGTAATGATTTCAAGCAGAATAGATGAAGAAGTTTTATGATTTGATGCTGAATACTGAGATTTTAGCTATGAAATAACGAAACAGCCGATTTAATGTGAGTATAACAAGTCATCAAATCATAAACACTTCTAAGAATGCATAGGAATTAGAAAAGTAAATATGTACCTTTATATGAATTCGTGTGCATTTTTCGCATAATTTATGATTTAAAAACGAAATAACATTTTGTCAAATTAATAAGATGTATTAGAACTAAATGAACAGGTGTTATTCGTCAGGTCATAAAAATTGCCAGTGACTATAAGATTAAGAAATGGATAAATAATAAGATGTTTATTAAAACAAAATTTGAAAATAAAGGAAATAAAAAAGAAGATAAGAAAATTGCAAAAAAAATTGGTATGAATATAGATTCTTTGGAATTTTTAAAGGGACAAATAACGGTATATCTTGCATTAATGTTGATTCTAATATTATCACTGGTATGTACCACTATTGAAAGTGTTAGGGTAGAAGGTGCCAAATTAATGATTCAAAATATAATGCAAATGGGTGTTGAATCTATTTTTGCAGAATATAACAAAGCATTATTAGAGGAATATGATTTGTTTTTTGTAGACACAGCTTATGGAACTGACAGCGAATATGCTATGGATAGTAGAATGTATGATTATATTGAAAAAAATTATAATATAGGAACCAATTTGTCAAGTCTTAACGGGGCATCAGTTTATAGGATTAGTTGTGAAGATTTATCCATTGATAAGAAGGTATTAGCTACAGACGACAAAGGTGGCCCGTATTATGCTCAGGCAGTGGACTATATGAAATCTCAGATAGGGGTTAATACTTTGCTGGAGTTTTTTAATACCTATAGTAATGATGTTAAGTTAAAAATGTCAGAGTTTCAGGAAACAGAGAACCAAAAGGATGATAAACTATCAGGATTGTCAGAGGCAAAAAGTGAGTATCAAGAAGAATACGACTTGAGAGTAGAGGAAGCTGAGGAAAATAATGAAGATGTAGATATGGAGGAACCTTCTACAGAAAGTAATCCTTTAGATGAAATTAGCAGATATATGACCATGGGAATATTAGAGCTGATATTAGGCAGTGATGTTAGTATTTCTGACAAACAAATTACCTTGGTAGAATTACCATCCCATAGAGAATTAAAGAGGGGGAATGGTTCGTATAAAGAAGAAACATCAGTTACATCAAAGGTAATTTTTGTAGAATATTTAAAGGAAAAATTCAAAAGTGTTATTGATTATGAGGAGAATCCGGAAGAAGAAACTACATTAGATTACCAGCTGGAATATATATATGCAGGAAAAAAATCTGATAGTAAGAATTTAGAAGCGGTTTTATCCAAAATGCTGTTAATGCGAGAAGGCATAAACTTGGCATACTTAGTGACAGATACCGCAAAGGTTGCAAAAGCAGAAGCGTTGGCAATTGCATTAGTGGGGTATTTGGGAATTCCGGCATTTGTGGAAGGTATGAAATATGCGTTGTTAGCAGGATGGGCCTTTGTGGAAAGTGTTGTTGAAATAAGAGGGTTAGTTGATGGAAAAAAGGTCGCTATGATAAAAAATAGTGACAATTGGAATGTTGATTTTTCAGAAATAGCTACTTTCAATGATATTGAGCTTGATGAGGTAACATCCGGTGTTGATTATTTGGACTGCTTAAGATTACTTTTTTATATGGAGGATGCAGAGCAATTTACAATTAGAAGTTTAGACATAATAGAATTAGAAATCCAAAGAAAAACTGGAAATAATAATTTTTTTGTGGATAACTGTATGATGAAATGCCGGGCATGTGGAAATTGGCATATAGATAATGTTTTTCTGAATATGGGATATAGGATTTTAGCAACTAATGGCGGATATGATGCCAGTACATCTGTGGAATACACATATATGAAAGAATATTAGTACATAAATTTTTAAATAGTGGTATTACATAAATTGACTAATGGAAGGAGGTAAATGAAAGTGTCCTTTTTTAGGAGGAAAGAAATAGAATTTAATAATATTAAAACAACCAAACAACAAATCAAATTTCACAATTTTTACAACATTTCAATAAAGAGAAAAGCAAGCTCTCTCCAAACATTTATTAATCGTTTTACCCCAAGAAAACGTAAATTTATAACTTCTAAAAAAGGGCAGTTTCATTTACCTTTGTCTAGAGGTTCTCTAACTGTGGAAACAGCAATGATTTTACCAATTTTTTTGTGGGTAATGTGTTTTCTAATATATTTTTCAAAGGTTATTGGTATTGATAGTGCTATTAACAATGCGATATATAATGCAGGAAGGGAAATGGCTCTGTATTCATATTCCATAGATAATCTGATAGGGGATTCGGAAATTGCAGAAATTGTAGAATATGGAATTGATAATGGCTATGTTAAACAGAGTATTAAAAGTCAATTAGGTAATGAATTTTTTGAATATGCTGATATAGAAAATGGGATAAATGGGATTAACTTAATGCTGTCACGGTATGATGAGGAGTTAATTGATATTACAGCATATTATTACGTTAATTTGCCCTTTGGGATAATTGGTGATGATAATCGCGTGAAATTAGTATCTAAGTGCCGAGTTCGTAAATGGACTGGCTATGAATATGACGAAAATGGCAATATAGAATTTATGGTTTATGTAACTCCAAACGGACAGGTATATCATATGACATCTACCTGCAGTCATATAGAGATTTTTACAACAAAGGTATCAAGAACTTCTGTTAAAAATATGCGAAATACCAATGGGGATAAATATACTGAATGTAGTATTTGCAAGAAGAGTACATCAGATGTGTACATTACACAGACAGGTAATAAATACCATACAGATAAGTATTGTAGTGGAATAAAAAGGACCGTGTTTAGAGTACCATTATGGTCTGTAAGGGATAAAGGACGTTGTTCGAGATGTGGAGGATAAAATGAGTTATATAGAAATCTTGTTAATAATAGTATTAGGAATAAATGCAGGCATGGATATTTATAAAAAACGAATAAGCATAGTTGGAACTGGTATAGGAATTATAGGAATAATAATTGGAGTGGTATTAAAATGTATAGAATTAAATCCACAAATGCTTTTGGGGGCAATAGTTGGAATTATATTTATTGTAATGAATCTTTTACTAAACATTAATATTGGCGTAGGTGATGGAATATTAATTACTATATTGGGAATAAGCATTGGTTTTTGGGGTGTAATGATGACTACAATTTATGCTCTGATGTTAGCAGCTGTAGCTGGTGTGCTGATAATAAAAATAAAACATAAGAGTAAGAAGTATGAGATTCCTTTTGTACCATTTCTTTTAATGGGATATTGTTTGGAGTGTATGCTATGAGAAGGATGCTAAGGGGAAGTTATACGATTGAGGCAGTATTTATAATGCCACTAGTGTTAGGCGTGATTTTTTTGATTATGAATTTGTCATTTTACATGCATGATTATAATGTTTTATATCAATATACAGCCAGAATATCTCAAAAATATGTTTTGGATATGAAACACAGTAATGAAGAAATTAGTTCTCAGTTAATAAGTTCTGATAATGCCATAAATAATTTATTAATTGCTGATAACGTAAGGGCTGACGTAACGGTAAGTAAAAAGAAAATAAAAGTTGTATGTAATGCAGTCCTTGATAAACCATTAGGAGAGAGAATAAATTTTTGGAATAAAAAAAATAAAGAAGAGATTGTTATTGAAAAAGAGGTAAAGAGATTATATCCTGTTGATTTTATAAGAAGAAACAGGCGAATAGGAGATTGAAATGTTAGTAGAGTATAGAAGAGATTTGAGTAGTAATTATATGGTTTTTACGCCTGAAGAAGAGGATGTTGTAGAAGCAAATGATTATAGATTAGGGATGTTGATATCTAATAATATACCTAATTTATTGAAGTGTAGTGTTAGAGTAGTAGATGGAAATGTAAATTATCAATATGATATAACTTCTAAGCAGCCATTAAAAAGGAGCTTTGAGAAGAAAAATATTGAGTATAAGGATTTGAAAATTATATTAACAGGTTTATTAAAAGCAATAGATAATGTAGAAGAATATTTACTAAATTTTTCTGATATATCCTTTGATGTAGAACATATATATGTGGATGTTGACAGCAAAGAACCATATTTCGCGTATATACCAAGGAACTTAGATGAAAATAACTTTATTTTACTTGCAGAGTTTATACTTGAAAGAATTGACCACAAGGATGCAAAGGCGGTTGCTATTGCATACGAAATATACCGCAAATTTTCAGATGGAACTAAAGGGATAAAGACTATTCTGAATGAAGTGTTATATAGGTTTGCAGCAGATAATATGGAAGCAGAATGTAATGATATGGAGACTGAACGGGGGAATGTGAGAAAAACCACTACGGATGTATTAAAGACCAGTGCGCGTAAGAATTTCGACAGTGAAAAAAATAAGAAACATAAAGAAAAAAATAAGAAAAAGATTTCCTTAAGAAAGACCATTATTAGCGCTATTTTAGGTATATTCCTTGGTGGAATAATTGGATTAATTATTAGTGTAGTCAAAAATCTTTATATTGATGGTAACATAGATTTATATAAAATATTGTCAGGCTTGGTGATTATTATATGTATAGTAGTTTATTTATTCTATTCCCAGTACAAAGCTGATAAAAGAAAGAAATTGGCTGATGAATTGATATTATCAAATGATGATGTTTATGAAAATGAAAAGAATAATAAAATATCGGATAATAATGACAAATACACTGAAAGTGATGTTATTTTTGAAAAGGCTTTATCAATCCAAAGTTTCGATAAGACGGATGATATTGAACCAATACAATCAAATGAGGAAGAAATTGAATATGGAAGTACTACTTTACTGGCATATAAGCCAGAAATTAGAAAGCTGATAAGCATTAAGGAATTATATGAAGATATAAATATTGATAGTGACAATTATGTAATTGGAAAAAAAGCAAATTGCGTAGATGGTGTTATTAATGATGAAATGATTAGTCGTATTCATGCACGAATTAGTTACCAAGGCGGAAAATATTATCTTACGGATTTGAATTCAACTAATGGAACATTTTGTAATGATGTTAGAGTAGAGGCAAACCAAAGGATTGAAATAAAGGAGGAAGACATTTTGAGATTTGGCAGGGTGGAATTTATTTTTAGATAGTACATAGATATAGAAAAACTCCCAATTGAAATGGGAGTTTTTCTATCATTAAAAAGAGGTATCTATTTGAAGGAATAGAGATTTATTTAGTTTTGAATTTAGATGTATTTTCGCTAAGAGATTCAGCAATCTGAACTAATTCATTTACTGATTCATTACAAGTTACAACAACCTGACTTAATTCATTCATAGTGGCAGATGTTTCTTCAGTACTAGCTGCATTCTCTTCAGAAATAGCTGCTAAGCTTTCCAAGTTACCTAGAACAGCATCTTTAGCATTATTAATATTTTCAATTTCATTTGAAATACTATCAATGGCACCGGCAACATCCGTAATATGTTCATTAAGTTTGCCAAATACTGTTTGTGTATCGCTTAATTTTTCACTCTGGGAATTCATTTCCTTAATAACGCTATCCATAATTTCAACGCTGACATTTGAATTAGTAATTAACTCTTCGATAATTTGGCTAATTTCATTTACTGATTGCTGTGACTGATCAGCAAGAGTTCTAACTTCTTCAGCAACAACTGCAAAACCTTTTCCATTTTCACCGGCACGAGCAGCTTCGATACTTGCATTTAACGATAAGAGATTAGTCTGTCTTGCTATATCAGAAATAATATCAATAGCACTCCTAATATCGATGGCTGACTGGTTAGTGATATTAGTTTGTTTATGTACGTTGTTAATTGAATTAGTAGTAGCTTCATTAAGCTTGATTAATTCATCAAATGTACTGTTAACTTCATCATTTTGACGACGCATCGCCTCAGTACTAGCCATAAGAGTTTCAACACTTGCTGTAGTTTCGTTTACAGATTCTCCCATAATATTCATTTGCTCTGTAACAGTCTGAGTTTCATTTGCCTGATTAGTTGCACCTGTTGCAATTTCCTCAACAGCAATGTTAATGCTGGCAATTGAATTGTTAATGCTATCAAAATTTACTTTAAATTTATCAGAGAAAATAGCTAATGAATCGGAACAATCGTTTATGTGTTCAACTGTGTCTGTCAGGCTTTCGATAAGAGAATGAATTGCCCTGGCAATATTACCGACTTCATCCTGTCTCTTTAACATTTTTTCACTAACCTTAGTAGTTAATTCACCTTTTGCTACTTCTCCAAGACTTCCTACAGAAGAACCAATAGCACTTACTATTCTGATGATAAGGCCTGCAATTAAAACACAAATAACACCAGTACAAATTATCATAAATATAACATTAGAAATAATCTTTCTATGGTAAAGGGCGGTTGCTTCAGAAGTTGGCTTTCCGGTAAAAACAATAACTTCTTTACCAGAACCGTAATTCTCGATACATGAATAGTAACCAAAGTATGGTTCACCATTAATAATAACGTCTGTAGCAAAATAATCTTTTCCACTAGATATAGTAGAATATACTTCTTCTGGGATAGTAGTGTGAATAAGTCGTGCTCCGGTTGCATCTGTCAAGCTGGTAGCCATACGAGTATTTCCCCAGCATAATGTAATATCAATACCAACATTTTGTTTAAAGCCATCTAAAACACTTACATCCTCGGTAATATTTTTGTCACCTTTCATAAGGGATGTGCCGTCGCAAGTGAATGCTTCATTGTTGATAGCGTTTATTTCGCTATTAATAGCATAAGCAGCGGTTTGCAATTCTTTCTTAGAAAGTGTGGAGGATACACCAGTACCCACCGCCCTGATTGCTAAACCGGCAAGTAGTACCAAAATAAGAAGTGGTATCGTGATAAGTAACATAATTTTCTTTAGTAATCCAAATTTTGCCTTAGCATTGTGTTGATTTAATTCTATTTCGCTCATAATTAGACGCCTCCTTGATGTAAATTAAATTATACTTTTGTCAAAATTGTAAATACAAATACATTACCAGTAACCATATTTTAGTGCTTTTCGCACTAAAATGCAAATATTGGACAAAACTCCAAAAGTAAGAATATAAAAAAAATATAATGTATAAATACTCAAAATGGTTTAGAAAATATGCATAATCGAAGAATAAATAGTGAGTTTTATTCGTTTCAATGAATAAATATTAAAAAGTAGCTTCGAAAAAATATAGACTTTAATAAAATTTAACAAAATTTAATAAAATACGAAAGCCTGGAAAAGGTAAAATAATAAACAGTAAAGATAATTGAAATAACAAAGAGAATAAGTAATAATGGTATATATAGTTTGCACCAGAACACAGTTGGTTATGGAATAAATGCAAAAAGGATTTGGGAGAAGCTAAGATGATGGAAGAAATAGCAGGTATATTAACAGATAGCGGTTATAGTCAGTTACAAAGTAAAATAACAGGACTAGAGGTATTTTATAAAATTGATGAATTTCCTTACAGAGGAATTTGGATTCTTGATTTAACAGGAAATAGAATAATTGATGAAACAAATTTCAAGAATATTGAGATGGGAGTAAGAAATGTTTTCCAGGATAAGGGAATAGTTAACATAGAGTTACTTTGTCTGGTGTTAACTGATGATGTCAATAAACGAGGTGGTATAGATTGTAAAAGCATAAAAGAGATAGTATTGGGAACTCACGGCGTCTGGATATTAGATACTAAAGAAATGGATTTAGTAATATACGAAAACCAGCCATTGCATTTTTTTGAAATGGATTCGGCAATACAAGAGTTTATTGAGCAAGAGAGAATTAGAATAAACAGAACTTTAATAGAAAAAATAAAGGGTACAGATATAAGATATTTTGTTAGGAAGAAGCCAATAATTAACTGGATGATTATTTTTATAAATGTTTTGGTTTTTCTGATTTTAGAAATATTGGGTTCTACAGAAGATGGTATGTTTATGGCAGAACATGGAGCTGGATTTGTTCCGTATATAGCTGAAGGGGAATATTACAGATTATTCACCTCGATTTTTATGCATTTTGGTTTTGAACATTTAATGAATAACATGGTTGTTTTGTATTTTATAGGGGATATTGTAGAAAGAACCGCAGGTAAAATAAAATATATAATTATTTATTTGGGAAGTGGTTTGATTGGTAGTACTGTTTCCTTTATTTGCAATTATTATTCGGATAATTTTTGTGTATCAGCAGGTGCATCAGGTGCGATATTTGGTGTAATCGGCGCTTTGCTTTTCTATGTGATTATTAATAAGGGTAAGTTAGAGGATATGACTACTAGAAAATTAATAGTAATGATAGGGTTAAGTTTGTATCATGGTTTTGTCAGCAGTGGCGTGGATAATGTGGCACATGTGTCTGGATTAGTGTCTGGTGCTATACTTTCTATGGTTTTAAATCTGGCTTGCTGTTTTTACCATAATATTATAAAATAGGCAATAGAGAGCTTTGGGGCTTGAAATGAATGGAGGAATATAGTCTTATGAGAGTTAATATATATTATGGAGGAAGAGGTCTAATCGATGATCCTACCTTATATGTTATAAATAAGGTGCAGGAAGTATTAGAGGAACTAAGAGTTAATGTTCAAAAGTACAATCTGTTTGAACTAAAAACTACGATTACAACTCTGCCACAAACATTAAAGGAAGCGGATGGTGTAATTCTGGCATCAACTGTTGAATGGTTCGGAATTGGTGGTTATATGCAGCAGTTTTTGGATGCCTGTTGGTTATATGGCGATAAGGAAAAAATCAGCAAGATATATATGCAGCCAATAGTAATGTCAACAGCATGTGGTGAGCGTGAAGCAATGTTGTCGTTACAGAATGCATGGCAGTTGCTAGGTGGAAGAGATTGTTCGGGCATTTGTGGTTATATAGACGATTTGGCTAGCTTTGAAGTAGATGAAAGTTATAATGACTATATTGAAAAATCAGCCGAGAATTTATATAGATATATTTCGCAACAGATAAAGACACTACCAACCAGTAATATGGCTGTAAAGGAAAATGTATTCAGAACCAATCGAATAGAATTAACTCCTCAAGAAAATGAACAGTTATCCAAATATGCATCAGATGACAAATATGTTAAGCAGCAAAAGGCTGATATTGAAGAATTAACTAATTTATTTAAGACTAAACTTGATCAGAAAGATACATCATTATCTAATGAATATATTGCAGATTTTACTAACCATTATAGAAGGAAAAATGATGTTAATACGTTGTATGTACTAAAAATTGAAGGTAAAAACAAAGATTTGATATTGGACGTAAACAATGTAGAGTTCAACTGCTATTATGGGGAAGTAGACACCTGTGATGTAGAAATAAAATTAGGAAAAGATGTTATAGAGAACATCATAAATGGCAGAATGACTTTCCAGAGAGCATTTATGTCTGGAGAAATGGTAGCCAAGGGAGACTTTTCGCAGCTTAGGGTATTAGATGAAATCTTTTCGTTTGTTTAGAAAAGCCTGACAGATTGAATATTTAGTCTGGATTTAACCCAGAACATTCGTGACTTTAGTTAGATATTATAGTTAAATATTGGAAATAAAATAGGAATAGTTAAGTTACTTAAAACATTTGTTATTATCATGCAGAAGTGTTTAGAGTATCATAATTATTCCTATTTGTCACAATTCGACATTGTTGTCATATCATAGGAAACACCCTGATAAAATAATGTAAGAAAGTGTTTTGATTTCCTATGGTATAAAAAGCACTATGTGCAATATGCACCCTATAAAGGGCTTATGTTGATGGTTATTAATTTATATAAGGCAAATCTATGTAGAATGTGGTTCCCACATTAATTTCACTTTCAAAGAAAATATTACCTTTGTGAGCTTCAATAATGTTTTTACAAAGTGGGAGGCCGATGCCATTTCCGGTTTCTTTCGAAGTGAAGAAAGGAAGAAAGACACTGTCCTTTATTTCTGCTGGAATTCCGGTTCCATTATCTTTAATAGAAATTCTTAAAAATCCATTATCCATAACTTTGACATTAATATAGACATATTCTGTATCATTTATTGTATTATCAAATGCTTCATGTGAATTTTGGAGTAAGTTATAGAATACTTCACATAATTTTATATCATCACCTAAAATCAGAGGAATATTGCCTTCATGGCTAAATTGTATATTATATGAAGTGTCACAAAAATTGAGGGAAACATGAGAACAACAATCCTGAATGAGTTTTTGCAAACTAATAACATGAGGATTGATTTTGTTAGAACGAGAGCAAATAGATAATTCGTTCAATAATTTACACATGTATTGTGATTCGTTAATTAAGTCATCCCAAAACTTAAATTCAATTACTTCCGGATGTTGTGATTGAATCAATTGGAGATAACTGCTAAGTGAAGTTAAAGGATTCCTAAGCTCGTGAGAAATCTTTGACATTTGCATCAGATGATGAGTATGTAATTTTGTTATTAATTTTTCTAAAAGTTGGTCTTCATGTAAATATTTCTCTAATTTCTGATAATCATCAGCAGTTAACATTCAAATTCCTCCCTTATACCTTTTAAGTCTAGCATTCATATAGGAAAATATCAATTATTTTAGTTCAACAAATTCTTACATTAATTGACAATTTTTTTTGTAACTATTCGAGATTTTCTTTCGAGTCTTGAACGTCAAATTCGTATAAACATACATTTATATATTTTCTATATGAATTTGTGCGAAGACAAATAATAAATATAAATGTGGCAATAAATTAAAGAATAGGATACAATATATAGGAATTGTCAATGTGATAAAAAATAATAAAAGATAAATGCAGGAGGGTATTAGAATGAAGGATTGTAATTGTATTTTTTGTAAAATAGTTGATGGAGAAATACCTAGTAGAACGTTATATGAGGACGATGATTTTAAGGTGATTTTGGATGTAGGTCCAGCAAGCAAAGGGCATGCATTGGTTATACCAAAGGAACATTATGCTGATATTTATGAACTGCCAGAAGATGTTGCAGCAAAAGCATTTGTTTTAGCTAAAAAAATGACAGCTAAAATGACAGATGCATTAAAGGCAGACGGATTTAACCTGGTTCAAAATAATGGGGAAGTAGCTGGACAGACTGTACATCATTTCCATTTACATTTAATACCTCGTTATGAAAATGATGGAGTGGGACTTATTTGGAAACCTGGTGAGGCTTCAGCAGAAGAATTGGATAATCTTGTAGAAATAATTACAAAATAGGAAAAGTATTTTATAAATTATTTATTTGATATGAGTGCATCTTCGCCAGGGAGTCTTGAATTAAAGACATAGATGGATGTTAGAAAAATGTTGGGAGAAAGATATGAAAAAAACAGGAACAGCAATAGTAGGTGTAATATTTACTGTACTTGCCATATTGATAGCAAGTAATTTGTTTAGGAAGTTTATAGTAATAGGTGATAAAAGTGTGTCAATCATAGGAGGAGCAGATGGACCTACGTCAGTTTTTTTAGCTGGTAAAATAGGTGACACAGGAAGTGACATGTCGCTGGTAGCTGTTATAGTAGGTGTGATTATTGTGTTGGCAGTAGCTGGTGCAATATTTAAACTAATTAAGAAATAATGGATTAATAATCAAGGTATGGATAGATTTTTGCTTATTTATGATACTTTAAAAGTTGCAGTATATGAGTGAGTCTAGAAGTATTACATAATTTGAGGTTAATATGAATAAAAAAGAAATGGGAAGTTGCGATACATGTACATATTATAGCTATGATGAAGAATACGGTAGTTATTTTTGTGACGTGAATATGGATGAGGATGAGTATGTAAGGTTAATGACCGACAAGCATTTTATTTGTCCTTATTATCGTAACGGAGATGAGTACGCTATAGTCAGAAAACAGATATAACTCAGAAGGATTTTGCCATTAATGGACTAAAATACCTGTTGAATTGTCTGCGAAAATGTTCTAAAATGGTGATAGAACAAAATAAAACAACAATAAAAAAGAAAAACAAACAGATGGTATTAGGAGGTATTTGAAATGATTAAGGGTTTTAAAATGAAATTGTATGAAGGACAGGAAGCTGAATACGAAAAGAGACATAATGAGTTATGGCCTGAAATGCAGGATATGATTCATGAACATGGTGGAAAGAATTATACTATCTTTTTAGATAAGGAAACATTAACACTTTTCGGCTATATTGAAATTGAAGACGAAGAGTTGTGGGCAAAAGGTGCGGACACTGCTATCAACAGAAAATGGTGGGATTTCATGGCTGATATTATGGAAACTAATCCAGATAATAGCCCGGTATGTGTTGACTTGCAAAATGTATTTCATTTGGATTAATCTTATGATTTACACCAGCAACGAGGAGAAAATTATGTTTACATAAGTTTCGACGAGCGCCGTGATAATTTGACACAGAGCACTTGTGCAGTTAGTCATGAGTTTGATGAAAGATTAACCATAAAGTTAATTACAATAAAGCATATGTAGAGTATTTGATTTTTGGGTGATAATTTATAACAAATATAAGCTTAGCTTATTAATAGGTGGGCATTTATAAGAAATGCCAAAAAACTATAGTAATAAGTGAGAAAATTTGATAAAAATTACACTTGCTTTTTAGCAAAAATTAATGTATCTTAATAAACAGAAAAGATACAGAATTTTCAGTCAGTGCGAAGCGACAGGGTAGGGACGTCTCCAGAATATGAGAGTTCTTACCCTTTTTTACATCATAGGAAATATCTTGATAAATTAACGTAAGAAAGTGTTTGGATTTCCTATGATATAAAAAAGCACTACATGTAATATGCGCAGCTCGCGGAAGAGAAGTTTTGCCATAAAGGCACCGCACTCGCGCAAAGATGTAGAATGTCGTAAACGACCGCGCTCGGCGCGAGAATGTGCTTTGCACATTCTTTGTTAAATCGTATATAGCTGATGAGGGAATAATTAGCGAAAGGAATATATGTGATGGGTGAGAGATTAAATGTAACAGAGATTTTTGGCGAAAATGTATTTAGCGATGCTGTAATGCAGGAACGTCTTCCAAAGAAAGTATATAAAGAACTTAAGAAGACTATTGTTGGAGGAAAAGAATTAGATCCAATGATAGCTGAAGTAGTAGCTGGAGCTATGAAAGAGTGGGCCATTGAAAAGGGAGCTACACATTATACACATTGGTTCCAACCGTTAACAGGTGTAACAGCTGAAAAGCATGATTCATTTATTTCAGCACCAGATGAAACTGGAAAGGTATTAATGGAGTTTTCTGGTAAAGAGTTAATCAAAGGTGAACCAGATGCATCTTCATTCCCTTCAGGTGGATTAAGAGCAACATTTGAAGCCAGAGGATATACTGCTTGGGATTGTACTTCACCAGCATTTATCAAAAAAGGAGCTATTGGAGCAACTCTTTGTATTCCTACAGCATTTTGTTCATATAAGGGAGAAGCTCTTGATAAAAAGACTCCATTACTTAGATCAATGGAAGCAATAAATGAGCAGTCATTAAGATTAATCAGATTATTTGGAAATACAACATCTAAGAAGGTTACTCCTTCTGTAGGTGCAGAACAGGAATATTTTATTGTAGATAGAAAGAAATATTTACAGAGAAAAGATTTAATTTATGCAGGACGTACTTTGTTTGGAGCAATGCCACCAAAGGGTCAGGAATTAGACGATCATTATTTTGGTATTATTAGAGAACGTATTGCCGGCTTTATGAAGGATGTTAATGAGGAATTATGGAAATTAGGTGTATCGGCTAAAACTCAGCATAATGAAGTGGCACCTGCACAGCACGAATTAGCACCTATTTATGCAGAAGCTAACGTAGAAGTAGACCATAATCAATTAGTGATGGAGACATTGAAAAAGGTTGCAGAACGTAATGGTTTACAGTGTCTTCTTCATGAAAAACCATTTGCCGGAGTTAATGGTTCAGGTAAACATAATAACTGGTCTATTACAACAGATGATGGTATTAACCTTTTAGATCCGGGAAAAACACCTCATCAGAACGTCCAGTTTTTGATGGTGTTAACATGTATATTAAAGGCAGTAGACAGACACGCTGATTTACTTCGTGAATCCGCAGCAGATGTTGGAAAAGACCACAGATTAGGTGCAGATGAAGCACCACCAGCAATTGTTTCAGTATACCTTGGAGAACAGTTAGAGGATGTTTTAAGACAGCTTATCAGTACAGGAGAGGCTACTAGCAGTTTACAGGGACAAAAGCTTGAGACTGGTGTTAGAACACTTCCTGATTTTGTAAAAGATGCTACAGATAGAAACAGAACATCACCATTTGCATTTACAGGAAACAAATTTGAATTCCGTATGGTAGGTTCGTCAGATTCAATTGCCAGCCCTAATATTGTACTTAATACAATTGTTGCCGAAAGTTTCAAAGAGGCCTGTGACGTTTTAGAAAAGGCAGAAGACTTCGATATGGCAGTGCATGATTTAATAAAAGAATATGCAACAGCTCATGAAAGAATTGTATTTAATGGAAATGGATATTCGGAAGAGTGGGTAAAAGAAGCTGAAAGAAGAGGACTTCCAAATATTAAATCTATGGTAGATGCAATTCCTGCACTTGTTACAGATAAGGCGATTAAACTGTTTGAAGATTTCCACGTATTTACAAGAGCAGAGTTAGAATCAAGAGCGGAAATTTCATACGAAGCATATTCTAAGGCTATCAATATAGAAGCAAGAACTATGATAGATATGGCTAGTAAACAGTTCATTCCCGCAATTATTAAATATACAACACAGTTAGCTACATCAATTAATGCAGTTAAGAGTGCCTGTCCTGATGCAGATATTAGTGTTCAGACAGAATTATTAACTGAAACATCAGCATTGTTATCAGATGCTAAGGTTGCTTTATCTAAGCTTATTGATGAAACAGAAAAAGCTGCCGGTGTTGAAGGAGCAAAGGAAAGAGCAAATGCTTACAAGGACAATGTTACATGTGTTATGGAATCTCTTAGAGCACCAATTGATAGGCTTGAAATGATTGTGGATAAAGAGTTATGGCCAATGCCTTCATATGGAGATTTGATTTTTGAAGTATAATCTTATATCGAAGTATACATATTAATTGGATAGGTAAAATGAAAATGGGTAAAAGTTATTTAATAAAAGATACAACTAAATCTGAAAGAATCGCATTAATAAAGGAATGGTGTCCTGTCGAGGATGGTTTAGAGGATTGCGAAATAGACTTGTGGGATATGTACCGTGATTATATTAATGGTGAAAAAGAAATAGCAGAAATTAATGCCGAATTTCAAGCAGAGTATCAGGGTGAATAATATTCGTAATTAAAAATTAAAGCCTCACACATTAGACGATTAGATAGTCTGATGTATGAGGCTTATTTTTATTTGATAGGAAAGTTCTCTTACGCTAATTTACTTAAATACTTATAAAGTATGAAGGTAAAGAAACAAACAACCGCAGTTACTAATAACATGGCAATACGGCCATCAATAATCTGGCTTAAAATATACACGATTACAGCTTGCAATAAACCTATGATAAGATTGCCAAACATACTAATAAATGTTGCCATTCCCTGTTTTACTACTTCAACTTCGCTACTCCATTCAAAATTAACAAATTTAACTCCGCTGACCATTCCAAGTATGGATGAAAATAATGCATAAACTATTGATATTATTAAGTATATTAAGCCCAGAATAAATCCAGGTTTTAGTGCAATAAATAAACAAATATTTCCAATAAATACTACTGGAGCCAAAAGGAATAAATTAAATAAAATTTTTCCTTTATATATTGTTAGCTTTTCTAAAGGAAGAGTTTGTAAAATCCAATAGTTTTTTCCCTCTAAGGATAAACTGGCGGCTGTATAACAAGTCATTGACATAATTGCTATTAAAATATAGGGTGCAATATATGAAATCAATGTAATATTATTTGAAAAAAACGTTGTCTCAGAAGATGAACCAAGCATTTTTATTACGTTTTCAATACCAACAATAGCTGCCACTACAGAAATAGCAAGAGACATAATAACACCCATACCGATATTTAGCACACAAGTTGATGAAGAAAAGAATCGCTTTCCTTCCTTCTTTGCCAAAGCAATTAATACGGAATTTGAGTTATATGTAACTTCTTTTCTGGAAGAAGTAGTGTTTCCGGACATAAGTCTGGAATTTACAGCTTTGTAATTAATAGATACAAATGTCACAAAAATAATATAAACTAGTAACGAAACACCAACATAAGCAAAAGTCATAAGAAGACTTTTGTTAGTAATGGCATTTGCAAACCATTTTGATAATGGATATATTTTTCCAAGTAAATCCTGTACCAATCCCCCTAATTGGGTGATTTCTGTAGTTATTGCCATATCATCTTTTCCTTGTAATGAAAAACTGAAGGCATATAATCCAAAAAGCAGACAAAGGCTTAAGACTGTTTGAGTAAGAACCTTGTGTTTACTAAAGGAACCTAGCATGGCAATAACGGCACCGACTATAGATGCAATAGTCATTGGGATTAATGGTGTAAATAATGTAATTACAATCCAAATAAAATAGCCAACAAATCCAAGGTTAACAAACATACCATAGGCTATTCCCATAGGAAGCATAACACCGGCACAAAATAGTGCATTTCCCAAGTACATTTGTAAAAACTTCATAGTAATTACTGTTTTTGTGGAAACAGGTAAAGACATTAACAAATCATAATCTTTATATCCAAAAAGAACACCATTAGTTTTTAAAAAAGTGAATACGATTGTAATAATTCCTGAAATAGCTATTGCATAATAAGGAATAACGTTCACAAGTCCAAGTGAACCATATCCATACGCCAAACTAAAGGCATATATCATTAGTAAAAATGCTAAAAGTATAAAGCATAAATAAAGCAGTAATTGACGTACTTTTTTCTTTGTATTTTTTTCGTGTTTAAGTCGATTAAAACTGGATGTATTAAGGTATTGAATTTTTAATAAGGTAAAAAGTTTATTTGACACCTTCTACCACCTCCATAAACATCTCTTCAAGAGATTTGTCTTGTAATAATTCTTCAGTTACACCCTGTTTTACGATTTTACCACCATTTATTATTGCAATCTTATTACATAGTTTTTGGGCAACCTCTAATACGTGAGTAGAGAAAAATATGGCTCCACCGTTATTACATATGTCTTTAAAAATATTTTTTAACTCAAGGGCAGCCTTAGGATCGAGACCAACAAATGGTTCATCTAGTATTAACAATTTTGGTGAATGTACTAATGCAGAAATAATAGCCAACTTTTGTTTCATACCATGTGAGTAAGATGAAATCAAGGTATTTAAGTCATTGCTAATGCCAAAAATATCAGAGTATTTACTGATTATTTTTCTTCTGGTATCAGTGTCTACATTGAATATATCAGCTATAAAGTTAAGGTATTGAATACCTGTTAAATGGTCGTAAAGTTCTGGATTATCCGGGATGTAGGCCAATTTTTCCTTACAGGCAATTGGATTTTCCTTTACAGATATTCCATCCACCAAAATATCTCCTTCGGTAAAATCTAAAACACCTACTACAGATTTGATAGTAGTACTTTTTCCGGCTCCATTGTGACCAATAAAACCAAATAAATCTCCTTTTTCAACGGTAATACTGATGTTATCAACGGCTCTTTTACCATTACTGTAGGTTTTGCCAAAGTTTTTAATCTGAAGCATATGAGTCCTCCTTAAATTTTACTATTATTCCTTTTTATCAAAAAATGATAGGAATAAGACTAGTGTTTCTTGAAGTACAGTGGCATTTAGAGAGTATATTACAAAGGTTCCCTCCTTTTTAGAAGTAACTAAATCAGCTTTTTTTAATACATCTAAATGCTTGGTTATTGCAGGTTTTGAAATATCAAAATGTTCGGCGATTTCGCCCGCTGAGTAATCTCTTTTACTTAAAAGAATAAGGATTTCACGTCTAGTATTATCTTGAATTGCTTTAAAAACATCACTCATAAAAAGATCCTTTCTGATATTTAACCAAATAGTTAATTAACTTTTGGGTTAAATATACTTTATACTTGATATTTTGTCAATAAAATTTTTGTAAATTATAAAAAAAACATATTGGATTAACATAAGCAAAGGGGATTTTGGGGTTAGAAAAGACAAAAATGTATCTTAGTTCTTTGAATGTGTATCTTGGTAGAAGTGATATTGTATTTAGAAATTTCGTGAATATAATGGGAGTTAAGAGTTAGATAAAAAGGAGAGAGCGTTATGAATAATATTTTAAAGGTAGAAAATGTAACTAAGGATTTTGATAAAGAAAAAGTCTTAAAAGGTATTTCATTAGAGGTGGCAGCAAATTCTTTTACTGCTATTTTGGGACCTTGTGGTTCAGGAAAATCAACTTTTCTTAATGTTATATCAGGACTAATGAAGCCAAGTAGTGGCAAGGTAATTTATGAAAATCAAGTAATTTCTGCATACAAGGAAAGTGAATTAGCTGATTGGAAAAGAAATGAAGTAGGGCATATATTTCAAAATTATCTGTTATTGGAAAATTTGACAGTGGCGGAAAAATGGTGAATTTGATTCCAACAAAGGAGAAATTCCCATATAGAATAGCTTTTAGAAAGCCAATTGCAATGATTTGTCAAGTTTCAGGGATTTTAAGTGGTGTAATACTTTTGTTTTTAGCTTTATTTTTAAACTTTCAGGACAATAAAAGAGATATGCAGATTTTAAGGATGATGGGTCACAATGACAGAGAAATTCAAGGAATATTTGTAAATGTTTATTGGAAAATATTAATGTTTGTTTTTGTAATCAGTATGCCTGTTAGTCTTATAATAGCAAAATTAGTCCAAGTAAGTTTGGAACAGGCAATAGAAGAGAATATGCCATTTACTTTTAATGTGGGTGTTATATTGCTTTTAGTTGCATTATTAAATATAATATATGTGTTGGTTAAGAGCATTTTTTCGTATCAGGTGAAAAAAATAAGATAGAGGTAGTTATGATACTAAAGCAGGAGCGGATAAATACATTAAATGAGCCGGAAGTAGTAGTGCGTTACAAGGATGTTACTACAGAAGTTGATCAAGTAATTGCATATGTTAAGGGAGTTAACATAAATATTTCCTGTAAAAAAGATGGGGAGGAAATATTTGTTAATGCAAATGATATATATTATATTGAAAGTGTGGATAAGAGATGCTTTGTATATTGTGAGAGGGACGTCTTCCAAACGGAATATAAACTATATGAGTTGGAAGAAAGACTGGAAAGCTGTAGTTTTATCAGGGTTAACAAATCCTGTGTCCTTAACCTAAGCGTATTATCCGGAATAAAGCCATTAATAAATAGTAGATTAGAGGCTAATTTAATAAACGGTGAAAAAATATATGTTTCCAGAAAATATCTGACTGGGATGAAAGAACGTTTGAAAGAAAGTAATAGGAGATAAAAGATTAAATCAAAGAAATCCCAGATTACTTTTAAGTTAAATGACAATTAATATAAAAAATGTATGATTTGACCTAAAAATTCTTGGAGTTAGTTATGTGATGGATTTTCAGAAAGGATTATATGATTTATGAAAAAAATTGTGCTAAATATTATGGCAACAACAGGGATAACATTGGTTGTTTTAGCATTAATTGCTACCTGTTTTAATGCTACTTTTATCAGAATAGATGCTGTTTTTCAATCTTTTATTTTGAACATATTGTTACATATAGGGTATTACTTTTTTTCAAAAAAGGAATATAAGTATCCTATTTTGGAGAGTGTCATTCAAATGGGATATACAGTTGTTTTAGTATTGATTGCAGGAAAAATATGTGGTTGGTATGAAAGTATGCCATTATGGTGCTTATTTGGAATGGCAATGGTTGTGTATGTATTAGGAATTTTGTGCAGTGCAGTGTCTATGCTTGGTGAAGTCAGGGAAATTAATGCCTTATTAGATGAGCATTAGATAAGCATTTCTTTATTCAAAACTTGTGAGCAGGCTTGAAATATTATGTGGTGTTTTAGATGGAGAATGCTTTTTATCAAAAAAGGTTAGTTAGACTTGAATAAAATGCATATGTTGAGAGGGAGTTAGAAATGAAGCTAAAAGAAGCATTAAATCAAAAATTTGAAATTGTTGCAATTGTTGTATCTTTGTTATTACTTGGAATTTCCTCATGTTTTTCATGGGATAGTAACCCAATAATGGGATTGGATAAGTTGTGTGCAGATTGCATAATTGTAATAATCTGTGTGCTTGTTATCAGATATTTGGGATTATGGGATACATCTGGCTTTCAGGCAAAAGGTTTTGGTAAGGGGATTCTTTATGGAATACCATTTTTTATAATAGGTATTGGTAGCGTTTTTGTTAGCAATATGGGAGTGGATTTTTCTAAACTCTCCTTTATTTCGGTTAGTAACCTTTTAATATTTACCCTTAATATGTTACTTGTTGGTGCTAATGAAGAAATCTGGATGCGTTCCTTGGTATTAAATGGACTTTTAAAAAAGTATGGAGATACTAAGAAGTCTATTTGGAAGGCAATTTTTGTGTCGGCATTAATATTTGGTGCAATACATATTCCAAATATTTTCTTTATGAATCCAATAACATTGATAGTACAGGTTATAAATGCAGCATCTGCAGGAGTATTATTCGGAGCTATATTTATTAAAAGTAAGAATATATGGGCAGGAATTATTGTACATTCAATTGTAGATTGGTGTTCCTTGTTCGTAGGAAATTGTTTTACCGGTGGAAGTACAGTGTTAAGTATAGAAATGAGTTTGATTCAGGCAGTGAGTATAATTGCAGCAGGGTCATTGCCACCATTGATTATTTCTTACATTATGTTGAGAAAAGAGAAGTAAATCATTTACCAATTGAAGAATTACAGAAAAATGCAAAAATCACATTAGTATCATCTACAAGTATTGTTGAGGGCAGTGCCCATGATGTAATTTTGAGAGAGAATGCAAATAAAGGGTATATGTAGTAAGTATTAAACTATATTGCATATAAAATTAGATTTGTTTGATGAGGTAACACTATTAATATGTTTTTTGCATCAATAAAAACTTCTAAACTGTAAATCTAGCAGTCTGTTTGGTTTGCAAGTTATGCTGTGATTTTGATTGACAACAAATATTATCTAGTGTAATATGATGAAAGAGAAATGGGTTTTCACCACACTTAATGATGTGGCATACTCGTTTCTTTTTTATTGCTAAAATGTCATATAAATATTTCTTTCCGTTTTGAGAATGATTAACCAATAATCTGGCTCCAAATATATTGTATCGCACCAATATTTCCTCGTCATAAATTGGAATTGCAAATTTTACATCATATCTATACCATCCATATTTTGCAATATCGTTATGCTTTTCTTTTCGGTTTTCTTCCCAGTTTGGATTTGTTGCAATTTGAATTAGTTCTGGAATTGCAGTAGATGCATTTGCTTTAGCTTTGGCATTTGCTCCTTTAAGAGATTTGGTAAATTTTGAACCAGTAAATTCATCAGATAATTTGTTACCTATGTATATCTTTTCAGAGGATTCACTTATTTCATAAAAATCGCCAATATATCCTTCAAGATATTTTTTAACACTTTCCCAATCAATATTTTGCTTTCCTTTAAAGCGGATATCATTGATGAGTGCAATTTTATTTCCATCCACATCTGTTATTATGTTTACATTTCTGTTAATTATCATCTTTCTACTCCTTTGTTTGATATTCTATGTAATTATCCATGTGGAATAAATGAATTATTTTATTGATTTTTGTATATTACAATTTTCTTATTCCAGTTGTCGTATTTGATCCTGAAACTTAATTATTTTACTTTTGCTTATGGTGATAAACAATTTCTACTATTATCCTTAAATAAGCAATTGATGAAAAATGAAAAAAGATAAGTTGGTGTCTTTTTGAAATTCGATAAAAGGGGGTTTTTAGAAATAATCTTGTAGTTGAAAAAATATTAAATTTTTTAGATTAGCAGTTTATTAGAGTATAATGGATATGAAATTTAATAGAGCAAGAGCATTATCCCATCAAGCAAAGATTGATAATGCTCTATATTAGTAACGGTACAGATGTACCAAATCGGTCACGCACTATTTTGTCATTTTAATAGTCTTATAGTCCTTGATTGTCAAGGGTCTAATAAGTATTAGCATACAAGGTTATATTACCTTTGTTTCTGTAATTTCTCTTTTACAAGCTTTTCATGATAAAAGTAATTAGTGTATTTTAAGTTCAATTCTTTACAATATCTATCAATATCTTCGGCTAACTGGTACCAGTATGCCATATCTTTTAGATTATATATTTGATGATAATTCTTTGAATATTC
The DNA here is from genome assembly GCA_964405075.1 of uncultured Lachnospiraceae bacterium. GTDB lineage: Bacteria > Bacillota > Clostridia > Lachnospirales > Lachnospiraceae > CAYOMP01. Next base: position 46,533 of record CAYOMP010000003.1, read on the forward strand.
AGGATAATTGGTGTTTATGTAATCAAGGATTTCTTTCTTGTAGGCACCTCTTAAATTAAGATTTTCAAACCAGTATTCGTCAGCAAAATCCTTAGTGGAACGAATGATTTCTTCTACTTCAGTAATATATGGAAAAATAGGTGACATAAACAAAACAGTATAGATTCCTACATCGTGTAATATTTTCATCGCATCTAAACGCTCTTGTATAGAACTGGCGTTATCCATATCTTTTCTAAAGAATTCATTTAGTGTGTTTATTGAAAATGAAACCTTAAGATTTGGAAGTTTCTTTAGTAAATCTATATCCCTTATTATCAAGTTTGATTTAGTGGAAATTGTAAGTTGGCAATCTGAGTCAACTAGTTGTTCCAGGATTTTTCTGGTTTTCATATATTTTTCTTCAAAAGAATTGTAACAGTCTGTTACAGATGAGAGAAAAACAGATTTGCCTTGAAGCTTCGTGGTATTAATAGGCTTGTCACATTCTTTTATATCAATAAATTCTCCCCATTTTTCATTATGACCAGTAAATCTTTTCATAAAACTGGCATAACAATATTTGCATCCATGAGGGCAACCAACATATGGATTGATTACATAATCGCTGGCTGGAAGATTAGATTTAGTTAATAAATCTTTAGTTGTTATTTTTTGTTCAATAATAGGCATTAGCGAATGGAACCTCCGTGGAAATAGCATTCATAAATTTTTTCATCCATATAAAATATTTCCTCATATCCTTGAAACCAAGGGAATTCACCGTCTACTTTGCAGTGATAATGATAGTCCCCTTTTGTGAAAATCTCCGGTCCGCGAAATGGTAATTCTTCAGGTACTGCCCTAAGTGCTTCTTTCAAAAAATCACCACTAAAATTCTCGCCAATAACACGTCCTACATAATTCATACTCCAGACAGGATTATTATGAAGCCATACTGCTTCTTCGCCAGCAAAACATTCACCACCTAAATATGTATCATAATAGGCGTATCCGTTATCATCTTTATAAGAATAATCATGGGAGTTGGTTCTTGATGAAGTTGTTATATTATCTTTACCAGCATAAGTATTCTTCTTGGCTACGAGAAGGAAGTTAACTACTTTTTTTATATCAATACTTGAAACAGGACATAGAGAAATATTGCATTCATCAATATCTTTTACAATACGGTCAATGGTTACGCCATATAGGTCACTTAATTGAATTAATCCATTTAATTCAGGTACAGCCTGTCCGTTTTCCCATTTGCTGACAGTCTGGCGGGCAATTCCCAGTTTATCAGCAAGCTGCTCTTGTGAATAGCCATTTTGTTTTCTTAAAAGTTGTAATTTGTCTTTTAATTCCATTTAAAATACCTCCAAGTTCTATTGAAATAATTATATCAAAGGTAATTTCCTAAAACCACCACTTAAAGGATGCAAAAATGTCATTATATAGTTGCAAAATTCAAGCTGAAAGTATGCAGGTTTTATGTGGAATTCACAAGTTATATTGACATTGTGAACTGGAAATTAGTCTTACACATTATTAAAATTTGAAAATAATCTTGACAAACTAACAAATGTTAGTTAAAATCCAAACTAACAAGTGTTAGTCAAGCTCAAGGAGGAAAAGTTATGGAACTTTATTTTGGAAACTTTGTAACAACAGTATCAACTCTTTTAATCTTTGCAATGGTGTGTTTTATCGTTTATACTATATTTAAACGTGAAGAAATACAGTTTTGGGGCAGAAGAGTTGCATTTATTGCATTGTACGGTTTATTGATTTGTTGCTTTGTTGCAACGAGAGATAATTATCATTTATCAGTTCAGGCATCATTTGATAATACTGTTACAGCGGGGCTTTTTACCATATACAGCATTCAGTCAACTTTATGTTGCATAGGTGGCGCTATAATTACATTTTCATCAATTTCCAGTATCTTTGTTAGAAACCAAAAATATAGAAAAGTGATGTTCTTTGTATTGAGTGCAGCTATTATTTTTAAAATACTGGTTATTGAGATTTCAAGATTGGGGATGTAAGTATGAAGATAACAGTTATAAACGGACAAAATCACAAGGGTAGCACATACAATATTGGAAAATTATTAGTAGACAGCATTGGTGGTGAAAAGGAAGTTAAAGAATTCTTTTTACCAAAAGATTTGAATCATTTTTGCGTAGGCTGTTATAGCTGTATTGAAGACGAAAGTAAGTGTCCTTTTTATCAGGAAAAAAATGCTATTATGCAGGAAATTGAGCAATCTGATTTACTTATTTTTACAACTCCAACTTATTGTATGTCAGCATCAGCACCAATGAAGAGCTTTATGGATTTAACATTTTCATATTGGCTATCTCACAAGCCAAGAGCATGTATGTATAAAAAGAGAGCAGTTGTTATATCAACAGCGGCGGGTGCAGGAATGAAAGGTGCAATTAAGCCAGTTAAAACAATGCTTAACTATTGGGGAATTCCATGGATTAAATCTTATGGAATTAGTGTTCAGGCAATGAACTGGGCTGGAGTTGCTCCAAATAAAAAAGGAAAAATAGAGAAGGATATGAAAAAGCTTGCTAAAGCTGTATCTAAGGAAAATCCACCTAAGGTAACATTAAAGAGTAAATTAATGTTTAATATGTTTGCAGGAATGCAAAAGGCTAACTGGGGTAGTGGTCAGACGGAGAAAGAATATTGGCAGGAAAAAGGCTGGCTGGGAAAGGAACGTCCATGGAAGTAGAAATGTCAACAAAGGAAAAAATAATAAATGAGGCATTGCGATTATTCTCCAATAAAGGATATGATGGAGTGTCCATGCGAGAAATCGCGGCAGCAGTAGGTATAAAAGGGGCATCAATTTATAATCATTTCAAGGGCAAGGAAGATATTTTTCAGGGAATTTTTGATGAAATGACAAAACAGTACAATAATATGGCGGGTATGATGAATGTACCTATAGAGCAGAATGATGCTACTATTAATGTGTATAAAAACATAGAAGAAGAGCAATTAATTGGTACGGCTGAGGAACTTTTTGAATTTTTTACTCAGAATGAATTTATTGTTATGTTTAGAAAGCTTCTTATGTCTGAACAGCATAAATCACCAATAGCTGCGAAATATTTGAAGGAATATTATTTAGAGGCTCCTGTATTATTTCAAAGTCAGATTTTTGAAGGAATACAAAGGGAAGGAAAATTTAAAGCGTATAATGCTGAAACTATGGCATTACATTTTTTTAGTCCTGTGTACTACACTTTGTGCAGATTTGATTTGGGATGTCCTTATAAGGATTGTTTAGAACAAATTAAACAGCATGTTCATCAATTCTGTCAGATATATCGATAGTAAATTAAGTTAAGTTAATATAAATTTTTGGTTGACAATACCAGAATATAGGAATAGAATAAAAAAGCAATTGAAAATTATAGAAAAATAACAGAAAGAGAGGTAAAAAATATGAACAATATAATTAGAATTGTAAGAAATAACTTAATATTTATTCGTTTGTGTGAATTTACCTCTGTTGATTCTTTTAAGGGTTTGGTTTTTGAACCATAATTTTTCGGGTGACGTTGCCACCGAAGTGTGTTATATATTGACTTGAATTAACCGTAGTGTATTTGCACTACGGTTTTTTTGTGTTAAAAAATGTTTTCTAGGGGATGAAAGCTGCAATTTTTGGAATAGAAGTTATAAGGTGTGTATGGTAAATAGTTAGAAAGCACAATTTAAGTCAGTAAAAGAATTACAGAGTAAATTTGTAATAGCCAAGGTGAATATGCATAAGAACAGTTGTTAAATAAGACGATGTGAGCGTATTGCATATGGCTAAATATCAGAAGAGAGGGGCTTGGTTTAATGAAGATGAAGAAAATATCAGCATATTTAATTGAAAACTGGTATTTTTATGTATTTGCTATTGTATGTATGTTTATTCAGGTAAGTCTGGATATGATTTCTCCGTTTGTTACACAGAGAATAATAGATGATGTAATAATAGGAGGACAACTTGAAATTTTAAATGGTCTGTTGTTTATGATTTTTATAATCGGTGTTGGCAGATGCATTTTTGGTTATTCAAAAGAATTTACCTTTGATGTTATGAGTGCAAAAATATCAAAGGATATAAGAAAAAGGCTGTTTGAGCATATACAGAGTTTGTCGGTTGAATTTTTTAATAATACAAATACTGGAGAAATAATGTCCAGAGTAAAAGATGATGTAGATAAGCTTTGGGGGGCACTTGGTTATGTGAGTATGCTTATTATAGAGGTTGTGATGCATACTATTATAATTATTTGGTGTATGTTCCAATTAGACGCAAGGCTTACAGTGATTCCGTTAATAGCAATGCCAATAATTGGTTTCTTGGCGGTACTAATGGAAAACAGATTAAATTCAATTTACGAAGAAATAAGCGAAGAAAATGCTCTGTTAAATACAGTTGCACAGGAAAATCTTGCGGGAGTAAGGACAGTTAAGGCATTTGCCAGAGAAAAATTTGAGATAGGAAAATTTCTCTCACATAACAAAAGATATTATGACCTAAACATGAAACAGTCAAAGGTTCTGGTAAAATATCAGCCGCTATTTCAGTTTATAACAAAGCTTCTTCCTATCATGGCTGTAATATACGGAGGAAGCCTGGCAATTAACGGGGAGATAAGTGTAGGTACATTGGCGGCTTTTGTACAGTATTGCTATAACGTTGTATGGCCAATGGAAATGCTTGGGTGGCTTTTTAATGATTTGGCAGCAGCATCAGCGTCAAATAAAAGAATTAAAAAGATGTATGAGGAAAAGCCTGAAATTATTGAAAAAGAAAATCCAATAGAACTTGAAGATGTAAAAGGTGATATTGAATTTAAAAATGTATCCTTAAACCTTGATGGACAGGATATATTAAAGGATATATCTTTTAAGCTTAAAGCCGGGCAAACCATAGGAATAATGGGGGCAACGGGAACAGGAAAATCTTCCATAGTCACACTGCTTCAAAGATTCCACGATACTACAGAAGGAGAAATTACTCTTGATGGAATTAATATAAAGGATTTGCGAATAAGTCAGTTAAGAAGAAGCGTTTCACCTGTAATGCAGGAGGTATTTTTGTTTTCAGATACCATAAGTGAAAATGTTAAGTTTGGAAGAAAAGATATGGTGAAAAATTCCTATGTGGAAGAGGCATTAGAGTGTGCAAAGGCGAAGGAATTTATAGACAGTATGGAAAATACTTATGATACCGTTATCGGTGAGCGTGGAGTGGGATTGTCAGGAGGTCAAAAGCAGAGAATAAGCATAGCAAGAGCCATTGCTAAAAAATCACCTGTGCTGGTTTTTGATGATTCAACTTCGGCACTGGATATGGAAACGGAACATATGATACAGGAAAATTTAAAGGATTTAACTTCAGCCACTAAAATAATAATTGCCCATAGAATATCTGCGGTTAAAGACGCTGATGAAATTATTATTTTGGAAAACGGTAAAATAGCAGAGCGTGGAAAGCACAGAGAACTCTTGGAAAGGAAAGGACTGTACTACAAAACCTATGCTACACAATATGGACAGATGTTAAATGCTTAATAAGGAGGGAGAAATTTGGAACTAAATTCAGTAAAAGAAGATGAAAAGCAAAAAAGTGTTTCAAAGACAGAAACTCTAAAAAGGCTTTTTACGTATATGCTGGCATATAAAAGTAAAATTATAATAGTTTTATTTATAATGGCATGTACTGTTGCAATCACACTTATCAATCCCTTGATAATAGAAAAAGCAATAGATGATTACATATCGGTAAAGGATTTTAAAGGTCTTATAAATCTGGGAATATTTGGCATTGTAATAAACATTATTCTTGTAATTTTAATAAAATTACGAATGAATATAATGGCAGAGGTATCAAATAAGGTGCTGTTGACAATAAGAGAAGAGTTATATACGCATATTCAGACATTGTCTTTTGGATTTTTTGACAGCAGACCTACAGGAAAAATTCTGGCAAGAATAATAGGCGACGTAAATTCACTAAAGGACGTACTGTCAAATAGTGTCACTACACTTATACCTGATTTTATTACTATATGTGCGGTAGTAATTATTATGTTTGTGAAAAATGCATATTTGGCAGCAGCAGCTCTTTGTAGTATCCCATTTATGATAGTAAGTGTTTGGATTGTACAAAAAAAGGCTCATAAAAGATGGCAGATATACAGAAAAAAGGGTTCAAATCTAAACGCTTTTGTACATGAGGATATATCAGGGATGCGAGTGGTACAAAGCTTTAGTGCGCAAGAAGAAACACAAAAGTCATTTCTAAATCTTTTGGAGGAATACAGAAGGGCATTCATAGATGCAGTTGTGTATGCCGATGCTTTTGGATATATAGTTGATTTTTGCTGGGGAATAGGTACGGTAATGCTATTTTGGGCAGGAATTAAAATGATTGGCACAGATAAAATACAGATAGGTACGCTTATAGCATTTGCAACATATATATCAATGTTTTGGAATCCTGTTTTGAACCTTAGTAATTTCTATAATCAGTTTATTACAAATCTGGCAGGAGCAGAGCGTATATTTGAAATAATGGATGTTTCACCTGAAATGTATGATGAAGATAATGCAGGGGAAATGCCAAAGATAAAAGGAAAGGTTGAATTTGAAAATGTAACCTTTGAATATGATAAAAACAGTCAGGTTTTGGAAAATGTAAATTTCAAAATCAATCCGGGAGAAACCATTGCACTTGTGGGACCGACAGGAGCAGGAAAATCTACAATTGTAAACTTAATAAGCAGATTTTATGATGTTACAAAGGGAAAAGTAAAAATTGATGATATTGATATTAAATCGGTATCAATGGAGAGCCTTAGAAAACAGATGGGAATAATGACTCAGGATAATTTTCTCTTTTCGGGAACGGTAAAAGAATATATAAGATACGGATAGCTTGATGACACTGATGAGGAGATAATAATTGCGTCACAAGCAGTAAATGCCCACGAATTTATTATGAAGCTGGAAAACGGATATGATACACAGCTAAAGGAAAGAGGAGCAGGACTATCAACAGGGCAGAAACAGCTTCTGGCATTTGCAAGGACGCTTGTGTCAAATCCTAAAATCCTAATTTTGGATGAAGCTACCTCAAGTATTGATACAAATACGGAGATTTTGGTGCAAAAGGGAATTGAAAAGCTTCTAAAGGGAAGAACTTCCTTTGTAATAGCACACAGACTTTCTACAATACAAAACGCAGACAGAATTTTTGTAATAAATAATAAAAATATAGCAGAAGAAGGAAATGCTAAGGAGCTTATGGAGAAAAAGGGAGAGTATTATAATTTGTATATGTCACAGTTTGTAATGTAAAATTATTATGCTATAATAGGCTAAATATGTATGTTAGATAATATTGGTACAATTTAAAATATGTTAAATGCAGTTTTTAAATTGTAAGGAGGGGAGATTTTATGGGA
>CAYOMP010000004.1:0-53283 GCA_964405075.1 uncultured Lachnospiraceae bacterium
GGTTACGGTCGTTTACTGGACAATGATTTTACTGTATTCTCTAATTGTATTTAGCGTCTATGGTACCAGTGGAGCGAATTGTGTCATTCAGACAGGTTTAAGCGGATGGAAAAGTCTGTATCATATGACATTTTTTCAGGAATATCTGTTGGTGATTGTTGGGGGCTATGTGGGAGTTTTGTTTATTTTGCTTTTGTCCATGCTGGTATCTGCCAAGACCCATACGTCAAAAATAGCTGTAACCATACCTTTTATTATGATTTTTATCCAGTCTTTTTTTGGGGGATTCCCGAATCTTACAGATGTACTGGGTCTTTTACCAGATCAGCTTTTGCAGATGAATATGGCGGTCAGTACCTTTGTACTTTATGAAATTGGAGGAAAAGTGGTACCGTCCGTGCCGATTCTTATGACGATATACCCTGTCTTGTGTATCGTTCTTCTTCCGATTATGTATCGTATATATCATAGGACGGAGATAAAATAGAAGAGAAGAAAGTAGATTGGAGCTGCATAGCAGTATTAGCAATATTTTAAATATATGAGAAAAGATTTTGTCGGTATCGCGCCAGAAAAAGTAAACACGCACTATGTTCTTGCTCCATTTTTCTTTGAGCGCGATAAACTTTAAATTACCCTAAAATGCTGTACTTATAAGGATGTTACGATTCGTGTCATGTATGTTACACTTCGTTTCTTTTCATATTCTATATGTTTTGTTACTTTCGAATTAAGAGAAGAAGTCTTTTTAAGGTTGATTCTGATATTATTGTTTTAGGAATATATTATGTATTAGTAATTTTTGGTTATTTGATATTTGAAATGATTCCAATCAACTACAGACCAATTTTAATTGAAGGAATTATGGAGGAATCGTATCCTTCTTCAACGACGCTTCTTGTGTTAAGTGTTATGCCTACATTAAGCTTTCAGGCCAAGCGAAGGATTAAAAATACCGTAATGAAAAATGTTATAAATACATTTTCCATATTTATGGTGATTGGGAGAACGGTTGCGGGAGTGCATTGGTTAACAGATATTGTAGGCTCAATTATTTTAAGTATAGGATTATATTCGATTTATAAAGCAAGTGTTTTATTGTTGGATAAAAATGTGAAAGTATAATTGGAGGAGATATTTTGGAATTTAACGAAAAACTACAGGAGTTAAGAAAAAGCCGAGGTCTTACCCAGGAAGAGCTGGCGGAGGCTTTGTATGTATCAAGAACTGCAATTTCAAAATGGGAATCCGGAAGAGGATATCCAAGTATTGATTCATTAAAAGAGATATCAAAGTTTTTTTCGGTTTCTATTGATGATCTGTTATCAGGAGAAAAATTAGTGTCTATTGCTGAAAAGGAAAACAAATCTAATATCCAGAATATTTGTGATTTGCTGTTTGGAATTGTTGATTTAATGAGCATAACTCTTGTAATCTTACCACTCTATCCAAATCTAATTGATGGTTATATTTATTCGGTAAATTTATTTGCGTATGTACAGACGACAGCATTTATTCGTTTGGTTTATTGGATAATGTTTGTTGCTCTTATTGTGATTGGTGGATTAAAGGTCTTGCTAAATCAAATGAAAATAGAAAAGGGACGGAAAACCATTACGGCTTTTTCTATGGTACTTAGTATTATTACGGTATTGTTTTTGGCAATGACGAGGGAAGCATATGCAATAACAATGGCTTTTATACTGTTGATAATAAAAGGAATGTTGGTTTTAAGAAATTACAAGAACTAATAATTGACATTAAGAGAAGAATAATAAATAAATCTCTTGACTCGTCCCTTAGGGAAGACATTAATCTTATCTCAACAAGGAGGTAAGATTTAATGAAAACATGTATCGAAGTAAAGAATTTAACTAAGAAATATCAAGGAAGAACAGTTGTTAATAATCTTTCATTTTCTGTAAATAAAAATGAGGTCTACGGAATATTAGGACATAATGGAGCAGGGAAAACTACCACAATAGAAACCATTCTAGGACTGAAAAAACCAAATAGCGGAGAAACCACGATTTTTGGAAAAAAAGTATCTAAAAATAAGAAAGAGATATTCGAAAAGGTTGGAGTTCAATTACAGGCATCCCATTATCAGAATAATATTCGTGTGGATGAGATATGTCAGGAAATGTCGGCTCTTTATAAAAATCCCACAGATTATCATGAATTGCTAAATAAATTCAAATTGGATAAATTAGAAAAAGCACAAGTTAATAAATTATCCGGTGGTGAAAAGCAGAAATTATCGGTAGTGTTGGCTTTGATTTCTAATCCTGAAATTGTCTTTTTGGATGAATTGACTACAGGATTAGATGTTTTAGCTCGTCGTGAGGTATGGAAAATATTAAAAGAAATGAAAAATCAAGGAATAACAATAATTTTGACTACGCATTATATGGAAGAAGCAGAGAGCCTTTGCGACAAAATACTGTTGATAAAATCTGGTGAAAAAGTTATAGAAGGAACAGTTGAAGAAGTTATAAAAGAAAGTCCGTATGACAACCTTGAAGATGCTTATTTATGGTATATGGGAGAGGAGATTTAGTAATGAAGAGATTTTTAAAATTATATGGTATTGAACAGAAATTATGTATTCGCTCTATGGACAGTGTTATTTTTGGTGTAGTTATGCCCGTAGGAATTCTTGTATTGATTTCCCTAATCGCTGGTAGTAAGATGACAGGCGATGGGGGTTACACATTTTTGCAAAGTGCCTTTGGGTCTCTTTGTGCAGTGGGAATTTGTGCCTGTGCATTTATGGGATTGCCATTAACTATTGCAGATTATCGCGATAAGAAAATATTGAAGCATTTTTTTGTGACACCATGCAGTCCCATGACATTTTTAGGAGCAATAATGTTAAGCAATACAGTAATTACCATAGTGTCAGCCTTGCTAGTATCAGCGGTTGCCGTGATTTTCTTTCATTATGCAATGATGGGAAATATGTTGATTTTTATCGGAACCTGGATTTTAACATTGGTATCTATGTTTAGTATTGGCATTTGCATAGCAAGTGTTTGTGGAAATGTAAAAACAGCTAATGTAGTAACTAGTTTAGTATATTTTCCAATGCTTTTTCTATCAGGAGCTACTATTCCTTTTGAAATTTTTCCAAAGGGATTACAGACAGTAGCACAGGTTTTGCCACTATCTCAGGCAATCAGGCTTATGAAAGCGGCATCTTGTGGAAACAGTTTGGAATATGCTAATTTAATAGTAGTAGAATTACTTGTAATTACAGCTGTTTGTACTGTTATTTCAGTAAAAACCTTTAAGTGGGAATAATATCCCACTTAAATCGAAACTATTTGCTTAAAAAAGTGGTATAAATATTATATGTCGTGTAAATTGCAAAGTGTGTTTTACATAGTTATAGGAGGATTATTTATGAGTCGAGAGAACTGTTATCCTGAAAAACTACCGGATAAAATGTATAAAATAGGAATGTTTGCTGCAATGAATCATGTGACAATCAAAACCCTTCGTCATTATGATGAGCAGGGGCTTTTAATACCGGCTTATATAGATGGTATGAACGGATATAGATATTATAAAGCAGGACAGATAGCGGATTTGCATCAGATTCTGGCTCTTAAGAACATTGGATTTTCCCTTGATGAAATAAAAGAGATTATTGGTGGAAAATCCGAAAGAGATTTATTGCAGTTAAAGAAAAAGAATATTTTAAAGGAAATTGCTCAGTTAACAGCACAGCTTTCGCAAATTGAATCATATTTGATGGAAGCTGATATAGATGTGGCAACTCACGTTTTAATTAAGCCACTTCCGGAGGTTAAGCTGGCTACAATGAGAGCTACATTAGGCAGTTATGATGAGCTTTTTGATATTATGCCTAGAATGGGAGCTGAAATGGAGCGAGTTGGATGTGTGTGCCAGGAACCAGAGTATTGTTTTACTCATTATTTAGATGGTGAGTATAAGGAAGAACAGGTTCAGGTAGAAACTTGTGAGGCAGTTACAGAGATAAAGGAAGATACAGAAATATTAAAGTTTAAGGTATTTCAGGAAGTAAAGGAAGCTGCATGTATATTTCATAAGGGACCATATGAGTCGTTATCTAAAGCATATTCTAAGTTACTTAAATTTATAGAGGATAATGGTTATGAAATCTGTGGACATCCTAGAGAATCTTATATAGATGGAGTTTGGAACAGGGAATCAGAAGAGGATTGGTTAACTGAGATACAAATTCCAATAAGCCGATAATAATAAAAAATAAATAGTAGTTGTAAGGTTAGGAAAAAAGAATATAAGATGTAGTATAAAACTTGGTTTGCATGAAAAAAGTTATTGTCAAATGGATAAGAATCCAATATAAACTATGTTGTTAATATTAGCATTTCTTCACAATCTTATTAAATATTATTATGTTTTACTATATTGAAAAAAATACTTTAACACATTAAAATGGAAAAGGATAGTAAAAGAAGAATATTTTAAAAATGTACCATAATGTATTATAAAAAAGAATATATTGTGGTATATGTTTTCAATATAGTATATCAAGGGAAAAGGAAAAGAATAATGGAGAATTTGACTATTTTTTTAAAGGCAGTGGATGACTTTGTGTGGGGAGTTCCACTTATTGTGTTAATATTGGCAGTAGGTATCTATTTGACTATCAGATTAGGTGGATTGCAGATTAAACATCTTCCCAAAGCATTAAAATTTATGTTTCAGAACGAGGAAGAGGGAGATGGGGAAGTTAGTAGTTTTGGTGCATTATGTACAGCACTTTCAGCAACTATTGGTACAGGTAACATCGTAGGTGTTGCAACTGCTATTGGTATTTTAGCAGGTGGACCTGGAGCATTATTTTGGATGTGGATTGCCGCACTTTTTGGAATGGCAACTAAATACGCAGAAGGATTTTTAGCTGTTAAATATAGAAAAATAGACGCAGAGGGTCATGTGCTTGGCGGACCATTCTATTATATCGAGAATGGTATGGGTAAAGAATGGAAATGGCTGGCAAAATTCTTTGCATTCTTTGGTGCTTGTGCTGGTTTATTTGGTATCGGAACATTTACACAGGTGAATGGTATAGCAACAGCAGTACAGTCATTCTTTGACCCAGGAAAAGTACATATAGTTAATATTTTTGGAAATGAATATTCGATTGCAACAGTAATAACAGCCATTGTGTTGGCATTTTTTGTAGGATTAGTAGTTATTGGCGGAATTAAGAGAATATCTAAGGTATCTGAGGTAGTAGTCCCTTTTATGGCAGTTTTATACATAGTGGCTACATTAGTGTTGATTATAGTTAATATTGATAAATTACCAGCTGCATTTATGGAAATCATTCAGGATGCATTTGGACTTAGAGCAGTATCAGGTGGAGCATTTGCAGCTATTGCAGTATCAGTTCAAAAAGGTGTAGCAAGAGGTATATTCTCAAATGAGGCAGGTTTAGGTTCAGCACCTATAGCAGCCGCTGCGGCTAAGACAAAAGAGCCTGTACGTCAAGGGTTAGTAACAATGACAGGAACATTTATAGATACAATTATTGTATGTACAATGACAGGTTTATCAATTGTTATGATGGGTTCATGGTCTAATCCAAACTTAGAAGGAGTACAGGTTACAACAGATGCATTTCAGAAAGGATTATACTTCCTACCGGGTAATGTAGCTGCATTTGTTTTGATGGTATGCTTAGTGTTCTTTGCTTTTACTACAATATTAGGATGGGACTATTATGGTGAGAGATGTTTAGAATATCTGGCTAATGGCAGTACAGCAGCAGTAAAGGTGTATAGATGGTTATACATTTTATCAGTATTTATTGGACCATATATGACAGTAGCGGCAGTATGGACTATTGCGGATATATTCAATGGATTAATGGCTATACCAAATATTATTGCGCTATTTGCATTGAGTGGAGTCATAGTTAAGGATACGAAAGAGTATTTTGGTAGGAACTAGATATAAAAGAAGTGATTGACATTTGCCAATCACTTCTTTTTTTCTTAAGCACTCTTAGTTTTATTACGTTTTATAACCTTAAGTCGTGTAAACTCTTCACGTTCTTTTTCTTCTAAGGCATTCTGTATATTAACTGCTAATTCCTCATAATAAGGAATAGTAATATTCTTAAGGGCATTAGCCCTTTTTTGAGTTTTCTTAATGTTAGAAGCCAGTCTATAGGCAGCGTTTTCAATCATTGACAAGTTGATGGTCAATTCCTTAACCTTTTCAAATGAAACCTTAGCAATATCTAAAGATTCCCTGGTACTATAATATGAATATACTGGTCGGGTATCTTCTAATTTTGCTTCTACCAGAGGGATTTCAGTACCCATAATACTTCGTGTTTTGATTCTGATAGAATTTTCTACGGGAATTGTCTCTGCTAACTCCTGAACATAGTTAATACCTAACTCTACGTTAGCCTTTTGGAGAGCTGCATATGCAGTTCTAAAGGTAAAATCAATCTCTGACTGAATACCCTTAGCCTGTTCTATCAAATCCATTAATTCTCTAATAAGAATATTTCTTTTCTTATCCATCAGGTCATAGCCTTGTTTAGCAAGAGCCAGTGAGTTCTTGGCTAATATCAGGTTCCCTTTTGTTGGAAATGTATTTGGATCCATTCAATCACCTCGCTTACTCTTCTAAGGTAGTAGGTTTGTAATACTTATCAAGATATTTTGTATTAATACGGTCTAATTCCTCTCTAGGAAGTAGTCCTAACAATTCCCAGCCAAGATTGAGGGTTTCTTCGATTGTACGATTCTCTTCTTCACCTTGTCCGATGTATCTGGATTCGAATTCTTTACCGAATACAAGATACTTCTTATCTATAGGAGATAATTCGTCTTCACCGATTACAGATGCAAGGTTACGAGCTTCACCTACCTTGGCATATGAAGAGAATAACTGGTTAGCCAAATCCTGATGGTCTTCACGAGTATATCCTTCACCTATACCATCCTTCATAAGACGTGACAGTGATGGTAATATGCTAATAGGCGGATAAATTGCCTGACCATGCAATGTTCGCTCTAGTACTACCTGACCCTCTGTAATATATCCTGTTAAGTCAGGGATAGGATGTGTAATATCATCATTAGGCATTGTAAGAATAGGAATCTGGGTTACAGAACCATTAACACCTTGAACAATACCAGCACGTTCATAAATAGTAGCTAATTCACTGTAAAGGTATCCAGGGAACCCTTTTCTTGAAGGAATTTCACCCTTAGAAGATGATACCTCACGCATTGCCTCTGCATAGGAAGTCATATCGGTTAATATAACCAGAATATGCATATTGCATTCAAAAGCAAGATATTCAGCTACTGTAAGAGCAACCTTTGGAGTGATAAGTCTTTCTACTACAGGGTCATTAGCAAGATTTAAAAACATTGCAACGTGTTCGGAAACACCGCTTTCTTCAAATGTACGTTTGAAGAACTCTGCAACGTCATATTTAACACCCATAGCTGCAAAAACGATGGCAAAGTCTTCGTCTGAATTTTCTCCAAGAGATGCCTGTTTAACAATCTGGGCAGCCAATTTGTCATGTGGAAGACCATTTCCGGAGAAAATCGGTAGCTTCTGACCACGAATTAGTGTTGTAAGACCGTCAATAGCTGAAATACCTGTACGAATATAGTTACGAGGGTATTCTCTTGTAACTGGATTAAGTGGTAAACCATTAATATTTCTCTTAATATCAGAAACAATATCTCCTAAACGGTCGATAGGTTGACCGATACCGTTGAAGGTACGTCCAAGCATATCTGGTGAAAGCGCAATCTCCATTGGATGTCCTGTTAATCTGGTATGAGTATTTTTTAAAGACATATTTTCTGTGCCTTCAAATACCTGTATTACAGCTTTATCATCATATATCTCAATAATTCTACCAATTTTTTTATCCTTGCCGTCTACTGTGATTTCGACGATTTCTTCGTAAGCAGCATCCTGTACTCCTTCAAGAACCACAAGGGGACCATTAATTTCACTAAGTCCTAAATATTTAATTGACATATTAATTCCTCCTTATGCGTTTTTAGCAAGTACTTCATTGTAGAAATTATCTACAGCCTTGAAGTAGTCGTCAAATTTTTCTAAGTTGTTATTTGGTATATCATATTTTATAGCAATAATTTTTTCAAAAATATCGCTTTCCTTTAATACTGACATAGGCATACCCATTGTAATGAGAGCCTTTGATTTAGTATTTAAATAAAGGATAATTTTCATCATTTTGAACTGCTTTTCCATAGAAACACAGGTGTCATCCGGATGAAATGCATTTTGCTGTAGGAATCCAAGACGAATTACACGAGCGATTTCCAATGTTAATTTCTGGTCATCTGGTAAAACATCACTACCAATTAACTTAACGATTTCCATAAGTGAGCTTTCCTGATTAAGCAAAGCTACTATCTGGTTACGATAGTCAACGAATTCAGGAGCTACATTGTCCTTATACCAAGGAGCCAAATCACTTAAGTATTCACTGTAACTGGTTAACCAGTGAATGGCAGGGAAATGTCTGGCATAAGCTAAAGATTTGTCTAACCCCCAAAAGCATCTAACAAAACGCTTGGTATTTTGCGTAACTGGTTCTGAGAAGTCACCACCTTGCGGTGATACGGCACCGATAATGGATACAGAGCCTTCTGTACCATTTAGGTTATTCATCATACCTGCTCTTTCATAAAAAGCTGATAGTCTGGATGCTAAGTAAGCTGGGAAACCTTCTTCTGCCGGCATTTCTTCAAGACGACCTGATAATTCACGAAGAGCTTCTGCCCAACGGGAAGTAGAGTCTGCCATAATGGCTACGTCATATCCCATATCTCTATAATACTCAGCCAATGTTACACCTGTATAAATGCTGGCTTCACGGGCTGCTACCGGCATGTTGGATGTATTTGCTATAAGAGCAGTTCTATCCATTAATGGGTTGCCTGACTTAGGGTCAACTAACTTAGAAAAGTCTTCAAGAACCTGAGTCATTTCATTACCACGTTCACCACAACCAATATAGATAATAATATCTGCATCAGACCATTTAGCTATCTGGTGCTGAGTCATTGTTTTACCTGTTCCGAATCCACCAGGAACTGCAGCTGTTCCCCCTTTTGCAATAGGGAAGAGAGTATCAAGGATTCTCTGTCCGGTTACCAAAGGAGTAGCAGCAGGAAAACGCTTCAATGTTGGTCTTGGAATTCTAATAGGCCATTTTTGAGCTAATTTTAATTCGTATTCAGAACCATCATCCAGCTCAATAACGGCAATCGTATCTGTGATTGTATATTTTCCATCTGCTACAACAGATTTAACACGTCCATCAATATTTGGTGGAACCATTGATTTATGGACGATTGTAGAAGTTTCAGGAACTTCGGCAATTATTGTGCCTCCGCTGACTTCCTGACCTTCTTCTATAGTTATATGAACATCCCATAGCTTATTAGTATCAAGGGAATCTACACTGACACCTCGGTTAATATAAGCACCACCTTCCTTAGCTATTTCACTAAGTGGACGTTCAATACCATCAAAAATGTTGTTAAGGATACCAGGTCCCAAAAGAACCGAGATGGCATCACCTGTAGCTTCTACAGTTTCACCAGGTTTGATACCGGTAGTTTCCTCGAATACCTGAATAGTAGTAGTATCACGAGTTAATGCGATTACCTCACCTACTAATTTTTCTTTTCCAACATATACCATTTCAGACATTTTAAAGCCTGTGTTGCCACGAAGATAAACAACAGGGCCATTGACACCGTATATTATACCTGTTTTAGTCATGTTTCTTACCTCCGTCAAAAGTATATTGTTGTTTAGCATCAGCTAATTTTGATTCAAAAGAATTATCAATCAGGATATTTCTTTCTGATATAACAGCACGAGTTCCTCCAAGGAAAGAATATTCGCTGACTGTTAATGTTACACCTGTTTTGCTTTCTAAATCAGCCTTTTTAGAGGCGTCAGCCGGGTCAATATATATAATCATTTCCTGACCATTGGCAAATTTACAGGCATCCTTTATTTGATTTATTATTAGTTCCTCATATTCAGCAGTTTTCATATATTCAAGTAATAAATCTTTGACTTCAATGAATAGTTTATCTTTAAGTTCATTTTGTTTTCTAGTGATTTTTCTTCTGATATGTAGCTGCTGTTTTGAAAGTTCTTTATTTCTATTTCTTTCAAGACCCTCAGTTTCAGTCTTTATAATAAGTTCAGATTGTCTGAGTTTTTCATGCTTGTGTTCTTCAAAAACTGTTTCTAATGAGGCATTATATTCATCAAGAAGTTTATTACTCTGTTCTCTGGCATCTGCCATTGTAAACTCTTGAAAATGAAGTAGTTTTTCATCAGTAGTCAAATATATCACCTATCTTTCTGTTTGTTACTTTATAGTTTCAATCCGATTGCTTCATTGACATACGCTGTGATAAAGTCAGGTTTACGACCAGTACCATGACGGTCAGGAATTTCAACGATTAAAGGAAGCTTACGATTAAGCTTAACATCATCAATTAAATCGGGAAATTCACGTCCAAATTTTTCAGTTAGAAGAATAATACCGATTTCTTTGTCTGAAAGGCAGGTATCCAAGGCATTCTTTAGCTCGTTACGAGCATGAACTACAACTCCTTCGATACCGGCCAAACGCATACCGGTGTAAGTATCAACGTTATCACTTATAAGATACATTTTCATATATTATTCCTTCTTTTCTATCAATGTGACATAGTTACTATTTAGGTTATTATTGTATTTTTTGCAAAATATAGGTTTTTTATTATTCTAATTATCTTATTCAGTAATGGAAAATATAAACATTTTGTGTATTAAATGCAATAACTCTACATTTGATTAAATTTTTATTATAACTTACCTAAAATCATGATAGAAACAATAAGTCCATATAAAGCAACACCTTCTGCAAGGGCAACGAAGATAAGAGATTTACCAAGGATTGATGAATCTTCGCTGATTGCACCAAGAGCGGCACTTGCGGCACTAGCTACGGCAATACCGGCACCAACACATGAAAGCCCGGTTGAAAGAGCAGCAGCTATATATCCTAATCCTGCACTGCCAGATGCAACAGCAGCAGTAGCTTCGGCTGCGTTTGCACTGCCACCAAAAAGAATAACGCTGGCAACTATTAAAGTTCCGAAAAAGAAAAATACATTAACAGCTAATGAAGTTTTGAAACGTCCTCTGTTTCTTTCTCCGATTAAATATGCTCCAAATGGAAGAATAATGCTTAATAAAAGTGCTGCAACTAAAAGAATTTTAACTATCATAATAATGTCCTCCTTAATATATGTGTAAAGTTTAAGTTTTATATTTTGTTTATTGTTTACTTGAATATGGTGTAAACATTCTGCCGCTTCCAGAGAAGAAACGAGAGAACATTTCATAGTATTCAAGACGTAAAACATGGATACCAACGATAAGACCTTCCATACCCATTACTAAAATGTTACCAAGTACAATAACTATCCAATTCGGTGAACCACCGTTTTCGGCACCGGCTAACATCATTACAACTTCCATCATACCGGCGTGGCTTAATGCAAAGGCACCAATACGCACAAAAGAAATAGTGTTTGACATATAGCTGAGAATTACTTCAAATAATTCAAAAAATGATTGAACTAAAAACATGCCTTTTTCTTTTGGAATAGCATCTGCCTTTTTCTCAATTAGACCTGTAATAGGCTCTTTAAATGCTATTAAAATAAGTGGTACTACAAACATAATTACTAAAACGATGGTAGCTGGAAGTGTCTTACCAGTCATTATTAAAACAACAGATAATACAACTGAACCGTAGAATACTAATCCGGCAACACCATTTGTGTCGAAAAGAATCTTTTCCAGATTATGTTGTTTAATACCATTTATAATATTAAATACCATTGATAAAAGAATTAATCCCATACCAAAGGCAATTGCTACAACCAACACTGTGTTAAGAGTACCTACAATAGGTAGGGTAACTGTTTTCTCCATAGGTTTTAACCACATGGCATGCAGGACTTCTTCGAATCCGAAGACACTGCCATACATAAAACCAAATATGGTTGAAAAGATACCAGCCATTGATACAATAGCGGCCAAGTCCATTTTCTTTACTTTATAAAGAATAGCTCCGCCTATGAATAAAACAAGACCTTGTCCAACATCTCCAAACATACATCCAAATATGAAAGTATATGTTAATGCTACAAAAATAGTAGGGTCAAACTCATTGTAGGCAGGTAATCCATACATTTTAATAAACATTTCAAAAGGTTTAAAAATCTTTGGATTTTTCAGTTTAGTTGGTGGCTCACTGAAATTACTGTTTTCTTCATCATCAATAATACAATAAATGTTTTCATCATCTTCGATTTCCTTTTGGAATGCGTCTGCATCCTTTTCAGACATCCAACCACATAATATATAGAAAACCTGATGGTGATTTCTTGTACATGCAGCAAGCTTTCTAACATCGAAGTTAGTTGATAAAGAGTCTAGTTTGCTTTGAGCTGAAACAAGCATTTGTTTAGAATTCTCCAATTTGTCAGCCATTGATTTATTAATATCTTCAATTTCTTTATTTGTTTGTTGAATTTGAGCTTCTAATTGTTTATAAGCCTGTTCAGGTGTTCCATCATATTCATCTGGTAAGAATAAACGCTCAAAATGCATTGAAGTATATATAGCATCAATTTTGTCAGCCTGGGAAGCTGGAAGGAAATATACACCCCATACATAGTCATTGTCGCTATGGCATTTGAAGAAAAGACTATCCAAATCTTCATATACATAGCGTTCTAGTTTTGCATAATATTCCACCGCAATTTTACCAAAACGGAATTTGATAAATTTAAAATGCAAGATAGTATCAATATCATAATCCAATTCTCTAAAGGGTTGGATTTTTTGTAATAAATCTAAATATTTGTTTTTTTGATTTTCTAATTCAAGCTTTTTATCCTTTAATTTGTTTAATTTAACATCAAGACTCTTAATAGAATTCAAAGCGTCCTCAACAGATATATCAGAAGCTGTGATGTTAGAAATATCAAGAAGACTTAAGTATTCATTGGCTTTATTTAAATCATCTTTATATGGATTAACCTCCATATAGGGACGCAAATCCTGTACGGTTTTTAATTCAGATAAGGCGTTTTCAAGGTGGATTTCGTATTTAGATAAATAGTTCTCGGCAACACGGTCGATATCCGCCTTAGGTCCGGTAATACTTAAGAATTTCATTTTCTCTATCATTGCAACACCTCCTCATTATTTTGCGTAGTTAATAGTTTCGTTATTTAATCCGTATCGTATGCTTTCAAGAGCAGAAGTTATTTGAGATACTTCATGTTCTTTCCTATACAAATAGGTGTTTATAATTGCTACCGTATATGGATTTTTACGGCTTTCGGCATAATTAATCTTATCTAAAACTTTTACATACATAGTTTCCATATCGTCACCTGAATCAATGGTGTCTCGATATCTTGTTGCATAGTATGTGGTTTGCAGAACATCCAAAAAGCCTTCAACATTTTCTGCTTCTACTAGTTTTGCCAGTTCTGATCTTTTTAATTTAAATGTAATAGGAATAATTAAAGCATAAATATCTGCTACAGATAGATTATAATATTTCTTTGAACGATATATCCATTGAATATTAAGCATATCTATTTTTGAACCAAAGGATGTAGCGATTAGCTTTTCTTCCTTTCCCTTGAATATCTTTTTACTGACTTTCCATACTTGTGAAAAATAGTAAATATCAAGAGCCATTTCGTAATCAAAAAGTGTTGGACCAGTTAATTCGGAAATTCTCTTAATTGAATTGTAATACCCCGTTTTTTTGAGACTTTCCATAAATTCGTCCAATGTTTTGGCACCAAAAAGTATATCGGTGTCGATTCGTGAAAAATGTTGTAAAAAATTAATCAAAACGTCTTTGTTTGGTATTGAGTAGTTTCCATTATGAATTGCACATAAGCATTTCTTTAAAATTTCTACCTCATATTTCATAACATAGACATTTAAAAACTTACGCTGACTAGGCGTAGAAAAATTATATATTTTTGCATAATCAGTATACAAAGATATATGCAGCAAACGTTCAACCTGTCCCCTGTGAATCATGGTTTCATCAATATCAGCAAATAAACTGCGATATGCCGGTAATTGTTTGAGATAGGCAACGGCATCTTGAACATTGGTCTGTGATGCAAATTCCTTTAGTTCTTCTTTAGAAAGAAGATTGCTTTGCATGGCACGAACCTTTGTGGTGATTCCACTATAAGATAATAGACTCATAGCATCACATCCTAACTATTGATTCAAGAAGGTCTTTTGCTATTTGAGAATGATTTTTTTCGTAATCATTTTCTAAATCCTCTAAGGTCTTGAGAGTATCACTGCGTAGTTGTTCCAGTTCATTTTTGGTCTGAGACTCCAGCTGCGCAGTAAGTTCTTTTAAATCCTTATCGGTTTTAGCATCAACTTCAGCATCGAAATCTTTGATTCGTTTATCCATTTCAGCAGAAAGCTGTTTTTTCTTGGCAGCAGCATTGTCCATGATTGCAACTGCAGCAGCTTCGATTTCGGATAGTTTATCAACGACATTTTCCATAAAATACCTCCTAGCTCACTAAGATTTGAGCCTAATTTGTATAAGCCCTCTGTGTATATGATACACCTTTTTATTTCAAATTGCACAAAAATTTTTTCAAAAAATTAGCTGTGTCAAATAGTATATATTTTGACAATAAATCGAAAAAATATGGAATTTTTTGATTTATATGGCAATAACCTGTGAAACTTGAAAAGTGTATTTTACATAGTTTGCTCAACTAAACCAGAAGAATAGTTCTATTGTTAAATTAGGGGTAAATGGGATAAAATAATTAATCTCGTATTAACACGGTCTGGTATCAAATTTTCAAGATTCATTAGGCAAAAAAGGCTTGAAATAAAACGTACAATTGCTTTTAATTTTTAGAAAAATATTGTAATATGGTAAGTATGTTATGAAAGGACGATAAGAAATGAGATTAAGAAATGTAAAAGGCTCAAGAGAAACAATTGCAGCTTGTGATTTTGTAGTTCAGGTACCAGAAGAAAATAAGGGTAAATGGAGAGAATTATTTGGAAATGATAATCCGATTCACATTGAAATAGGAATGGGAAAAGGAAAATTCATTACAACATTAGCAATAAATAATCCGGATATTAATTATATAGGTATTGAAAAGTATTCAAGTGTTTTAGTAAGGGCTATTGAAAAAAGGAGAGAATTAGATATAGATAATCTTGTGTTCTTAAGAATGGATGCGGAGAATTTAGCAGAAGTATTTGAAAAGGATGAAATTGATAAGATATATCTTAATTTCTCAGACCCATGGCCAAAGGACAGACACGCAAAGAGAAGACTAACATCAACAACATTTTTTGGAAGATACGACCAGGTTTTAAAAAAGTCTGGAGTAGTAGAATTTAAGACAGACAATAGAGTGCTGTTTGACTTCTCATTGGAAGAAGTAGTAAACGCGGGATGGATTTTGAAAGAACATACCTTTGATTTACATAATGATGCAAAAATGAATGAAGGCAATGTAATGACTGAATACGAAGAGAAATTCTCTTCAATGGGAACACCTATTAATAAATTAATAGCTTATAGAGAATAATTGCCAGAGAAATATTGTGTTATGAGTAGCGAATTATATGATAAACTTGCTTTAATTAATGAAATAGACCAAGCAATCTATGAGTCTGAAAAAGAAATGCTCGAAGGTGGAGAAGCCATCGACTTAGATGAAGCATTTGAAGTTTTAAATAAAAAATACTATGGACAAATATAAAGTTAGACTGAATTGAGATTATTTTAAGATATTGACCCTTTTTTGCTTATTTCGAAAAGTTGTATTTTTGAAAAAATGTTCTGAGAAAACAATTTTAAATATGTAAAATACTAAGGAGATTTAAAAAATATGAAGAAAAAGCTATTAACGCTTATATTAGTTGCGACCTTATGTGTTCCTAGCAATTCTTTCGCTGCTCCAGTAACGGGGTCAGCTATTACAACATCTGATAAGGACTACATCCTCGGTCGTGAAATGACAGATGCCGAAATAGAAAAACAAAAAGAAAATGAACCAACCCTAAAAACAATACCTTTGGATACTTCTTTAACACCTCAAATATATGATAGTGACGAATTGGTTACATTTTCGTCTGAACAAACAACAACTCCTACATATTATAATTCTGTTGAAGAGGGTTATATCACAGAAGTTAAAAATCAAAATCCGTATGGTACTTGTTGGGCATTTACAACAGTCGCGTGCGCTGAAGCCAATATATTAAAGAAAACCGGAAAAACATTTGATTTGTCAGAAATTCATCTTGCATATCACAGTTATAATACTGTATTAGATGAAATGGGAATGACCGAAGGTGATGAGGTTATTTTAAATTCGTCTACTTCATATTTAAATTGTGGTGGAAGCTATTTGCTTACTCCAACTGTATTTTTTAAAGGATTTGGTTTTGCACTTGAAGAAAACAACCCTTATAGTGCTGCTTTATCATATTCTCCCACAGCTGAGCAATCTAATGAGAGAGCAGTAGTACTTGATAATGCGATTTATATAAATAAAAATGATACAAATACAATTAAAAAATCCATTATGGAATATGGTGCTGTTGGTTTTATGTATTATCATGATTCAACATACTATAATTATAGTACTGGTGCTTATTACAACTATGAAAAGGAATCAGCAAATCATGGTGTAACTATTGTAGGTTGGAATGATAACTATTCAAGAGAAAACTTTGGAAATGGTTCTGATATTAATACGATGCCCTCTGGTAATGGAGCATGGCTTGTAAAAAATTCTTGGGGAACAAACTGGGGAAATGAAGGATATTTCTGGATATCTTATGAAGATTGTGCATTTTCAACTGCCGGTATTGTATTATGCGCATTTGACTGTAGCATTCCAGACTACGACAACATATATCAGTATGATGGTTCATTAGGCAGTTCAAGGCTTACTGGCTTTCAATCTGATTCTACAATTTGTGCTTACTATACAGTAAATGGAAATCCTGATGCATGTGAAAGACTTGACTCGGTTTGTTTTGGCACCGGTTCAGTAGATTGTACATACTTTATACAGATATACAAAAATTCCACTGAAGCCAAACTTCTTGATGGAACACCTATGTTAGAAAATCCGGTTACAGGAACAATAAATTTTGCAGGCTACCATTCGGTAGAACTTCCTGAAAATTTGTATTTAAAACAGGGCGACACTTATACAGTAGCATTAAAAATCACAAGTCCAACATCTTCTGCTTTTGGACTTAATTTTGATACTACAAGAACAGAAAATTCTAGAAAGTGTATAGCTAACTCGACTAATGATAAGACTTTCTTAATAAGTCCAAGTGGAACGACCATTACAAATCTTTCAGCAGAATATGGAACTATTAGATTGAAGGCAAGAACTGAAAATGTTGACAATATTTCTATTGCTTCCATTAATATTAGTGATGGCACATTAAGTCTGCCTGTTAAAGAAAGTAAAAAAATTGGATATACAGTAACACCTTCATATGCTACAGAAAATATTATTTGGACTTCTAATAATAAAAATGTGGCAACTGTAGAAAATGGTACAGTTAAGGCGGTAGGCAAAGGAACAGCAACAATAACAGCAACAGCTGCTAATTGCCAAAAGAGTATTGTGGTTAATGTCTATGAGACTACTTTAATATCATCATCTATGTTTGCTTTGGAATATTTCTCTAAAGATTATACAGGAGAGGCTTTAACACCAACGGTAACCAGTGATATAGATTCTTCTCTTTACACAGTTAGCTATTCTAATAACATTAATCCAGGAACTGCTACTGTAACGATTACTGCAAACCAGAGAGTGGTTGATTATCATTCGTACATTGGCTCATGTACACTAACATTTACAATCAATAGAGTGACTGACAACAACAATAACGATAATAACGACAATAATACAGATAACAATAATAATAATAATACCGACAACTCTTCTCAGGAAACAAATGAGAAAACTTATACAGTTTCATTAAATGCCACTTCAATACCTTTACAGGTAAAGAAGTCGACCAAAGTTATAAAAGCTACTTTGACAAGTGGTGATAGTATAAAATCTTGGACTACTTCAAATAAAAAAGTAGCCACTGTTTCTAAAAGTGGAAAAATAACAGCCAGAAAAGTAGGAACAGCTAAAATAACTGTCGAAACAGTACATGGTGCAAAAGCAACTGTTAAAGTTAAAGTTACAAAAGGTAAAGTTGTCACGAAGAAGCTTATTGTCAATACAAGTAAAGTTACGCTGAAAAAAGGTAAATCGTTCAAATTGGTTGTTTCAAGAAATCCACTAACAGCTACTGAAAAAATAAAATATACCTCAAGTAACAAAAAAATAGCCACTGTTTCATCATCAGGTCTTATCAAAGCAAAGAAAAGGGGAACAGCTAAAATAACAATAAAATCTTCAAACGGTAAAAAGAAAGTAGTGAAAGTAGTAGTTAAATAAGGTTAAGTGTAAATTTATTAAAGTGTTTTACTGACTTTATTAATTCTCTCTATGAGATTTTTAAAAGTAAATAGATTGTATTTATTAGACTGAAGCTTACGTCAAAAATTAAAGATAAGTCTCAGTGTCATTAATTATTTTTGTATTTGATTCTACAGGATGTATCAGAACTATATAAAAATAATATGTTTGACATTGAGGTTTATCTTTTTTGTATGCATATTTTCAAAAGAGGCACCTAGACTAAAACTAGAAAAAGTAAAAAAACACTAAAAATACTAAAATAATTATTAAGTGTGTTAATAATTAATGGTTTTTAACACAGGAAAGATTGTAAAATGCTATAATTATAGACGGTATATATTCGAAATTTGTAGGTGAAAATAGGGAGTTTACAGATAAATAAGTGAGGGAGATTATGGCTAAAAAAAATCAATCTATTTTTAAGAGATTAATTATATCATTGTCAATAATTATTATTTTTGAGGCGGTTTTACTCTCTATAACGATATGGGTGTCAGGGATAGAGAAAAATCTTATTTTTAATGAAATTGATGTGTTAAAACAAGAAGTTAAAAAGAGAGAATTAGCACTAAATCTATTATTGATGGATCAAAAAGCACACTTAAAAAATAGTTCGGATTATATTGATTCGATTGTTAGTGAAGTAGTGCATGATGAAAATGTAGTTGAATATTTACAAGTAGAGGATAATGCTGAAAGATTGCTTGGAGAAATTACGCCTGATTTAATAGCAAGTATGCGTGATTGTTCATATTCAGGTATGTTTGTTGTGTTGTCAAATGGAGAGGAAAATGTACATAATGGACAACAAAAGAGTTTTAAGGGTGTATATTTCAGGAATACAGATGTTGATACTAGTGAAGCTGGTTATTCGGATATATTAGCAGAACGTGGTTCTAAAAAAGTATTTAAGAATCAGAATATTGATAGGGACAATTCCTGGGAGGAAGATTTTACATACTTTCCAAATGAGGAAGATAGTTTGCAGTATTATTTTAAACCATACGAAGCGTTAATGGCGTGTCCAGGTGAGACAGAAGAAAATCTTGGTTATTGGAGTGACCCTTTTTACTTAAATGATGAAAGGATAGATTCACATAAGATAATCACATACTCAATGCCATTGATAGCTGAAACAGGTGAATTCTATGGGGTTATTGGTATAGAAGTTCCAATATGTGTAATAGATAAGATTTTAGAAGAAATATCTAGTAGTGAGGAAAATGTTGGATATGCTTTGGTTAGTTTTGACAAACGTATGGCTGGAGAACCAAATTGCAATATAAAGACATTGGTGGGTAGTGATATAGAAAAATTCTTTGAGGATGATGACTATATTAAGCTTATTAATGGTAAGATGCTAAAAAGAGCGTATAAGATTAAAGATAAAGAAATTGATAAAAAACAGGCATATGCATTATCTGTTAATACTCAGTTGTATGAAGAAAATACATATTTTTCAAATGAACAGTGGGCGATTTTGGCAATTACTAATAGCGATAAGTTCTTTGGATTGGCGTATAAAATGAGATTTCATATTACGTTATCCTTGATAGTTTCAGTAGTTTTTGGTATTTGGAGTATGTATATTATATGCAAGAAAACAATTATGCCTATCAGACAGTTAAGTAATTTAGTTAACGATGCCGGATTTGATAAACCTATTGATGTTGAGAAAACAGGAATAACAGAAATTGATGACTTATATCAGGCGTTAAATTGTTTTGCACAAAAACGTATTGATATGGAAACTCAGATTAAGGAAGAAAAAGGACGTTTTCTTATAGCTCTTCAAAGTTCTGCGGATATTATTTTTGAGTATGATGTGATTAAGGATGTATTTTATTCTTACAATTTTAGAAATACTGATGAAAATGGGATTATTACACCTCAGGTAACTGAGCATTTTAATAGTATAAAGAATTTGTTTTTGCATCCAGATGATTTAATACTAGTACACAACAGATTAAATAATCTGAAAAAGAGTAATGATACCCTTGAATGCAGAATGAGAAAAAATACAACAGATGAAGAATATGAATGGTTTAGAATTAATAGCAAAGTAGTTGTAGATGAAGAAAATGAATCAGTTCGTATTATTGGTAATTTTAAGAATATAGATGAGGAGAAAAAAATTAGTCTTGCTAGGGAAGAGGCAGCTAAGAGAGATTACTTGACAGATTTGTATAATGAAAAGACCTGGTGGAATTTGTCACAGAGATTTTTATATACTAATAAAGAAAAGAAAGCCACATTAGCATTGATAGATATGGATGATTTTACTAATATTAATCAAATCTATGGAATGCTTCATTGTGATATGCTTTTAGCAAATATCGGAAATATTATTAATAAATATGTCGGACCAGAAGATCTTGTTGCCCGTATAGGTGGTGACGAATTTGTTATTTTCTTCATTGGAGAAGGTAAAAATGAGGCATATGAGATTGCCCGGGAAATTTCAAAAGACATTAAGAATATGTACATTGGCGAAGACGTTAATGTAAAATTATCCTGCAGTATAGCCATAGTTGAAGCTGAACTTTCTAGAAGGCTGGAGGTATTATTAGAGTATGCAGAGGATACTATATCCTATATAAAATATAACAAAAAGGGTGGAATAGAGTTCTATAATGAAGAAATGCATAGTGGAGAAAATAATATTTCATATGAAAGGTATATTAATGCAATTATTAGTAATTATACAAAGGAAGATGATACACTTGCGACCTTTGCATTTAATGCATTTGAACACGCAAATGATATAAATAGTTCAATTAATGTATTCCTTTCAAGAATGGGAAGTATGTTTGGAATATCAAAAATACTTATTCAGGAATGTGATAAAGAATTCTGTACAATGACTGTTAAGAATCAGTGGGCGAGAGAAAAGGATTCTTTAGTGCCTAAAAAGCAGAGAGTGACACACTACAAAAAGGAAGAAATGGAAAAGTTAATCTCGGATTATGTAGATAATCCGATACATATTGTTAGAAAAAAAGGTGAAACAGCAATATGTAATGCAATATTTGATAATGGCGAGTTGTATGGTGATGTAGTTCTTATAGATGAGGATGAAAATCGTGTATGGACAGAAGAAGAGCTTCAGGAAATTAGAGAAATAGTAAAAATAGTTTCGGCTTATGTTGTTAAGTCTAAATATGATGCGGTTAGCAGGGCTAAGGGAGAATTCTTGTCTAGAATGTCACATGAAATAAGGACGCCAATGAATGCAATTATTGGAATGACGCATATAGCTATACAGGAAAGAGATAATCCAGAAAGATTATTTGATTGCTTAAAGAAAATAGATTCTTCTACTAAATATCTGTTATCTATAATTAATGATATTCTTGATATGTCAAGAATTGAAAGTGGCAAGATGAGTATAGTAACTGTAGCTGCAGATATGCGAAAGTTCATTGAAGATTTGTCAGTGGTTATTAAGCCTACTACAGAAAACAAGAATATTAATTTTGTTATAGAGAATAATTTGCAACAGAATTTGGTGTATATGGATACTCTTAGAGTAAATCAGGTACTTATTAACCTATTGGGAAATGCTGTCAAATTCACACCTGAGAATGGGGAGGTTAGATTGGCAATTAATGAGTTAGAAAATCTGGGAGATTATGTTCAGGTTAGATTTGAGGTAATCGATACAGGTATAGGCATTAGTGAAGAGAATCAGACAAAGATATTTAATAGCTTTGAACAGGCAGAGGACAGTACAGCTATGAATTATGGTGGAACCGGGTTAGGTCTGGCTATTAGTGCTAATCTTGTAAAGATGATGGGTGGTGTCTTGAAGGTTTCCAGCGAGATAGGAAAGGGTTCTGATTTTTATTTTACACTCAAGCTGCAAAAATCTACAGAAGAAATTAACCAACAGGATGAAATAATGCAAGTAGAAGCTGATTTGTTTAAGGGTAAGAAAATTTTACTTGTAGAAGATAATGAAATAAACATAGAAATAGCTGAAGAACTGTTGAAACAGGCGGGCTTTGAAGTAGAAAAAGCTATGAATGGTCAGGAAGCAGTTGATAAATTTAGTGCTTCAAAGCTAAATGAGTATGATGCCATTTTGATGGATGTTAGAATGCCTGTAATGGATGGGTTAGAAGCAACTAAAGCTATTAGAAAATTAGAAAGAGAAGACTCAGCTACAATACCAATTATTGCCATGTCGGCAAATGCCTTTGATGAAGACATCAAAAAGTCTGTTGAAAGTGGTATGAATGGTCATTTGGCAAAACCAGTAGATATTGCACAATTATACAGTATGCTTAAAGAAGTTATTTTGGATAGTAATCAGCTATAACAGATTTTAAAGCAACTTTAGTATTAATTAGGAGGAAACAAAATGTCCAATGAAGTAAATTCAGAAGAATTAAATAAATATTTTATGGAAGTGTTGGGCAAAGAAATAGTCGCTGGAACAACTAGAGGCATTTTGATATACAAAGCAGATAATGATCAAGAGGAAATTCTCTATGTAAACAACGCTATATTGAAATTGTTTAATTGCAAAACACTAGAAGAATTTAAAGAATACACGGGAAATTCATTTAAGGGTATGGTGCACCCGGATGATTTGGAACGTGTAAAAGAGAGTATAAAATGTCAGATTAGCAATAACGATGCAGACAGAGATTATGTTGAATATAGAATTATTTCCAAGGGTGGAAGGATTCACTGGTTAGAGGATAATGGACATTTAATTCATACGGATATTATTGGTGACATATTTTTTGTATTTCTTGATGATGTAACCAATAAAAATACCAAAATTCATGAAGCTGTTGAAAAAATATTAAGTAAAAAGTTAGATTTTGAACGCTACGAAAGAGTTGTAAAAACATCCAATAAGTATACATATAAATATATTTTGGAAGATGACAGATTGATTCTATATGTTCCAAGTACTCAGGACAAAAATGGAATAGCCCATGAGAGGGTTTTTGAGAATTATACTCAAAGGATTGAGGAGGGGTTAGTGTGTCCAAAAGAGTTTGCACATTTGGTAATAGAATGTTTGAGAAATGGTGAGGAGAATTCAATTAGATTGCAGATGTACACAACGGATGGAGAAATTCACTGGTACATAATGACTAGTTCTGTTTTGGAGAATGACAGTGAAAATGTGATTACCTGTGGAACTTTTGAAGATATAGAAGGTATCGTCCGTAAAGAAATGACTATGCAGGCAAAAGTGAAAGAATATTCACAGAAATTAAAAAAAGCAGATGTGGATAGAAAAAATAATAAAGCTATGCTTACTAGTTTTAATAGATTATACTTAAGTTCCTTTTATGCAGATATTAGCAGAGGAAAATTAAGCATTATTAATGCTATGAAAAATACGTATTTTTATGGACTTGAAGGCGAGTATGATTATGATTCTATTATTTCAAGATATATTGAAGACTGTGTTTATGAAGATGACCAGGAAAAGGTTAAAAGGATGCTTGGTGAGGAGTATATTCAAAAGCATTTAACGGATGATAACCAATTTTACTCTGTTAATTACAGGAGAAAAGATGGAGATGACTGCAAATATTATGTAATGAGAGTAATTCTATCCAGCCGGGATATTTTGGGTAATGTAGAAAAAATAGTAATGTCTACTGTTGATGTTACTGAAGATGAAAAGAAAGAAAATGAATATCAAAGAATTCTTGAAGAAAAGAATCAGAGAATTACTATGGCACTGGCAAGAGAAAGTAAATACAAAAATGCAATACTTTCAGATGCAATGGCAATATTCGAATTTAATCTTACGCAGGATGAAATGTTAGGCAGACCTATACAAAATATAGGTAAGGAAGAATATTCTTTGCTGGAGGCTGTTGGATTGGAAATGCCTTGTAAATATTCAGAATTTTCAGAAAAATGGATAAATCATATGGCCTGTGATGAGAGTGGTATGCTGGTTAAATTCTTTAGTAAAGAATTTTTGGAGAAATGCTTTAATAGGGGAGAATTGGAACCTTGGATTGAGTATTGGACCTTTGATACTCAGGGAAGAAAAGCATTTGTCAGACAATCATTCTTGTTAACTAAGGCAGAACTTAGTGAGGATATTATTGCAATAGCTATAATGAAGGATATTACTGATGTTAAGATGAAGCAGGAAGAAAGCAATCGACAGGTAGAAATGATAAAAGGATTAACGTCTGAATATGTGTCTGTGTTTTTTGCGGATTTTGCCTTGGATGTGGTTGTTCCATATAGAACCAGTAATAGATTAAGAAAATTATCTCATAAGGAAAAACATTCTTATGAAAGTTTTTATGAATATATGGTTGAATATGTAAATAATGAAGTGTATGAGCCGGATAGAGAAACTGTATTAAGCGTATGTTCACAAGAATATATTAAACATCAACTGGGTATGCAGCAGTCCTTTTATATCAATTACAGATTAAAGAAAGAAATGAGTTTGGAGTATTATCAATTAAAATTTGTTAATACAAGTAATAGTAAACATGTGTCTCAAATAGTAATAGGTTTTAAGAGTGTTGAAGCGGAAATCAGAAAAGAAATGGAACAAAAGAAATTGTTAGAAGATGCTTTGTTTCAAGCACAGCAGGCGAATAGTGCCAAGAGTAAATTCCTTTCTAATATGTCCCATGACATTAGAACCCCTATGAATGCTATTGTAGGATTTACGTCATTAGCATTGAGTAATATTAAGGATGAGGAAAAAGTTGTTGACTATCTTAAGAAAATAGAAGCCTCTAGTGATTTACTACTTAATTTGATTAATGATGTATTAGATATGTCTCGTATAGAATCCGGTAAGGATAGTCTGGATGAGAGAGAATGTAATTTGGCACATGTTATGAGAGAGTTATATTCTATTATGGGACAACAGGTAAAGGCAAAAAATCATAAGCTGATTCTAGATACTAAAAAAGTAACTGATAAAATGGTATATTGTGATAGACTAAGATTAAATCAGATATTAATAAATATAATTAACAATGCTGTTAAATATACTAATCCAGGTGGTACTATTGAGGTTACTGTTGTTGAAAGAAGAGCGGAAATCAAAGGCTATGCTACATATGAATTTAAGGTAAAGGATACAGGTATAGGTATTGATAAGGATTTTATAGAATATGTATTTGAACCATTCGAAAGGGAGAAAAATACAACTCTCAGTGGCGTACAAGGAACTGGATTAGGACTGGCAATTACCAAGAAGATTGTGGATATGATGGGCGGAACCATTAAGGTTGAGAGCGAAGTAGGAAAGGGAAGCACCTTTACTATTACCTTAGAGTTACGATTATTAGAAAATCAGGTTGAAGAGGAAGAAGAAATAACTGTTGATGAAAACAGAAAGATTAATCATAATGAACACATTTTGCTGGTAGAGGATAATGAGCTTAATAGTGAGATAGCAGAAGAAATTCTTAAAGAAGTTGGATTCAAAGTAGATGTGGCTGAGAATGGAAGAATAGCTGTAGAGAAGATTAAAGAATCAAAAGTGGGTGACTATGATTTAATCCTTATGGATATTCAAATGCCAGAGATGAATGGCTATGAAGCTACTAAAAGAATTAGAGAATTTGATAATAAGGATTTAGCTAATATTCCTATTATAGCAATGACAGCCAATGCCTTTGATGAAGACAAAAAGACGGCCATAGAAAGTGGCATGAATGGTCATATTTCCAAGCCAATAGATGTTGTCACATTGATTAATACTATAGAGAAATTCTGCGGAAACTAAATGAATCATAGAAGATAGGGGGGCTAATATGAAGCTTCAAGACTTAAAAGTAGGAGAAAAAGTAACATTGGAAGTGGTATGGGGAATATCAGTATATCCTATTCCGACTACAGTAATAGCTTCCACAGAAGTGGGAACCATAATTAAGCCCTTTGTAGTATTAGGCACCGT
This sequence comes from uncultured Lachnospiraceae bacterium, assembly GCA_964405075.1. Lineage (GTDB taxonomy): Bacteria > Bacillota > Clostridia > Lachnospirales > Lachnospiraceae > CAYOMP01. The sequence goes on from CAYOMP010000004.1 coordinate 26,566, forward strand.
GTTAGAACTAGGTTCGGAGCAATTTAGGGATATGCACTATAATATACATGGGGTAACGCCTGTAACTCGTGAGAAAATTAGTTGGAAAAATGTAAATGTTCAGACGAAGGTTCTTAAAGATGTTACCTACTACATTATTAGAACAAAAGAAGATGCAGAATATGGTAATCGTCAGGAGCGTAGAGAGCATCCGAGAATGACATTAGACTTAAAGGGCACAGCAACTGTTATAACCGAAGAAGAGGCTCTTGGAAAAGATAAAAATAAAGCTGATAATATGGTGGATAATATATTAGGAATTCAAGCTGTTCAACATGAAATTCGTGTCCATGATATTAGTGACAGTGGTATTTCATTTTATACCCACAAAGATGTAGAATTTATGGGGCATTATGTGAAAATAGAATTTGGTGATAAAGTTAAGAATAAGTATTTTGAGTCAATTGTTTTTTGTTTGCCTAATCGTTGTGAAGATAAAGGGGAATGGAGATTATATGGCTGTGATATAAACAGAACAGCAGGGGACTTACTACTGTATGTGTTCCTAAAGCGAATGGAAAAATAGAAAAAAGGGAATATTCTAACACTTTAGGATTGGTATTTGACTTTAAAGTAACAGATTTATACAGTCACTTGATTAACTTAAATGTCAAATATCAGATTAATGGCTGAACGGTCAAATTTATCTTATGATTTAAGTAGTGAAAGTTATATGTTAAATCACAAATTGTTTTTTGAAGAATGTCGGTAATTAGAAGGAGTGATTCCGATAAATTTCTTAAATTGCCTCATAAAATGCAGTTCGTTATTATAACCACAAAAATCAGCAATATCACTAATTTGCATATTAGTTGTAGTTAAATATAATTTAGCTAAGTTTAATCGAGAATTAATTATATCCTGTTGACAGGAACATCCGAAATACTGCTTATACAAGTGCTGGAAATATGAAGTACTTAAACAAACAGATGAGGCAATATCTTCAATTATCCATGTAGAAGAAGGATTGTTATATATTTGTGTGCGTAAATGTGAAAGAGCAACATAATGAATGCCTGATAAAGAATCAGAATTTTTGGGAGACAAATCATCAGCTATTGAATAAAACAATGTACGCATAAAGGAATCTATAATATTTTGATAATGCTCACTTTTATTATGAAAAACATCAGATATCATAGAAACATATTGAGATAACTTATGAAAATCAGACGGATAAAGTATGTTATATAATGGAATATTTAAACCATCAAAAAATTCCTTATCATTCTCATTTAATGAAAAGTGTATCCAATCATCATTATATCCAGAAATATCACAACCATAATGGATATGACTATTAGGGGGAAAACAAATTATCATATTGGGCTTGGTTTCTATTTTATTTTCATTAATATAGAACCAGGCTTCTTTTTTCACTAAAAGAAGAAGATAGTCAGATACACTATTATTATATTCAATATTGCATGGTTTTGGATGATGTGAATCATGTCCACAGCTTGTTATTGTTATCATTTCTAAAGCCCTTCTGTACTCTTATAAAATTCGTGTTATTGATAATTGATTAAAATAATAAAGAATAAGATATTATAACCATTGTAAAGAAAAAAAATAATGATGTCAATTAAATACAAAAAAATAAAGCAGATTATGTCAGTAAAAAAACGGAGTAATACATTGTTGTATGTATTACTTTTTTTTATTATTAAGAAGAAATCTTAATAGTTTAGCGTTGTAAATTATTTTGCGTTATTAGCAATTAACAATATCATATGATTTAATAGAAAAAATGAAAGGGTAAGAATGGATATGCGTATTGATATTAAAATATACGGGGCTATAGGTGATGGCATAAGTAATAATACCGGTATTATACAAGAATGTATAAACAGATGCAGTCAGTTAGGTGGAGGAACCGTAGTAATTGATGATGGACAATATCTGGCAGGTACAATATTTCTGAAAAATAATGTTTTTCTTGAAATAACTGAGTCAGCGATGCTTATAGCAAGTCCTAATATTGAAGATTATAGTCAAAATACACATCATAATCGTTATAGAAATGAAAAGGATATGGATTATTGCTTTATCTATGCAGAGGACCAGACAAATATTGGAATCAAGGGAAAAGGAAAAATATTGGGAAATGCCGAAAGTTTTCCAAATGAAGGAAGTATTTGTCGTCCTATGATGATTCGATTACTGCGATGCCAAAATGTACATATAGAGGATATCAGGTTATATGATGCGGCGGCATGGACAACAGCTTTTTTGGATTCTTCATATATTTGGGTAAAAAATGTCTGGATAAAAAATGATAAAAGATATAACGGTGATGGCTTGGATTTTGATGGCTGCTCTCACGTATTTGTGGAAGGCTGCAGTATTACCGGAACAGATGATAATTTGTGTTTGCAATCAAGTAGTCAGAAATATCCGGTAGAAGAAATACATATCAGTAATTGTGAGTTTTCATCAATTTGTGCAGCCATTCGTATAGGGTTAAAATCAATTGGCACTATAAAAAATGTTGTAATAAGTAATTGTACAATGAAAAATGTATGGAGGGAAGGAATCAAAATTGAATGTACAGAAGGTGGAAACATATCGGATATATTAGTGAACAATGTAGTAATGAATAATGTTAGAAGACCTATTTTTACAATTCTAAATAACAGATTTGAGGAAAAAGGTTTGGGTAGTTCAGTTGAATTGGAAAAGATGCCTAATATAGGGAAAATGGAAAATCTTATATTCTCTAATATTATTGTCACAGATGATGAAGAAATGAGAAATATTCACTATAGATTTAATCAGGACGTGATGGGAGAGCCTCGCTTTAATGGTATACGTTTTGATGCGGAAAAGATGCATAAAATAGAGAATGTATCTTTACAAAATATAAAATACAAAACGATTGGTGGTGTAAAGCAAAGTGAAATCCCAGATACATACCCTGAAGTATTGGATATGATTTACCATACAGGGGAAGAAACTGTGGAGAATTACTATCCTGATTGGAGCAGGGCTACATATTTGGATTTAAGAAATATTGATGGATTATATATATCAAATATGCAATTAGAAACAATGAAAAAGGATGAACGAATACCATACATCATAGAAAATTGTAATGTTTTGAAACAGGAAATATTTGACAAAGGAATAAAATGCAAAGAGTAATAAATAGGAAGTTATAACAAATGAAAGAAAATATAGATTAAGAAAGGAAGAGAGGAAAAATGAAGGATTATAGTATTTGGGCAAATGAGGTATTGGAAAAAGTAAGAACAAAAATGGAATGGGTAAGTGAGAAGAATAGGGATAAAATTCCTTATACGACAGATAAAGATGGAAATTATGATGACAGGGCAGATATGACAAAGGAATGGAATGATAATGATGGATTAAATTGGTGGACTAATGGTTTCTGGGGTGGACTAATGTGGATGCTATATCAGGATACAAAGAAAGAAAAATATCTTGATATTGCCAGAAGTTCTGCTAAGAAGTTAGAAAAGTGTTTTGAAACATATTACGGATTGCATCATGATGTTGGATTTATGTTTGTGCCAACATCTGTAACTGACTACAGATTAACAGGAAATGAAGATGCCAGACGAGTAGCTATGCATGCGGCGAATTTGTTAGCAGGAAGATTTAACCCGGTTGGTAAATTCATCAGAGCATGGAACGAGGTGGGAACTGATGATACAAGAGGCTGGGCGATTATTGATTGTATGTTTAATATTTCGTTACTTTATTGGGCTACAGAAGAAACTAATGATCCACGATTTAAGCAGATAGCAATGATGCATGCAGATACTGTTATGAATAATTTTATTCGACCTGATGGTTCAGTGTGCCATATTGTTGAGTTTAATCCTGAAACCGGAGAGATGGTAAAAAGCTATGGCGGACAGGGATATGGCGAAGGTTCTGCTTGGAGTAGAGGTCAAGGCTGGGCTGTATATGGATTTGCCAATAGTTACACACATACAAAGAAACAGGAGTATTTAGATGCAGCTAAAAGAGTAGCACATTATTGTATGGCAAATATTCCAGAGAATGGCATTATAAAGGTTGATTTCAGACAACCTGATGAACCAGCATGGGAAGATTCGTGTGGTGCTTGTGTTATAGCAGGAGGACTTCTTGAAATTGCGAAATATGTACCGGAATTAGAAAAAGATATGTATGTTGAGGCTGCTGTAAAAATATTAAAAGCCATTGCAGATACAAGAGCGGATTATAGCGAAGGGTGTGATGCAATTGTACAAAATTGTACAGGTGCATACCATTCAGAACAACATCATTTTACAATGAATTATGCAGATTATTACTTTATAGAAGCACTTTATAAATTGACAGGGACAGGGATTTTGATTTGGTAAGCAGGAGGTAAATAATGAAAGAAATTGCAAAAGGCATTTGGAAGATTGTAATGGGAGATGTTGAAGAACATACACCAATATCTTTAGGTGATTTTGAAATAAAAACAAAGGAAATAAATGATATTCCTATATCTATAAAAATGAATTTTTCAAAAGAAGATATTTCTATAAAAGAAACTAAAAGAGGTGTAACAATTACGCTTCCAATGGAAACGGAAGAAGATATATATGGATTTGGTCTTCAATTGAGAAGTTTTAACCATGCAGGAAAGAGAAGATATATAAAGGTGGATTCAGACCCAATAGCGGATACAGGGGAAAGTCACGCTCCGGTACCATTTTATATATCGACTGCTGGATATGGAATAGCTGTAAATACATTTAGATATACTACATTTCTTATGGGAACCAACACTGAACGAGGGGATTCAAGTCATATGACCTCGGAAAATGAAAAACATGAGGAATTCTCAGAGACAGCTTTATATGCATTAAAAAGGGCGAAGGAAAAGAGGAAAATTATTATTGATATTCCAGCTGCAAGGGGAATTGAATTTTTCATCTTTGAAGGAAATATTGCGGAAGTAGTACAGCGATACAATCTTTTCTCAGGAGGCGGATGTGTTCCACCTATGTGGGGATTGGGCAATTGGTATCGTGGTTATGGTGGCTGTGATCAAAATAAGGCAATAGCATTAGCTGAACAGTTTAGAAACGAAAATATTCCAATGGATGTAATTGGATTAGAGCCTGGTTGGCATTCTCATAGCTATGCCTGCACTTATAAGTGGTCAAATATGTTTCCAAATCCGGAAAAGATGATAGATACAATGAAAGAAAAGGGATACAAAATTAATCTTTGGGAGCATATTTATGTTTATCCTAAGGCACCATTTTATAAAGAATTAATGCCTTATAGTGGAAGTTATGAAGTGTGGAATGGTTTAGTACCTGATTTTGCAACAAAAGAAGCAAATGAAATTTTTGAAAAGTATCATGCAGACGAATTCGTAAAAAAAGGAATAGCAGGTTTCAAATTAGATGAGTGTGACAATTCAGATTATAATCCATCGAATTGGGCTTTTCCTGATTCAACAGAGTTTCCGTCTGGTATGGATGGTGAACAAATGCATTCTGCTGTGGGAGTATTGTATCAGAATTTGATTAATAGAATCTATAAAAAAGAAAATAAAAGAACATATTCTCAGGTACGTTCATCAGGTATCTTTGCATCATCATTACCATTTGTTATTTACTCAGATTTGTATGACCATAAACAGTTTATTAGAGGTATGATAAATTCAAGTTTTTCAGGATTGTTATGGTGTCCTGAGGTTAGAGACTGTAAAAATGGAGATGACTTATTAAGACGTATCCAAACAGTTATATTTTCAGCTCATTCATTGATAAACAGCTGGAGAATTCCTAGTCCACCATGGAAACAAACAGATATTGAGCAAAATCTTGCAGGTATAGAAATGGAAACATCTGATTACTATACAGAAAAATGCAGAGAGTTATTCGAGCTTAGAATGCAATTATTACCATATTTATATAGCGCTTTTATTGAGTATAACAAAACAGGAAAACCGCCAATAAGAGCATTGGTAATGGATTATCCGAAAGATATGACAGTTAGAATGATAGACGATGAGTATATGTTTGGCGAGAGTATGTTGGTATGTCCGTTTACTTATGAGGAAGGAACTAAAAAGGAAATATATTTACCAGATGGAATATGGTATGACTTTTTTACAAAAGAAAAAATTCAAGGTGGCTGCTACATAGAAGTAGAAGCGGCTTATGATAAGATTCCTGTATTTGTAAAAAAGGGAAGTATAATTCCATTGGCTAAGCCGGTTCAGTGTGTAAAAGAAGATACTGTATTTGAAATGGATATATTAATTTTTGGAGATGCAGATTCAAGGTTCTGTTTGTATGAAGATGATTTCGTAAGCTTCGATTATGAAAAAGCATGTGGATGTATTGAATTGGAATACAAAGTAGGGACTGAATTAGCAGTCAAAGCTGAAAATAAATTTGAAAAATACAGAATATGCAGCAGTAAGATAATTGAATAATTAAAAAAAGGATATGAGAAAAATGACAGAGATTTGCCTAAAAGTGTTAAATAAGGAAAATTCCACTGTAGCTGTGAAACGTGGAATTGATGAAGTTAATTTAGTAGTTTCAAGAGAATATGAAGCTGGAGACAGAATTATACTGGAAACAGCTTCAAAGGCAGTATTTGTGTGGTTGCAGTTTGATGAAGCTATTGGAAAGTCTTTAGTATTAATTAAGGGAAATGTGGAGTATAAGATTCCTTTTGGCGAGAAGAGAATTAATTTATCACCAAAGGCGTTTTATGGAAATAAACATTTGATTTCAGTTAAAGTAGCCAGAGATTATGAAGTAAAAGCCTATAGAAATTTGGCTGTAAACGTGTGTGATCAGCACGAAATTGAAAATCTATATCCACATGCAGTTGCAAATGTGGAAACTAGGGGAGAATCAGTGTTTGCGGCACAAAATGCTATTGATGGAATTACGGTTAATGATTGTCACGGTGAATGGCCATATCAATCATGGGGAATTAATATGCAAGAGGATGCCAAGTTGAAGATTGACTTTGGAAGAAAAGTTAAAATCGACACAATTGTATTGTATACAAGAGCAGACTTTCCACATGATAATTGGTGGAAGAAGGTTACATTTAGTTTTTCTGATGGAAGTAAATTAGATATGGAAATGGAAAAAAGTGAAATTTCTCACGAAATTAAGTTTAAAGAAAAAAGTGTGGAATGGTTGGAACTGTATAATTTGAAAAAATCAGAAGAACCTTCACCATTTCCCGCTTTGTCGCAAATAGAAGTGTATGGTACAGAAGCAAGTGAAAAATAACGAAATTAGAGAATAAAAAGATAAATTGTATATGTTTGTTAGGACTAAAAATAGCAAATATATGGAAAGGAAGAAAAATGTTAATTGGAGGAATTGAAGCAGGCGGAACAAAGATGGTTTGTGCTGTTGGAGATGAAAATGGCAAATTAATTGATAGAATCACATTTGCAACCAAAATGCCAGAAGAAACCTTTAAAGATATTATTTTGTATTTCAAAAGATGGGATATTGATGCATTAGGCATTGGATGTTTTGGACCTATAGATTTGGATAAAAATTCTAAAACTTATGGGTATATTACCAGTACGCCTAAAAAAGGCTGGAGTAATTGTAATGTTGTTGGGATTTTAAAAGAGGCTTTAAATGTGCCAATTGGATTTGATACAGATGTCAATGGAGCTGTTTTAGGAGAAGTGACTTGGGGAGCAGCTAAGGGTGTAAATACAGCAATATATATTACAATAGGTACCGGAGTTGGAGTTGGAGTTTATATTAATGGTAAATTATTACACGGAATGATGCACCCGGAAGCAGGTCACATTTTACTTAATAAGCATGAAGCAGATACCTTTAAGGGAATTTGTCCTTATCATAGTAATTGCTTAGAAGGGTTGGCATCTGGACCTGCAATAGAAGCCAGATGGGGAAAAAAGGCATACGACTTAGCTGATAATAAGCAAGTGTGGGAGTTGGAAGCTTACTATATTGCACAGGCAATAGTAAATTATATCTTAACATACTCACCAGAAAAAATTATTCTTTGGGGTGGTGTTATGCATCAGGAATATTTGTTTTCTAGTGTACGTGAAAATGTTAAAGAGCTGTTAAATGGATATATAACACATAAAAACATCGCAGAAAACATTGATAATTATATTGTAAAACCTTCCTTAGAAGATAATCCGGGAATTTTAGGAGCTATTCAATTGGGGGTATTAGAATGGAAAAAATAATATTTTTAGAATCCGTATATAAACATAATGTATGGGGAGGAAATAGGCTAATCACAGAATTTGGTTGCAATGAAAAAGGCAATGATATTGGTGAATGTTGGGGAATAGCTGCCCATGCTAATGGGGATTGTGTTATTAAGAATGGGAATTATAAAGGAATGAAATTATCCGAGATGTGGGAAAAAAATCCGACATTTTTTGGAAACAAAACAAATGAAAAGACTTATCCGCTATTAACAAAAATTATAGATGCACAAGAAGATTTAAGTATACAAGTTCATCCAGATGATAACTATGCGTTTATTAATGAAAATGGAGCTAAGGGTAAGACTGAATGCTGGTACATAATGGATTGTAAAGAAAATGCAAGTATTGTTATAGGGCATAAGGCAAAAACAAAATCACAGTTAGAAGAAATGATTTTATCCAATAAATGGAATGAATTAATTAGAGAGATACCTATAGAAAAGGGTGATTTCTTTCAGATTAATCCAGGAACCATCCATGCAATAAAGGGTGGAACTTTGATTTTAGAAACACAGCAAAATAGTGATATTACATATAGAGTATATGATTATGAGCGATTATCAAATGGAAAGTTAAGAGAACTGCACATTGATAAGAGCTTAGATGTGATAAATGTTCCGGAAAACTCAATGTATAATTTAATGAAATCCACTAAGAAATATGAGAAAAATGTATTGGAAGAACTATATAAGTGTCAATATTATACAGTTTTTAAAGGAATAGTGGAAAAGGAAATGGAATTTGAACAAAAGTATCCTTTTTTAGCTGTAACAGTTATTGAAGGTGAAGGGTTTATAGATGGAAAAGCCATAAAAAAAGGCGATAATTTCATTTTGTCCTCTTACTATGGAATGTGCAAAATGGAAGGAAATCTGGAATTTATAGCTTCAACTGTGTAATTAATCTGATACATTTAAAATGTATTTAGATGTAGAAAGAGATGTAATAGGAGGCGGTTATATTGAGGAAAATACAAAATCCAATTTTGAGAGGATTTCATCCAGACCCATCAATTGTTCGTGTAGATAATGATTATTATATTGCGACATCTACATTTGAATGGTGGCCTGGAATATGTCTGCATCATTCCACAGATTTGATTAACTGGGAACAAATAGAATACCCTTTGAACAGAACATCTCAGTTGGATTTACGTGGTGTGGGTTCATCCCAGGGAATTTGGGCACCTTGTCTGACGTATGATAAAGGAACATTCTATTTGTTGTATACAGTTGTAAATGCTTTTTACTGCAATATGTATGACACTAATAATTATTTGATAACTGCTACAGATATACATGGACCATGGTCAGAACCTATTCCGCTTAATAATTTTGGATTTGATCCATCTTTATTTCATGATGATGATGGAAGAAAATATATGGTAAGCATGGTGACAGACCATAGGGTTCCTAAAAAATATGTAGGAAGGTTAGTGTTGCAGGAATTTGATCCAATGAATAAAACGATGATTGGTCCTGTAAAAGATATATATGCGGCGGATAAGATTTTTTTGGAAGGACCTCATATTTTCAAGAGAAATGGTTGGTATTATTTATTTTCAGCAGATACAGGAACTGGTGAAGGTCATGGTCAGACAATTCAACGCTCCAAAAATATTTGGGGACCATATGAAATGTATAAAGCGGATTTTATGCAAAGAGAAGATGAAAATGATGCCTATTCTATTTTGACATCAAGGCATCACGAAGATATTTTATTGCAAAAGTCAGGTCATTGTGATTTGGTGGAAACTCCCGATGGTGAATGGTATGCGGTTCATTTATGTGGCAGAGCATCAAATATGAAAAATCCAGATAACGTAAGTCGTTTCCCAGGTGTGAGAAGATATATGCTAGGCAGAGAGACAGCTATTCAAAAGATGCGTTGGACTGAAGATGACTGGTTAGTATTGGATTGTGGAGGAAATACTCCACAAGAATATGTTGAACCTCCAAAGTTTGTAAAAAATGAGAGTAATGTTGTAACGTTAAAGGAAGAATTGATTGAAAAAGATAACTATATTTTTAGAGATGATTTTGAAAAAGATGAGTTGTCAATTAAGTATCAATCCTTACGTATCCCTATGACGGAAAAGTATGTTTCACTTAAGGAACGACCAGGATATTTGCGTATGTACGGACGCAGTGGTTTGTCTTCGAAGTTTTCACAGTCATTAATAGCTGTTCGCTTGACAGAATATAGTATGGAAATGAGTACAAAATTAGAATTTGAACCAGAAGTATTTAAGCAAATGGCAGGTCTTATTGTAATGTATGATATAGATAATTACTTGTATTTACATATCTCGTATGATGAAGACTGTGGAAAATGTATTTCATTGTTGCAAGCTGAAAATAAGAAATATACATATTTGACTGATTATATTCCTATTAAAGAAAAGCAGCCTGTTGTTTTGAAAGCTGTAATGAAAAATGGAATATTAAGTTTTTCATATTGCGTTGAAGGAGAAGAATGGGTTCAGGCAGCATCAGGGATAGATGGTAGTTTTATGTCAGATGAGGCATGTGATGAAGGATGGTTTACAGGAAGTATGGTAGGAATATGCTGTCAGGACCTTACCGGATTTGGTAAATATGCGGATTTTGACTGGTTTGAGGTAAAAACCAAATAAATCTAAAAAAAATGTATATATAAATAAAAAAAAGTAATTTTTTTATAAAAGTGAAATTGATATATTACAAGGTAAATAATTGAAACAATATATCAATTTCATTTTTTATTTACGCGAGCAAAGAGGAGAAGATGCATGTCAGGAAAAAGAAAAAAAATACGAACTGTTTTAATTGGAGCATTTATGCTTCCGGTAATTTTTATTGTGGTTTTGGGAACTGTGTCTTACAATAAGGCATCTAAAACTATCATTGAAAAGTATGAAGAAGCCTCTGTAAATACGATTTCAGCAGAGAGTTTATACTTCAACTTATTATGTAACACAGTAGAAGCTAAAGCAGAAGAAATGATCATGGATACAACTATTTCCAATTATTATGAAAATAATTATGCCAGTACGGATACTAAGGCTATGCAATATCTTACGGATATTAAGAATAGTGTAGTATATATGGTGGGAAGTGTAGAGCATATAGGTGATTATGCGATAGTATCAGAGAATGGAACTCAATTATCATCATTTTATACTGCTTTTCCAAAAGATGCATATACTAAGCTGTTTGAATCAAAGGAAGGAGTATATTTAACAGAAAATACAGTTAGAAGCCTATGGCTTGGAAATCATACATATTTAGATGAGATTTTTGAGAGAAATAATAGTAAGTACGGTTTAGTTTTTTATCAGAAGTTCTTAAAGGCTAATGCACTTGTTGTTATGGATATTAAATTAGAAACAATAAAGAAGGCACTTGATAATATGGACTTTGGTGAAAATGCATACAAAGCTGTTGTCACCAAAGATGGAAGAGAAATAACTTATGTAGACAGCGTAGATGAGAATGGAAAGAAAAAACAGCAAACTACATCAGAAAACGTATTTATAGGAAATAGTTTTTTTGAAGAAACAAAAAATGCCTCAGAGTCAGGTTGTCTGATTACCAGTTATAAAGGTGAGGATTATTTATATGTATATGCGCCTGTTGGTGATAAGGGAATTATGTTGTGCGGTTTGATTCCATATTCTAATATTATGAAAGGAACCGACGGCATTAGAAATTTAACAATAATTTTGGTAGTGCTTGCCACATTAGTAGCCCTGATTAATGGAAACAGAATAGCATATAGTATAAGTAAAGCATTAAGAACAGTTGTTAAGTCTCTTAATACTGTAGCAGAAGGGGATTTAACAGTAAAATTTAAAACGAAACGAAAAGATGAGTTTGGTGTATTAAATGACAGTTTGAATAATATGTTAAATGGAATATGCGATATTATGATTAATGTACACAACTTTGGTGCCGAGGTAAATGAGCTATCCTGCGGAGTAGAGAAAACAACAGAGGGAATTGATTATTCAATGAAGCAGGTAGTTGGTGCAATGGACGAGGTTGCTAGTGGAGTGGTTACTCAGGCGGGTGAAACAGAAAATTGTAATGAAAGAATGATACAGTTTTCACAACAAATTAATGAGGCATGTATACAAGCAGAGAATATGAGTACGGTAGCTGATAAAACTATTCAAACGGTAGATAACGGTAAGCAAATTGTAGAAGAATTAAGCAGGCAACTAGGAGATACCATTAGTATCACAGAAGAACTAAGTCAAGACATTTTGAATGTACAAACCAAATCAGACCAGATTGAAGATATTTTAAAGGTAATAAAAGAAATAGCAGAACAGACTAATTTGTTATCTTTAAATGCTTCAGTTGAAGCAGCTAGAGCAGGAGAAAACGGAAGAGGTTTTGCTGTTGTAGCAGATGAAATCAGAAAACTGGCAGACCAGTCTGTAAAAGCTGGAATGCGAATTCAGGACATTGTAGGTGATATTAGAAGCACAACAAAGCAAACAACGGATTCTGCAAAAAGAACAACAGAATATATCTATGCACAAACCAGATCTTTGGAAGATACAATTTCGGTATTCACATCAATTAACGATTGTGTTGAGGAATTGGTTAATGGTTTGAAGCAAATGGAAGAAAGAATGAATGTGGTTGGTGAGCAAAGACAAGAGATGGAAAAATCTATTTACAATATTGCTGACGTGTCACAACAGGTGGCATCTACAACAGAGGAAGTAACAGCCACTCTAAATGAACAGGTAGATTTTATCTCCATATTAGCAGGAAAGGCAGAGCATTTAGCTGAGAGAGTAAAGGATTTAGAAGCTGCTATGTCTCATTTTAAGGTTGAAAGTTAATATAAGCAGTTATTTGAAGATGTTAAAATTTTGGATTGAAGCTAAAAAAAACGTAGTTAGAACTTAAAAAATATGGTTTTTAAAGAATAACTAAATTGTTATATTAAGATTACAAAATAAATACGCACTTAATAAGTGCTAATAATAGGAGGAAGAATAATGAAAAGAAAATTACTTGCAGGGGTTTTAACTGCAGCAATGACAGCCGGTATGCTTGTTGGTTGTGGAAATAGTGCAAACACAGCTAATGTAACAAGCGATAGTGCAGCAGAGACAACAGAAGAAACAGCAGCAGAAGCTACAGAAACAACAACAACAGAAACAACAACAGAATCAGTTGTAACAGAACCAACAGAATTAACTTACATTTTTGCTGATGGTGATGAAGGTGCAAAAGCAGCGATGAATACAATAGTTGATCGTTTTAATGAAGCTTATCCAGATATAACTATTACCATTGAACCAGGAAATGGTGGAGCATATAGTGAGTTTTTAAAAACTAAAGATAGTGTTGGTGAATTTCCAGATGTAATGGAAATGAGAGATACAGCATTATATGTAAGAGCAGGTAAGCTTGCTAATTTACCAGCTGAAATTACAGATTTATTTACAACAACAACAGAATTTGATGGCAGTGTTTATACAGTTCCATTAGCAGGTGAAAATACACAGGGTATTATTTACAATAAGAAATATTTTGATGCAAATGGATTAACAGAGCCAACTACTTATGACGAATTCATCGAATTATGTCAGAAAATTAAAGATTTAGGTGATATGTCACCACTTGTTGTAGGTGGACAAGATATTTGGCATATGGGATTTTGGTTTAATAAGGTATATGATGATCAGGTAATTAGTCAGGATGCAGATTTTATTAAACATTGTTACGAAGGAACAAAAGACTTTTCAGATGAAACTTTCAAAGCAACATTTACAGAATTACAGGATATTATTCAGTATGCACAGGAAGGTTGGGTATCAACACCAGATGCACAGATTACTACTTTCCTTGTAAATGAAATGTCAGCAATGATGTTCTCAGGTACACATATGTTTTCACAGATTTCAGCAGCAGACCCTGAATTTGAAATTGGCTGGTTTGCAATACCAAGTCCAGATGGAAAAACTCGTTTAGTAGGTGGAGCAGGAAGCTCAGGATTAGCAATATCAGCAGAAGCAGCAGCAGATTCAAATAAAAAAGCAGCAGCAGAAGCTTTCATTAAATTCTTCTATGAACCAGAAAACTATAAAGTATATTGTGAAACATTAAGTGCAATTCCGGCAACAATAGAAAAACCTGAATTAGAAGTAGCAGATGTATTCCAGGAAGTAATTGATGCAACAACAACAGCTGACCAGTTATCATCTATGTGGAATGGTAAGGTTGGAGAAAACGAATTACCACCAGATTTCAGAAACTTTACATACAAAACTTTAATTGAAGTATTACAGGGAACTAGAGATATTGATTCAGCATGTGATGAATTAAATAAAACATGGGCTGTAAGTTTAGAAAGCTTCAATCCATTAACAGGAGTAGGAATTGAATAGGTATTAAAAAGAAAATCTCTCCCGAAATAAAGGGAGAGATTTTTAAAAAAAGACATTGTGAATTTAGCGATATATATATCTGTAGATATTAAATATCAGAAAGAAGGAGTTTATGAATAAAAAGAAAGGATTCGATAAGACAACATGTTTGTTTGTTGCTCCGGCATTTATATTTTTTACTTTATTCATTATAGTGCCAACAGTGGCAAGTACATATTATAGCTTTACATCTTGGGACGGAATTAGTCCTGACACTAAATTTATTGGGTTGGCTAACTATAAAGAAATATTTACAAGTGCACGTTTTGGAAATGCATTAAAAAATACAATTATTTTAACAGTATTTATTTCGATTTTTGAAAATACAATTGCCTTGTTATTAGCATTATTAGTAGATAATGTTAGATGGGGAAAAAACATTTTTAGAAGTTCATTTTATATCCCGGTATTAATTAGCGGTATTGTATCTGGTTTTATTTGGAAAATTATGTACAATTACAATTTTGGTACTTTTAATAAAATATTAGAAAATGTAGGTTTGGAAGCTTTAAAACAGGATTGGCTTGGAAATACAGCATTGACACTATTAATGATTGGTCTTGTTCTTATTTGGAAAGGTGCCGGATACTATATGATTATTTATCTTGCATCACTACAAAGTGTATCGCCTGAATTAATAGAAGCAGCGGAAATAGATGGTGCCAGTCCAATACAAAGATTTAGACATATTACGATTCCTCTTATATCAGGAGCGTTTACAATTAATTTTACTTTATCATTAATTAATGGATTAAAAGTATTTGACCAAATCAATGTTATGACTGATGGTGGTCCTGGATTTACATCAGAAACACTGGTATATTTGTTGTATAAGGTTGGATTTAATGAAGGAAGACAAGGATTTGGTACAGCAGTAGGTATGATGTTATTATTTATAATAATTATATTGAATACGCTACAGCAGAAGTTTTTGAGAAGTAGGGAGGTCCAGCTATAATGGAAAGAGGCAGAAGAAAGTTAAAATCGACGGATATTTTATTTTTTGCAATAGCTGTAGTACTGGCATTTGTCTTTATATATCCGGTATTATTTGCATTAATGTCTGCATTTAAAAGTAATGGTGATATTTTAAAGAATCCAATAGCATTTCCAACGTCTTTATATTTACAGAATTTTAAAGATTTATTTGAACAGTCGGATTTTGCTACTGCCATTGTCCATTCAATAATTCTTACAGTTGTTTCAGAAGTGTTGATTGTGTGTATAGTGCCAATGGCAGCATATGCAATTGAACGTAGACAGAGTAAAGCTACATCTTTAATATATACTTATTTTTTAGCGGGGATGATGATACCATTTCATTTATATATGTTTCCGTTGTTTAAAGAATTAAAAATTATGGGTATGTTTGGAAATATGATTGGACCGATTGTTGTATATATTTCGGGTTCAATAGCATTTGGAACATTACTGTATTGCAGTTTCTTAAAAGGTATACCATTAGAAATAGAGGAAGCAGCAATGATAGATGGTTGTACACCGTTTCAAACATTTTGGAAAGTTACATTTCCACTACTTGGACCTTGTACAGGAACTATGGTAATATTAAATGGTCTGGGAATTTGGAATGATTATTTAATGCCATATCTTGTTATGCCAAGTGGCGTTGCAAAGACAATTACAGTTGAAATTGCTTCCTTCGTAGGTCAATATTCTGCCAGATGGGATATTGTGTTTGCAGGAACAGTTATTTCAATAGTACCAGCTTTAGCAGTATTTTGTGCATTCCAGAAATATTTTGTAAAAGGAATTACAGCAGGAGCTGCAAAGGGTTAAATATTAATTTTGAGTTGTCGTATGAATACATATGTTATGCATAAAAGGTATAGTATATGCATTCATATGACAACTCCTTTTGGCGTTGTAAAAGGAGTTGATTTTTATGAAGAAAAAGATGCGTGGATTTAATTTGTATCATAAATTTGCTTTAGTATTTATGTTAGGCGGATTATTGCCAATAATGATTTTTTCAACCATTATTATAGATAAGGTGGTAACAAGCTATACTCAAGCTATGCAGTATCAGTATTATCAGGCGGCAGGATACGTATCAGTCAGTTTGGAGAGTATGCTTGAATCCTATAATACATATTCAAAATTGCCGTATTACTATAATTTCTCAAGTGATGACAATATTATAAGTAATAGTTTTTCCTTTGAGAATTTCAGACAGGTAGTATATGGTGAAAGATATGACAGTAGTATAATGGAGCAAGCTAGAAAACAGGATATGGAGACTTTTCTCCAATATATACAGACGATAGATAGTGGGATTAATGCTACCCATTTTATTGCCAGAGATTTAGATGGAAAAAAATTAGATTTTCATTATAGTACGTACAGTACATATTTTAAGAACGAAATTCTATTTGAAAGTCAGGTAAAATATGCATATATTGATAAAAAAACAAAAGAAATGATATTAATTCCTACTCATAAAACAGGTTATTTTAGTAATAATGATTCAGAAGTATTTACAATAGCAAGGAATTATTTTGATTTGCGAGGAGAAATAACAGAACAGCCATATGTAGGTACATTATTTATTGATATCAAATTAGATAGAATTGCTAAACTATTCAGGAGCGTTAATTTTAATGAAGAGGAATATTATGTTATAAATGAAGAGAGAGATTGTATATTTAGTAATGATAAATCCTGCATAGGTACTAATGTAGGAGTGCGTATTGATGGTTTGGTAAAGGAAAAGGATAAACTTGTTATTAGGACAGATTCTAATAAATATGGAGTAAGTGTAGTAGTATCAATGGATACAGCAAAGGCTTTTAGAAGTATTAGAGAAATACAAAGAACAATATACTTGCTATTGATAATAGTATTGTTAATTATATTAGGAGGAGCTTTCTATTTTTCGAGAAGATTGACACAACCGATTCATAATATGATGTCACAAATGGAAAAAATAGAAGGTGGAAATTTTGACATACAGCTTAATGATGATTCGGAAGATGAAATAGGTATTTTATCAAAGAGGTTTAATCAGATGAGTCAAGCTTTGGAGCAGTATATTAATCAGTCATATCGTTCAAAAATTAAACAGAATGAGGCAGAGCTAACAGCATTAAAATCGCAGATATATCCTCATTTTTTGTATAATACATTAGAGATTATCAGAATGACAGCATTAGACAATGAAGAAAGTGTAGTAGCAAAAATGTTGGAAGCCTTATCTGAGCAAATTCATTATGTTATTGGTCCGATGCAGGATATGGTATCTTTAGAAAAGGAAATTGATATTGTAAGAAAATATGTATATCTTCTAAACTGTAGAATATCCACTAAAGTACAATTAACAGTGCAAATGCCAAAAATGAAAAATATTCAGGTTCCAAAAGTTATTTTGCAGCCAATTGTTGAAAACGCATATGTTCATGGAATAAAGCCTAAAAAAGGAAATGGAAACATAATGGTTGAAGTTGAACAAAAAGACGATAATTTGGAGATTAGCATTATGGATAATGGTGTTGGAATGAATGAGGAGGAATTAAGCAAAATAAACGAAGTGCTGCAAGGTGATGAACCAGGAATTAGAAATGAATATGATTGGCAAAGTATTGGACTAAAAAATGTACATGATAGAATTAAGTATTTGTATGGTGATGAGTATGGGATTGAAGTAACAAGTAATGAAGGAATTGGAACAATAGTAAAAATAGTTATGCCATATCAGGAGAAGTAAGGGGAATAAAAATGAGAATGATATTAGCAGATGATGAACCTATAATAACAAAAGGTATCCAAAAACTAATTGATTGGAAATCATTGGGGATAGATATTGTAGGAGAATATGAGGATGGGAAAAGTGCTTTTGAAGGAATACTTTGTAAAAAACCGGATTTGGCATTGTTAGATATATCAATGCCGGAAATGAATGGTATTGATATTCTAAAAAGAGTACAGGAAATGAAAATAAACACAAAGATTATATTTATTAGTGGATTTCAAGATTTTGAGTATGCAAAGTCTGCTGTAAAATATGGAGCAGTAGATTATTTACTAAAACCAGTGATAAGAGAGGAGCTTATGAATGCAGTAGAAAAATGCATATTGGAATTTGTAACTAATAAAGAAGAGACCACAGATACCCTTGATTTCAATGAAGATATGGATTTGGAACGTTTGGTAAATTTAGAAGATACTTATTACATACCTGTTTATGTTGCTGCTATCTGTTCAAATGATATGGGGGAACAGATGGAGAAGTTGGTGCGTTTTTCCATAATATCTTTATTAGATGAGTATTTGAATAATAGCAATTTGGGGATTGTTTTTCTGAAAAAAGACAATATAGTTATGATACTAAAGGGAAAAGAAAGAACAGAATGTAATCAAATACTTAATGAAATAAGAGAGAAAGTGTTGGTTGAAATAGAGCAAAAATTGTTTTTCATTATAGGAGATATGGTAGATGCAATGTATGATATACCAAGTGCATATGAAAAATGTCTTCTAAGAAAGGAATGTTTGTTTTTTGCAGATTATATACCTAATTATATGATGGACTCAGACTTGCCGTTATTTGAACAAAAAGTAGAACAGGGAAGAATTGAAAGTATAAGAGATGATATGATAGAAGCTGTAGTTTCACACCGAAAAGATAATTTTGAAAAAAATTATCTGCAGTATAGCAAACTGGTATGTTGGATTTCAGAAGGAAAGAAAGAAAATGCCTGCTTTTATTTCTGTACAGCGATACGTTTGTTAGAAGAAAAAATGGTAAGTATGCAATTAAAAGAAAAAAAAGTAGAAATGAAAGCTTTATTAGAAAAAGGCAGAAACTGTAAGTCTTATACGGAATTGGTTGATATATTTAAATCTGAATTTGAAAAATATTTTGAAGAGTTGCAGCAAATTGCTGTTGGAAGTGATAAACAAAACTTTCTAAAAGCAAAAAGATATATAGAAGAGCACTATAATGAAGATTTGACTTTAAATATTTTAGCTGAAGAAATACATATGAATCCGTATTATTTTAGCTCGTTTTTTAAGAAAAATTCAGGTGAAAATTTTAAGGATTATGTAGGAAAGGTTAGGATAGGTCATGCAGTAGCCGACTTGGTGTCTACAGATAAGAAAATATATGAAATTGCGGTAGAAGTAGGCTTTAGCGATGCAAGGGCATTTACAGAAGCATTTCAAAAAATATATAAAGAAACGCCAAATTCATATCGCAAACGTATACAAAATAATGATTAGGAATGATAAGGATTGTTGTTTAAGTAGAAATAGCTACAAAAATACAGTTGAAATGTGTAAACTTATACATTTTAACTGTATTTTTTTCGTTTGCATAGGTACTAAATGCTCTATTGATGATGAAAAAAGTTTTTTTATCTTAAAAATTGTATATAACTTCTAAAAAAAGACTCTTTGATAATTATTATGAAAAGATTAATTTAATATTATTCAAAATATCAAAGGAGGAAGAAAGCAGTCTAATTGATAGTAACATGAAAAAAGCAAGAAGGGGAAAAGAAAAAGTGAGAAAAGGTTTTAAGAGCATCTTGGCGTGTGTATTAGCTACAGTAATTGCAATAAGCGGATTGCCAGTTAATACATATGCAGAGGAAGTAAAAAGTATATCAGAAGTAGAAGTTTCTGTAGAAACTGAAACAGAAGAAACTACAGAAAAAGCAACGGAAGAAACGACAGAAGAGGCAACAGGGGAAACGACAGAAGGGGCAACAGAGGAAACGACAGAAGAGGCAACAGGGGAAACGACAGAGGAAACAACAGGGGAAACGACAGAAGAAACAACAGGGGAAACGACAGAAGAAAATATAGAAGAAACTATAACTAATACACAGGAAGTAGAGAGTACTATAGTTGAAGAAGGTGTAAGTCTTTCGCCTACTATATTGAGAGTACAATTATATAGTGATAAAGCTGGAACTACTCCAAAGGAAACACCAACAGCATCAAGTGGTGCCAGTAGCTGGTATTTGCGTTCTGATTATATTAGCTTTTTGACTTTTGACCTGAGTAGTTTAAAAGATAGTATGTCAGATTGCTATTTAACACAGGGTATTTTTTCTGTAACTGGAGCAAAATCAGGCGGTGGTGCAGATAATACAGCAACGGTGTACTGCTTGGAAAATGCAATAACAGAAACCAGTACTTTACCTACAGTTACTTTGACAGATGGAACTAGCGAAACACTTACTTGTGATAATGTTTCAAAGATAGCAAAAGAAAAAGTAATAGAAAATCAGGTCTTTTATAGACTTAATACAAAAACAACAGAATTAGATTTGACAAACAGCATTTATAATGGACTAAAGAATGGGGCTGACAGTGTTACATTTCTAATTGTATCTAATGACAATCAGGCTACAGGGTGTGATTTATCGCCTGCTACAGCCTCACTTCAATTAGATTTTGCAGAATATTCTGATGAACAGAGAGTAGAAGAGGCTGTTTCTAATTTGAAAGAAAAATATACGGACTATTGTTTAAAAGAAGATATATCATTGGAAACAACAGATAATAATGGTGCGGTCATAGCGTGGAGCTCTTCAAATGAGGAAGTTCTATCTAGTACAGGTGTAGTGGGAACTGTTAATGGAGTAGAAACAGTTAAAATGACTGCAACTGTTTCTAGTGGAGCTGTAAGTGAGCCATGTGAATTCGATTTTTATGTATGCAATTCAGTATATTATTCTGTATTTGTTGCTAAGAAACAGTTAGAAAAGCAATTAGATTATCTTCAAAATACAGAAGTTTCATCTGATATAGAATTGGTAACATATATAAATGATGAGGTTACTGTTCAGTGGAATAGTGATAATACAGATGTTGTAGACAATTCAGGTGTTGTTACAAGGCCTGCAGTTGATGGGGAAGATGTAGAAGTAAAATTAACAGCCACAATTGCTTCCAAAGATAATACAGATGTATATACTACATATGAGTTAACTGTAAAGGTATTATCTGTAACGGACGAAGATGGTGCAGGAAGTGTAGCAAGTCAATATATGAATATGTTGGCAATGATATATGATGGCAGTATTGTTGTAGGAGATTTCAATTTACCAGCCGTATGGGATGCCACTGATACTACTACAACAGAGATAGAATGGATAGTTAAGGAAGAGAGTGAATATTTCACAATCGGCAGTATTTCAGGTGACAATTATCCTGTATCTGTTATTCAACCAGATGAAGAAGAGAAGGTTATAGTTACTTGTACTGTAAAAACTACAGGAATCAATAATACTTCTTATACTGCAAAATTAGAAAAGGATATGACTTTTGTAGTTGCAAAAAGGCAGGAGACGTCTCCATATGGTAGAACTTCTTTAAAAAATATTGTAGATTTTTCTAAAAAGCTATATGAAAAAATTAATGGAGCAGAAGATGTTGTAACCACAGCTAATATAGAAAATATTAAATCAGAATATGATTTAGAATTGGAATGCAATATAGAGGAAATTGTTGAAAATGAGAAATATGGTTTTCTATATTATCCATATGAATACGATGGCGATGAAATTACATCCTATGGTGTAATGCGTATTGAAAATGGAACTGATGTGACTGATACGACAGCCGGAGCATTAGATAGTACAAAGGCAGCAGATTTTTTAGATGCAATTCAATCTGGTGAAAGTATATTGGCTAGCGAAGAAACAAGTGCCGGTGACTACTCAGCAGCAGTTTCTGAAATAGTATCTGCAGGTTCTAAACTTTTTGAAACTGCTAATATTGATGATACAGTGGCTGTTGAGGCAATTAAAACAGCAGGCGGAAACGATGCTAATAGAGAGAACAGGCTTGTTTATTCAGAAGAGAGAAAAGAATTAGTTCTAAAGGTGTGGGAAGCTAAAACAACATTGTTGACAAACTCTGCATTGTACCTATTATCAGATAAGAGAGCTCTTTTAGAGCAGATTGCCCAAAGTGAAAATGCATTATGCGGCAATTATGATTTTCCACATAATACATATAGAGAATTTAGAACAAGACGAGATGATGAGTTACTTATATATTGTTTATCTCATTGTGTTAGATTTAGAAATTATGATTCAACAGCATATGGCTTAGAGCCTATGTTGACTCATTATAAAGAACAGGTAATTATTGGTGATTCATTTTATGAAACTAAAATACCTGTAAAACAGGCATTAGCAATTAATGAGCAGGGAAAATCAGTAACATGTAGTGAAGCGTCAGAACTTACAGTAGGTTTGAATAGTAGCGGATTAAAACGATTCGGATTATTAAAATTTGATTTATCATCTATTCAAGGCGATATTCAATATGCATCATTGCAGGTAACAAGTAAAAAGAATGATACAGCATTAAATAAAATATACTTTGAACCAGTAGATACATGGTCAGGTAGCAGTGCATATACAACATTAGTAGAAGAATATGGAGTAGATACTAATAATGCATTACTATATGATGAGGATAATTATATTGCCAGTTTCTCACCAGTAGGAAATGGCAAGAATAGTGTAATTTCAGTAACAGATGCAGTATTAAGAGAGAAAAATTCTGATGGAACAGCTTCATTTAGAATTCAAGCTAGTGGTGTAACAACATATCCTAATGGTTATGTGGGTACTAAGAACACTGATTATGGTATAGAATCGTGGCCATGTTTGAATGTTACAGTTGGTATTGTAAATGAAGAAGAATTATTGGAAAAGCGAGAAAAAATATTATCTGATAAAAAAGAATTTCTTGATTCAATAGAAGTATGTGAAATTGGAACTTACGGAAATTATGATTATTCAGATGCAAATGCCGGAGAATATCCTGAGGACTTATACGAAAAGGCAATAACTGCCTATGAAGCTGCTAATACAGCATCTGAGGTATATGATATAGCGGAAAACTTGGTAAAACTTAGTGATGCAGTGCGTGTTTTAAAGGATAATGTAATATTAGAAACAGATATAGATAAAAATTCAAACTTATTTTTTACTTCATCAGAAATCGAAGAATTAAGAAGCAAGGTAAATTCAGATGAACGTATTGCTGATAAGTATGAAGAAATGAAGGCAGTATCAGACGAATTGACATTAAGTGAACTGACTGCTATTAGGGAAGCTGTTTTTAATAATGACACAGAAACTTTGGATAATTTAGGTATTCTAACATATATGCCAATAGGTAGTGGCTCTAATACAAAAACTATTAAAACATCTGATATGACAGTGGTAGGCGGTGCAAGTGCCAGTGATGTTGCATATGGAGAAATTGTAGTTAATATTACACCGGGGGCTGATTATAAGGATAATGGTGTTAAAAATGGATATTTTGCATTTGTTGATGACTTTGTAATTAAGGATTCATCAAGTAATGTATTAGGTTTTAGTAATACTTCTTTCGATAGTGATGCTTCAGGCTGGAGATATACAGGTATAGATACCAGTTATGGAACAGCAGATGACATTGCTGTTGTAGGTGCTAATGGTGAATGGAAAACTACAATGACTGCTGGAGAGGAAACAGGGGCATTATACTTAGAGAATCTTACAAGTGAAGCTAATGGTGCCTGGGTTTCGGATAGAGTAGAAATGACGGCAGGTTCATATTCTCTAGCAATGAATATGAAACAACACGTAGTATTTTTAGGGGACGGAATATCAGTTCGTATGCGTTTTTATGACAATTCTGGCAATTATATCGGATATAGCGATAATTGCTGTAATAACTTTAAGGCAAATCTGGGCGCAACGGCTTGGAGTACAAGATTTCAGGCAGATGCATTAGTATATGCTATAACAGAAGATGACACATATGCACAAAAGTGTATAGAGGATTTGATAATTGGAGCAAATGATTTTGCACAGGGAACTGAATATTGGATGTATACAAATTCAAGACCATATGGTTTGGATTCATATGGGGCAGTTCAGGGAGGACGATATGTTAATGTTCTGGCAACTGCTTATTCAATAGTTAAGAATTATGAAGGATGGAATGAATCTGACCGTAAGTTATTGGTACAGTTATGTGCGTACATTATGGCTAATCTTAATGATATTAGAGATAGAAGCGAATTAACACCAAAGGAAGCTGCTGATGGTACAACTAACTGGAATATGGATATGGCTATTGGTTCGGCTATGCTTGGTTTAGCATTAAAAGGTGAAGAAGGCTTTGAATATGGAGTACAATATTACGATAATGGATATATTACATTATTGGGTCAATGTACAGAAGTAAATATTTATGGACAAGACGGGGCATGGAATGAATCAGTAAGATATCATAATGCTGCTATTTCTAAAATTTGTGTATTTGCGAAAGCAATTAGAAATATGGTAGGAGTGAACTGGTTTGGAACAGATTCAGCCGTACAGCTTGGAAAGAGTTTGTTCTATGATGTATTAGTACAAACACCAGCATATCAATATGAAGATTCATTTAACATTTCAACACCTGTGTATGGCGACCATGTAATTACTAATGGAAGTGAATTTGCATACCTTGGAATGTATTTCGATGAGGTAGCAAAAGTTAATCCGATTCAGGCTTATAGTATGTATAAGACATGGAAAAAGGCAGGAGCTCCATTAGCGGCATTAAGTGGCGAAGAAAATATGATTGAGAATTTCTTTGCAGCATTAGATTATGATGAAGCATGGCTGACTGATAAAGGATATTCTTTGGAACAGGCGGAAAATGCATATAATTCAATTGGTTCAACTGATACTGGAAGTATGAGTGTAGATGCCAATTTAGATGGTATTGTAACACCGGAAGAAAATCTTAATGTAGCTGATTATTGGACAGAAATACAAAATGCTTCCTTGGCGGAAAATGCTAACGATTATAAGAGTCATGGCATAATGATTTTTAGAAATCATTTTAATGAAATTGGTAATGAAAGTTTTCTTTCAATGATGGCAAATGAAAGTGCAGTAGCACATAATCATAACGACCAGTTGGCAATTCAGATGTATGCCAACGGAACACCATTAATTATTGATGTAGGTATAGGAAGTTATTGGGATTTAAGTAAGGCAACATATACACTTTCAAGCTCTCATGGATTAACACAGTTTGTTAAAGAAGATGGAAGCGAATGTGCTACATTAAATGCAGCTTCGGTAGCACCTGCAGCGGCGCAATTAGATTTTTATGCTTCTGACATTTATGACTATATGAGTGCTCAGACATGGCTAAGCAGTAGTCATACAGATGGCACTATTACACGAAGTATAGGATATTTGAAAAAGGATTTGGAAGCGTATGTTATATGGGATAAGGAAGATGGTGAGTCAGATGGAATGACAGCTCAATACAACCTGCCTATATATGCAAAAGAAACACCAGTTATAGATTATGAAAATAATGTGGTAAATGTAAAAGGGTTTAATAATACCAACCTTGATGTTATGTTTTTGGAAGGAAATCTATCAGATGAAACAGCTAATATTGATACAATTATGCTACCAACAACATATAAGGTAGAAAAGAGAAACGAGACAGATTCCTCAGCGACAGTTGACTTATTACATGTAAAATCTGAAAGTGCAAATCAGGACTTTTTAACTGTACTATTTCCATCGGATGCAGATTCATCACAGAATTTGGAATCAAATAAGATTGATTCAGATTATTCAAATGTAAATATGTATGAATTGAAGTATACAGAAGATAATGTGACAGACACGGTATACATCATAACAAATGCATCAGATGAGGAGAAAGTTGTATCTATACCGAATGTTGAAGATACTCTTATTGATTTAAAATCAGCGTCATTAAGTCAATATAGCTCTAATGAAGTTACTGTAAAAGGAAATTCTATGATGTTATTGCAGACAAAGACAAGCTTTGAAAATGACAATAACGATAATGGAAATTCTAACAGTGACAATAACAAGGATGACAACAATAATAGCAATAATAACAACAGTAATAATAACAATAATAACAACGCATCAGGCAACAATGCAGTAAAAGTTACATCAATAGCATTAAACAAAACATCAGTAAGCTTTAATACAAT
>CAYOMP010000005.1:0-3890 GCA_964405075.1 uncultured Lachnospiraceae bacterium
CATTCTACTGCGTGATAACCAACTTTATCCATTTTTTCAACGATTGGAAGCATCTGTTCAGTAGTCATTCTAGTAGCGATAAGAGACTGATGAGCATCACGCAAAACAGTTTCCATAATCTTAACTGGTTTCTTTTCTATTTCTGCCATTATTCTGACCTCCTGTTGTTATCTCTAACCAATAATATTTATTGGATTAATTAATTAAATACCGAAAATAGCCATAAATGTACCAGCTGCTACTGCAGTACCGATAACACCTGCTACGTTTGGTCCCATTGCATGCATAAGCAAGAAGTTAGTTGGATCTGCTTCTGCACCAACCTTCTGTGATACTCTGGCTGCCATTGGAACGGCAGAAACACCTGCTGAACCAATAAGTGGATTAACTTTACCACCTGTAAATTTGCACATTAATTTACCAAATAGAACACCTGCCGCTGTACCAAATGCAAATGCTACTAAACCTAAAATAACAATTTTGATTGTTGCAAAGTTTAAGAAAGCTTCTGCACTTGTTGTAGCACCTACTGATGTACCAAGTAAAATAACTACAATATACATAAGTGCATTAGATGCTGTTTCAGTAAGCTGTCTAACTACACCTGATTCTTTGAATAAGTTACCTAACATAAGCATACCAACAAGTGGTGCAGTTGTAGGTAAAATTAATACTACAACGATTGTAACAATGATTGGGAAAAGAATTTTTTCTAATTTAGATACAGGTCTAAGCTGATCCATTTTAATTTTTCTTTCCTCTTCAGTTGTTAATAATTTCATAATTGGTGGCTGAATGATTGGAACTAATGACATATATGAATATGCTGCTACCGCAATAGGTCCCATTAAATCAGTCTGTCCTAACTTACCAGCTAAGAAAATTGATGTAGGACCATCAGCTCCACCGATGATAGAAACAGCTGCTGCTGCTTTATCATTAAATCCTAATAAAATAGCCATTAAATAAGCTGCGAAAATACCAAACTGTGCTGCTGCACCAAGTAAGAAACTCTTTGGATTAGCAATAAGTGGACCGAAGTCTGTCATTGCACCTACACCTAAGAATATAAGTGATGGTAAGATTGACCATTCATCCATTAAGTAGAAATAATGTAATAATCCACCTACTCCATTTGAAGATTCTTCAATGCTAAGCATAATGTCTGGATATAAGTTAACTAAAAGCATACCAAATGCGATTGGAACCAATAATAATGGTTCGTATTCTTTTTTGATAGCTAAGTATAGAAAGAAACATGCTACAGCAACCATTAGGTAGTTACCCCAAGTAAGGTTGAAAAACGCTGTCTGGTGTAGCAAATTTCCTAACGTTTCTAATACGTAATCCATTTTTTTACCTCCCAGTTATTCTTTGCAAAAAATCTGCATTGGGAATTCACATATTTTTATTTTGGCAATCTAATTACCTTTGTGTAGTGTGAATCCTAGTTTAATGTTGCTAAGCAAGCTCCTGCTTCGATTGCATCACCTACAGCTACATCAATACTAGCTACTGTTCCATCCTGTGGAGCAACTACTGGGATTTCCATCTTCATTGCTTCGATGATAACTACAGCATCACCTTTTTTAACTGCCTGGCCAACGTTAGCTTCAATCTTGAATACCTTTCCTGCTGCACCTGCTGCTACTTTGATTGAACCTGCACCACCTGCTGGAGCTGCCTTTGGAGCTGCTGCTGGAGCTGCTTTTGGAGCTGCCTTTGGAGCTGCTGCTACTGGAGCGCTAGCTGTAGCGCCTGTTTCTTCTACTGTTACATCATATACATTACCATTAACAGTGATTGTATAGTTTTTCATTATATTGTCCTCCTATTCATAGGCAAAAAAGCCACTATCTAGTTTTTCTTCTTCTAATAGATCTAACTACGAATCCATCTGTAGATGTTCCTTCGCTAGCTGCAATTGCAGCAGAAATAACTGCTACTAATTCCAAGTCATCAGTTTCATCTTCAACTACTTCAACCTGTGGTGCTGCTTCTACCACTGCTGGCTGAGCTGCTGCTTCTTTATTCTTTTCCTGTGCTTTTCCAATAAGACCAAAGCTTGATATGATTAATGAAATAAGGATAAGGATAACAAATACAGTACCCATTCCCATTAATGTATTCATACCGGCCTTTGCCATTGTAGCACCCAAATCAGTACTTGTTTCTTCAGCACCTGCAATACTTGCAATAATGCTAATTACACTTAAATCCTCAGTACTAAATACTGCTGTTACTGCTAAGTCATTTGTTGAATAATCCACATTTAATGTAGCTGTAACGATTGCTTCATCTTCAACTACTGTAAATTCACCTTCACCAACATAGTCACCTAACTGATCCTTTACAGCTTTCCAAGATTCCATTGTCTCTACTGTAACAGCATCTGCACTGGCAATATATCCTTCGATATCTTCATCAGTCAACATAGTTAACATTGAATAGATATTTTTAACATAATCTTCATATACACTAGCTTCATATCCAGCGTATGTTTCTGCTTCAGCAGCCATTACTGTAGTATTTCCAAAAAGTGTAAGTGAAAGAACACAAGCGACTGCACATAATATTGATAATAATTTTTTCATATTAAGCGTCACCTCATATTAAACCGTACCATGTTTTTTTCCAGGACGATCCTCTCTCTTTGTGAATAACATTTCAAATGCACCAATTACATATTTTCTTGTATCCTGTGCTTCAATAATTGTGTCAACATAACCTCTCTTAGCTGCTGCAATAGCACTAGACTGAAGTTCTGCGTATTTAGCTGCTGTTTCGCTAATAGCATCTGCACCCTGTCCGTCACAGATAATCTTAGCTGCTAAATTAGCATCCATCATACCGATTTCAGCTGTTGGCCAAGCATACACAACATCAGCACCAATTGACTTACTGTTCATTGTTACATATGCGCTACCAAATGCTTTACCAATAACAACGTTTACCTTTGGTACTGTTGCATTAGCAAATGCATAAGTAAGTTTAGCTGCTGCTTTAGCCATTCTCTTTTCTGCTTCTACAGTTGCTTTGTAACCTGTTGTATTTGTAAATGATAATACAGGAATATTGAAAGCATCACAGAAGTTAATAAATTCAGCTGCTTTGTTACATCCACATGGACATAATACTGCGTCAAATTCTTTTTCAAGATTACCTTCTGCATCATATACCTGAGTACGGTTAGCTACACAACCAACTGTAACTCCATTTAATTTGATAAATCCTGTTACCATAGATTTTGCACTGTTAGCTTTTACTTCTACAAACTCGTTATTATCAGCGATATTTGAAAGTAAGATTGATGTATCTCCTACACAATTAGCTAAGTCTGCACATACACGATTTAAATCATCTGTACATTCTTCGTAAGACATATCATCTTCATTATTTGCTGGAAGAATAGATACTAATTCTCTAATCTGTCCAAGTACTGCTGCTTCGTCACCTACGAAGTCAACATTTCCAATTTCGCTCTGGTATGTAGCAGATGCGCTGTCTAATTTAGAAGCTGAGTTTCCTTCAAGAGCGTTTGGTGTATTAACGAATAATTTAGCATCCTTTGATTCCATTAAAGTAAAATCAGAAAGTGATGCTGCTACTGCTAAACCGCCACCGCAGTTTCCGAAAATAGCAGTAATCTGTGGAACAACACCTGATGCTAATGTCTGTTTCATATAGATTTCTCCAAAACCATTCAAAGCATCTGTTGCTTCCTGTAATCTCAAACCTGCACAGTCTACAAGACCAATAACAGGTGCACCCATCTTAATTGCCAAATCGTAAACATTTGCAATTTTCTTCGCATGCATTTCACCGATTGTTCCGTTAAGTACTGATGCATCCTGGCTATATACATAAACAAGATTACCATCAATAACTCC
>CAYOMP010000005.1:3900-14761 GCA_964405075.1 uncultured Lachnospiraceae bacterium
TCCGTATCCAGTAATAACTCCATCAGATGGGGTATCAATTTGTTTTAAGTTAAAATCTGTTGCTCTAGCAGTTACGAGTCCACCGATTTCAACAAAACTATTCTCATCAAGTAAAGAAGCAATTCTATTTCTTGCTGAGCTTTGTGCTGTATTACTCATTATTCAGCCCTCCATTTTTCTATTTGTTAAAGTATAACCAATTTTCTGCCAAGTTTAATTGTATATCTTTTCTCTTTAAATTTCAAGTCTTTTAACCTTGGTTTTATACAATTATGATAAACACGCTTTGCGAGTTTATCAAATTATCGCGGCACTCGTCGAAAACCTATGTAAACATAATTTTCTCCTCGTTGCTCGCGTAAATAAAAATATAAAGCAGAAAAAACTTATTATTGTTTTTTCTGCTTTAATATATTCTTTACTTTTTTATTATTATTCTTCCGATATTTCAGTTATGTTTTCATATGGAAATGATACCTCTACACAGTCACCTAATGCATGCGGTACCTCTACACACAATTCCAATGAACGCTTTCTATAATACGAATATCCATATACTTCCATTTCATCCCCGTAGTTGAAATCGAATTGATTCAAGACTTCCTGTAAAGCCATCTCGTTTTCAAATGCCGATTTTAAATAATCCACAAATTCTTCTTTTGAAACCCCAACCACGGTATAATTCATCCCTGACAATAAATATTTTGCAATTTCTAATGTATCATATTTCTCAGCTAACCTAATATTCGTGTCACTCTCAAAGGATATGTTATATGTATATTTAAAGCTATGCGGATATGCAGCTCCTTCATAATATTCATATCCTTCCATCAGTATGGAAACCATTTTTTCTGATTGGCTAATAACACTATACTTCATATTAAAAGTATCATTTTCACCTAAATTAGCAATTCTTTTTTCTATCTCATCATAAATTCTTTCATTCCATTTATCCTGGAGTTTTTCATCATCATATTTTTCTATAATAGGATATTCAATTTGTATATTACCTTCCTTTATGTTTCCGGTTGAAATAACATAACTTTCTTCCGGCACCTTCGCTAAAACTTCACTCTCTTCATTGGTATTTTTACATCCAGTCACCATAAGCAGCACAAGTATTACCATAATGCAAAAAATCTTTTTCATATTCTTATCCTCATATTTTACCTAAATTTTGCATTTCTAATTATAGCAACTTATATTTAATTTTCAATGTAAATATAAACCAATTAATTTAAAATTTTCTTACGATTTATTGAGCAATTTTCTATTCTCTTTACTATCTATTCGTTCTTCTCTCTTTGATTTCAGTATTATATCTGTAGATTGTATCAAAGCTTTTATAATTTCCAAAATCATCTTTCTGGTCTTTTCATCTAATGTCAAATAAGATTTAATAATATTTGGCATAAACTTCATTCCCTGTTCAGATAATTCTGTAAGGGTTTGTAAATTAGCACCTTCTAATACTCCAAAAAATGCATCAATAAATTCTTCACGTTCTTTAGCATTTAACCCTTCTATCCAGTTACTTATAGCCTCATCCATAACTTTACTTAACTGAGAACGTTTAGCTACATAAATGAATTTATTTCCCAAAACCTCCCACGATAAAGGGTCATGCTGCATTAATCCTTTTTTACTGCTTTTTACAATTGTATACCTTTCCGAATGATAAAACAGCATACCTACTAATGATGATTCTGGAACAATACTTACTATTTTTGATGCCATACTCTTATAACGGTTACTAGTGATTAATTCTTCCCTAAAACCTGGACCATCATTTGTATAAATACCAGCAATTCTTTCTTTTACTGCCTTACTAACATTAATTCCGGAATACACAGCCAGATTACCACCTTTGGAATGTCCTCCAAAAATCATTTTATTTTCCCATACTTCGGCTACCTCTTCAGCATACTTAACTGCTTCCAGTTGTGCCGGTACAGTTTCCATAAAACTCATATTAAAGTCTTCTTTCCACCCAACCAAAGTATCATCTGTTCCCCTGTAGGATATATAAACATATTCCAAATCAATTATCGCTGTAATAGCCGAAAATTGTGTCTGAGTTACTGTATCTATATGATTTACATATTTAAACAATCTAATATTGGCAAATCTGCGACACTCAGCCATTTTCTGCAAAACCGCCGGTGCATTACGCATAGTATTCAACGGATTTATATTCCAATCTTCTTTATGCTTCTCAAAATATAATTTTGAAGCCATTTTCACCGTCATTGAATCATCATACATATCATCTGAAATAATATCAGAGAAATCAATATATGATAAAACCGACAATATTAAATTATCTACTTCATTAAATGGTGAACTGGCAAAAGTCAAATCACCGCGCCACTCCATATAATCGATTATGTTTGCCATATTAATTCCTCCCATTTTCTCAAAATTATACCAGTATTATATCATAGTAAAAAACTATTAATTATAAAATCTAAATAAATATTGTATCCTTTCTTTTCCACTGTATTCTGGACAACAATCGCATTTTCATAAATCTGTTCCTGACTCATTCCATTTTCAATGAAATATGTAACTTTACCTATTTTTTCTCCTGACAAAATGGGGGCTTTTAAATTTTCTTTGATTTCATATCTTCTGACTATCTTTTCATCTTTTTTAACTAATATTTTTTTATTATCTTCACCGACTTCCGCCAGTTCTATATAAGCTGTTTTATACGGGTTTTTCTCCTTGTTGTCACTATAATCAATTCCCCTTGGAATTTCTATTTTCTCAATTTGTTTTTTTTCAATATTAACACTCTGATAATTATCTATTGCATAATTCATTAATTTCAATGTATCTTTCCACTTATATCCCTTATTGTTAGGCCATCCACATGCCAACAATGCTACCACAAAGGTCCTTTCATCTCTCCTTAATGCACCTACATAACAATACCCTGCATTATTTGTAAAACCCGTTTTTCCACTTAAAGCACCATCCAGCATATTTAAAAAGGCATTGTGATTATTACAGGAAAAACTTCTTTTTTTATCATTATCAGAAAATGAATAATTACTAGTTCTGGTAATTTCCAAAAATTCGTCTTTTGCATAAGACTTTTGTACACAATATGCCATTATTTTTGCTAATTCATAAGCTGTAGTGGAATGAATTTTTTTCACTCCGTTATCCTGATTATTTTCTGTGGCATCTAATCCATTTGGCGTAATAAAATATGAATTTTCACAACCTATCTCTTTTGCTTTTCTATTCATAAGCTTTGCAAAATCCTGCACATTTCCTGAAATATGTTCCGCAATTGCTACTGCCGAATCATTATGTGATTCAAGCATCAGAGAATACAACAAATCCTTTAATAAATATTTTTCCCCTTCTTTAATATATAATTTAACTTTGGGCATTTTTTCCGCATTACTACTAACTGTTACTATTTCATTTAAATCGGCACTTTCTAATGCTATTATACACGTCAAAATCTTAGTAGTACTTGCCATTGGAAGTACTTCATTCTCATTTTTCCCATATAGCAGACGTCCCGAATCGGCATCAATTAAGGCAACAGCCTTTGAATATAACTCTTTATCAGGTAATTCGGCATTACTTTCTATATCATTATTTATACTATATGTTTCATTTTCCTTTGCATATATTTCACTACAGTTTATAAAAATCAATAACAGCATTATTAGTATAGAAAAACACTTTCTTAAAATTGCTATTTTCGCTTTTATTTTTACATTTATTTTAACATTTTTCTGCCATTTAAAATCTCTTTTCATAAAGGTCCCTTTAAATACTTTCATTTATATTTATGATATTATTTATTGAAATATTTCCCTTTTTTTCATTGACATATCTTCATCTATGTTTATAATTTAATATAGTGTGTTTAATTAGAAAGGTGAGGTTAAAATATATGGACCAACTTATTATTCCAAAAAATTATCAATCTGCTTTGAACCTTCATGATACACAGATTGGTATAAAAACAGTTAAAGACTTTTTTGAAAGCCTATTATCTGAAAAACTTAATTTATTACGTGTTTCTGCACCACTGTTTGTTACTCCAGAATCTGGATTAAACGATAACTTAAATGGTACTGAAAGACCTGTAGCTTTCGACATTTTAGAACAGCCAGACGCTACTGCTGAAATCGTACATTCACTTGCAAAATGGAAAAGATATGCTTTAGATAAATATGGATTTGCAGTTGGTGAAGGATTGTATACTGATATGAATGCTATCAGACGTGACGAAGTAACAGATAATATTCACTCTATCTTTGTAGATCAGTGGGATTGGGAAAAAATCATCACTAAGGAACAGCGTACAATTGAAACCTTAATGGATACTGTAAAGTCTGTTTATAAAGTTCTTAGAAAAACTGAAAAATATATGTCAATTAAATATGATTATATTGAAGAAATTCTTCCACATGATATTTTCTTTATTACAACTCAGGAATTAGAGGATATGTTCCCGGATTATTCACCAAAGGAACGTGAATACTACATTACAAAAGCCAAAGGTGCTGTATGTATTATGAAAATTGGTGACAAATTAGCTTCTGGCGAACCACATGATGGTCGTGCTCCTGATTATGATGATTGGCAGTTAAATGCTGACATCGTTGTGTATTATCCTGTTCTTGATATTGCATTAGAATTATCTTCAATGGGTATAAGAGTTGACAAGAAAGCATTACAGTCTCAGTTAGAAAAGGCCGGTTGCACTGAACGTGCAGAATGTGATTTCCACAAAGCCATTCTTAACGATGAACTTCCTTACACAATCGGTGGTGGTATTGGACAATCTCGTATTTGTATGTTCTTCTTAAGAAAAGCACATATCGGTGAAGTACAATCTTCAATATGGCCAAAAGAAGTTGCTTTAAAAGCATCCCAAAACGGAATTCAGTTATTATAATATATATCATAAAACGCATATTGCTTTGCAATATGCGTTTATTAGGTAGATTACTTGTATTTTCTATGTTTTTAAGACATACTTGTGTGTCGAATTCATATAAACGTATATATACATATTTTACTTCAGTATTTAATTAATCTTTTTGAAGAAAGGACAAAAACTATGGATCAAAGAATTAAAAAATTAGCTTATAACTTAGTTAATCACTCAATAAAAGCTCAAGCCGGAGAACGTGTTTATATTAACTATATTGGAAATGAAACTACTGATTTAGTAAAAGCAATCATTGAAGAAGTATACAAGGTTGGTGCTCTTCCATTTCCTAATAATGAGGACCCTGAAATTCTTCGCGCATTATTAATGAATTGCACAAAAGAACAGTGGGAATTACGTGCTAAGCTTGATGTAGCTGAAATGAAAGAAATGGATTGTTTTATTGGTGTTCGTGCTCCAAAAAACAGTACCGAATTAGCAGATGTTCCAGCAGATAAAATGGAGCTATATGAAAAATATTATATGGAACCTGTTCACCACGGTGTACGTGTTCCTGACACTCGCTGGGTTGTTTTACGTTATCCTACAGCAGCATTTGCCCAGGCTATGGAAACAAGTTTAGAAGCTTTTGAGGATTTCTATTTTGAGGTATGTACTTATGACTATTCAAAAATGTCTGATGCTATGAAACCATTACAGGATTTAATGGAAAGAACTGATAAAGTTCGCATCGTCGGACCTGGTACCGACCTTACATTCTCAATCAAAGATATTCCTGTAATACCTTGCGCAGGTGAATTAAATATTCCTGACGGTGAAGTATATACAGCGCCTGTTCGTGATTCAATCAATGGAGTATTACATTACAATACACCTTCTGTATTTAATGGATTCACATATGAAGATATTACTCTTACTTTTGAAAACGGTAAAATTATTAATGCAACAGCTAATAATACTGAAAAAATAAATGCTGTATTTAATACTGATGAGGGTGCTCGTTATGTTGGAGAATTCGCTATTGGTGTTAATCCATTTATTACTAAACCTCTTAAAGAAACTCTTTTTGATGAAAAAATTATGGGATCATTCCACTTCACACCTGGTAACTGTTATAAAGAAGCCCCTAATGGAAATCATTCCGCTATACATTGGGATTTAGTTTGTATCCAGACTCCAGAATATGGCGGTGGTGAAATCTACTTTGATGATGTATTAATCAGAAAAGATGGTAGGTTCGTATTGCCAGAACTTGATTGCTTAAATCCTGAAAATATGAAATAATTACTATTATTCAAAGGCCTCTTAGGATATTTAATCTTAAGAGGTTTTCATAATTCTTTGTCATATTTATAATTTTAACTTTACTAAAAAAATACTTAGTTGAACTATTTTAATAATTCCACAAAAAAGTCGCCAAACTTATCTGTCTGGCGACTTTTTTATTTGATAGTAAAATTCTTTCCTCTCAAATAAAACGCTCCGCGAGGATGCGCACACTTTTGCAGGAGTAGAATGTCGCAAAAGTGGCGCGAGAATGTGCTGAGGCACATTCTTTGTTATACTTACTTTACTATAACTGTGCTATATCTACTAATGTAAGATTTTCTTCTGAATTCACATGTTCTAAACTAGTTAACAACGCATTAGCTGTATCTAATGATGTCAAACAATGAACACCTGTTTCAATAGCATTTCTTCTGATTAAGAAACCATCATTACTCTTCTTAGCACCCTGTGATGGTGTATCAATTACTAAATCAATCTTATGTTCTAAGATTAAATCAAGTAAGTTTGGTGATTCTTGCTCAATTTTATTAATCTTAACTGCATTTACACCATTTTCATTTAGTATGTTACATGTGCTTCTAGTTGCAAAAATCTTATATCCTAAAGCTTCAAATCTCTTACCTACTTCAATTGCTTCTAACTTATCTGAATCTTTTACTGTCAAGATAATCTGTTTATGTTTTGGTAAAATAATTCCTGCTCCAATAAACGCTTTATACAACGCTTCATCAAATGATTTAGATATACCTAAAACTTCACCTGTTGACTTCATTTCAGGTCCAAGGCTAATTTCTGCTCCACGAAGTTTTTCAAAGGAGAATACTGGCATCTTAACTGCAAAGTAATCTGCTTCTGGCTGTAAGCCTGGAGTATATCCCAAATCTTTAATCTTTTCACCGATAATAACCTTAGTAGCAAGTTTAACGATAGGAATACCAGTAACTTTACTAATGTATGGTACAGTACGGCTTGAACGAGGATTAACTTCAATTACATATACTTCATCATCACTTACAATAAACTGAATATTAATAAGACCTTTTACATGTAATGAACGTGCAAGTCTTCTTGTATATTCTTCAATGACTTTCTTAATCTTTGGTGAAATACTCTGTGCTGGATATACTGAAATACTATCACCAGAATGAATACCAGCTCTTTCAATATGTTCCATAATACCAGGAATAAGAATGTCTTCTCCGTCACATACTGCATCTACTTCAATTTCTTTACCTACTAAATATTTATCTACAAGGATTGGATGTTCCTGTGTAATTCTATTGATAATTGAAATAAATTCAACAATATCATCATCATTAATTGCAATCTGCATTCCCTGTCCACCAAGTACATATGATGGTCTAACTAATACAGGATATCCCAATTCATGTGCTGCTTCTAATGCCTCCTCACATGTATAAACAGTCTTTCCGGCTGGTCTTGGTATACAACATTCTTCAAGAATCTTATCAAATAACTCTCTATCTTCAGCTGCATCTACGTCTTCAGCGCTTGTTCCAAGAATTGGTACTCCCATTTTCATTAAAGCTTCTGTTAATTTAATTGCTGTCTGACCACCAAACTGAACAACTGCACCATCTGGTTTTTCAAGATTTACAATGCTTTCAACATCTTCTGGTGTTAATGGTTCAAAATATAACTTATCAGCAATGTCAAAGTCTGTACTAACTGTTTCTGGGTTATTATTTACAATAATTGTTTCATAACCTTCTTTTGCAAATGCCCATGTACAGTGAACTGAACAGAAGTCAAATTCAATACCCTGTCCAATACGAATTGGTCCTGAACCAAGTACTAATACTTTCTTCTTATCTTTTGTTTCTACCGCTTCATTTTCACTGCCAAATACTGAATAGTAATAAGGAGTTGAAGCTTCAAATTCAGCTGCACATGTATCTACCATTTTGTATGCTGCCACAATATTATTTTCATAACGCATAGCCTTGATTTCTTCAGCAGTTTTGCCTGTAATCTTAGCAATTACTGTATCTGGGAACTCTAATCGCTTAGCTTCTTTCAAAAGTTCAACAGTTAATTCTTTTTCTCTAAGCTGCTGTTCCATCTCTACAAGAATAGCAATCTTATCAATAAACCAGATATCAATCTTTGTTACTTCATGTATTTTTTCATAAGAAATTCCTCTTCTTAAACACTCTGCAATAACAAAAATTCTTCTATCATCTACTCTTTCTAACATTTCCATTATGTCATTATCAGAAAGTTCAGAGTAATTTTCATAAATCAAACTATCTACATGCTGTTCTAATGAACGAAGTGCCTTCATTAAAGCGCCCTCGAAATTATTACAGATACTCATTACTTCACCAGTAGCTTTCATCTGTGTAGTAAGAGTTCTTTTAGCATGGATAAACTTATCAAATGGAAGTCTTGGAATTTTAACTACACAATAATCAAGCATTGGCTCAAAGCTTGCGTATGTTTTTCCTGTGATTGCATTCTTAATCTCATCTAATGTATATCCTAAGGCAATTTTAGCTGCAACCTTTGCAATTGGATAACCAGTTGCTTTTGATGCAAGGGCTGAAGAACGGCTAACACGAGGATTAACTTCAATAACAATATATTCAAAACTCTCTGGATTAAGTGCATACTGAACATTACATCCACCTGTAATTCCTAACTCACTAATAATTTTGAGTGCAGATGTTCTTAACATCTGATATTCTTTATCTCCCAAAGTCTGTGATGGTGCCACTACAATACTATCACCTGTATGAACACCTACAGGGTCGATATTTTCCATATTACATACTGTAATGCAATTTCCTGCACTATCACGCATTACTTCGTATTCGATTTCTTTCCATCCGGCAATACATCTTTCAACTAAAACCTGTCCAACACGACTAAGTCTTAAACCGTTTTCAAGAATTTCTTCCAACTCTTCCTGATTGTGCGCAATTCCACC
Organism: uncultured Lachnospiraceae bacterium; assembly: GCA_964405075.1. Lineage (GTDB taxonomy): Bacteria > Bacillota > Clostridia > Lachnospirales > Lachnospiraceae > CAYOMP01. The sequence goes on from CAYOMP010000005.1 coordinate 13,068, forward strand.
ACCAGAACCACCTAGTGTATATGCTGGACGAAGTACTACTGGATATCCAATTGTATTTGTAAATCTAATACCATCTTCAACTGTCTCAACTACTTCTGAAGCTGCACATGGTTCACCAATTCTTTCCATCAAGTCCTTGAATTCCTGACGTCCTTCAGCATTTCTGATTGTAGCTGCTGTAGTTCCAAGTAACTTCACACCATGTTCTGCTAAAAATCCTGATTCTTCTAATTCCATACCAAGATTAAGTCCAGCCTGTCCTCCAAGAGTAGGTAAAACGCTATCTGGTTTTTCTTTTATAATAATCTGTTCCAAAACCTTAACAGTTAATGGTTCAATATATACCTTATCTGCAATATCCTTATCTGTCATTATTGTTGCAGGATTTGAGTTAACTAATATAACTTCAACACCCTCTTCTTTTAATGAACGACAAGCCTGTGTTCCTGCGTAATCGAATTCCGCTGCCTGTCCAATTACAATAGGACCTGAGCCTATAACTAATACTTTCTTTATATTCTGATTCTTAGGCATTATTTTTCTACCTCCATCATATTAATAAATCTATCAAATAAATATGAAGAATCCTGTGGTCCAGGACAAGCTTCCGGATGGAACTGAACTGTAAATATATTCTTATTTAAATATTCAAGTCCCTCTACTGTACTATCATTAACATTTACAAATGCAGTTTTTGCAACACCTTCCGGCATTTTATCAACATCTACTACATATCCATGGTTCTGTGAAGAAATATATACTCTACCAGTACTTAAATCTTTTACGGGATGATTTCCACCTCTATGTCCATATTTCATTTTGTGTGTATCTCCGCCAGTAGCAAGAGCCATCAACTGATGTCCTAAACAAATTGCAAAAATTGGGATATTTGTATCGTATAACTTTTTGATTTCATCGATAATGCTTCCGCAATCTTTTGGATCTCCAGGTCCATTAGAAAGCATAATTCCATCTGGATTAGATTTAATAATTTCTTCTGCTGTAGTACAAGCCGGATATACAGTCACCTCACAGCCTCTTTCGTTCAAAGAATGTGCGATATTATTTTTCGCACCAAAATCGAGAAGTGCTACCTTTTTACCTGTTCCCTCTAAAACATATTTTTTATCACATGTAACTTTATCAACTACATTACCTGTTTTATATGCTTTTAATTTAGGTAAAATTTCATCTAAATTATAGTTTTCATTAGTTGTGATACAACCATTCATTGTACCCTTTTCACGTAGGATTTTTGTAAGGGCTCTTGTATCAATGCCTGCAATTCCTGGAATATCCTGTTCAACCAAGAAATCCTGTATAGTTCCTTCACTTCTAAAGTTGCTAGGAATTCTTGATAATTCACGGACAATATAACCATCTGGCCAAGCCTTTTTTGATTCCATATCTTCACGGCAAATACCATAATTACCAATTAGTGGATATGTCATTACTACTGCCTGTCCCGCATAAGAAGGATCCGTTAAAACCTCCAAATAACCTGTCATAGATGTGTTAAACACAATTTCACTAATCACTTCGCGATTAGATCCTATTGATGTACCAGTAAACACTGTACCATCTTCAAGTATTAGAAAAGCTTTCATTTTAATACCACCCTTTTTCCTTTCTTTTTTTATTCAAAACACTTTTATGCATTACCTACAATCCAAACTTTTCAGTAATAGTGCCCT
>CAYOMP010000005.1:14771-39384 GCA_964405075.1 uncultured Lachnospiraceae bacterium
CGCAATTCACTTTGTATATTTATACATCTTTTTGTATAATTGTAAATTTCGCAAAAAAAAAAAACCAAGTGCAAACCAGCACGCACCCCATCGTACGTCTGTGCCACTATCTACAAAGCATTTTTTCTATAAATACAACATATTTAATTAATTTGATTGCAACAACATTACAGCTCAAATTTTTAAAATTATACTACATTACAAAAATAATTTCAACATTATTTTTGTATTTTTTTTAATAATCTTATTGTTTAGTCAAAATTAAAAAGAATGTGCATCTTCGCAGAACGTTTTGTTGCTAAGCATACAACAAAACGTTCCAGTGAATCTTTTTTTAGTTTGATTAGGAAATAATTTCCTATCAAATAAAGAGGAATATAAAAAATATATTCTATATTCCTCATACATCTATACATTCTAAATCGAAATGCTTTAACAAATATACACTCTAATTACGCCAACATAAAATATCCCAATACAATAATACCAAGCACTACTCTATAATATCCAAATACTGTAAAATCGTGTTTTCTTATGTAATCCATTAAGAATTTGATTACTAATACGGATACAACAAATGCTACAACCATCCCAAGTACCAATGTAACTAACTCAACATTAGAAAATGCAAACCCAAAGTCAAGCACTTTCTTCAAACTAGCTCCACACATAACAGGTATAGCTAAATAAAATGTAAATTCTGCTGCTACTGTTCTTGATGTTCCTATCAACAACGCACCTATAATTGTCGCTCCTGAACGGGATGTTCCCGGAATCAAAGCCAATACTTGAAATAAACCAATAATTATTGCCGTCTTGTAAGACATATCTTTTAGATTATCAACTTTTACTTTTCGTCCCTTATTCCATTTTTCAATAAAGATAAAAATTATACCATAAATTATAAGCATTGCTGCTACTGTTTGATAATTATAAAATAGTTCATCCAATTTATCATCAAAAAGAAGTCCTATTACAGCAGCAGGCAAACATGACACTATAATTTTAAACCATAATGTCATAATATCCATATCAACTTTCTTCTCTTGTTTAAATTTAAAAGGGAATATTTTATTCCAAAATATAACTACTACAGCTAATATTGCACCCAACTGTATTACAACAAAAAACATCTCTTTAAAGGCATCTGAAGCATTAAGCTTCAAAAATTCATCAACAAGTATCATATGCCCTGTACTACTGATAGGTAACCATTCTGTAATTCCTTCTACTATTCCCAAAATTATTACTTTTAATATTTCAATGAAATCCATACTATTCCTCTCTCTCATACACTTTTTTATAAGATTCTAATATTTCTTCTTTGCTAATTCCTAATATCTCAGCATTATCGATATTGTAATTTGGCATATTTTCAAACCTGTCTCCTGCCATTAGACACCTCATAGACATAATAACCGCACTATGAGTTACTACTACAACATCTTTTCTCTCTGTGTCTATAATCTCTATCAAAGCGTCATAAACTCTTTCAAAAACATCCTGATAACACTCGCCATTAGGAGTTTTCTCATATCTTCTGTGTGAATCCCAATATTCAAAAAACTCCCTTTCATTCTCTATAATATCACTCCAGGACTTACCTTCCCAGTCTCCTAAATTCATTTCTTCCAGACCATCTATAGGAACACATTCCAAGTCACAAGCCTTAGCAATTTCTTTCGCTGTTTCCAATGCCCTAATATGCTTGCTTGAATACACCTTAGCCAGATCATATCCTCTGTTAGCTATTATTTTTGCAGTCTCTTTCGCTTGTTCTTTTCCTTTTTCATTAAGAGGTATATCCGTTTTTCCCTGAATCTTTTTTAAAACATTCCAGTCTGTCTGACCGTGTCTGACAAAATATATTACCATATTTCTCCTTTTTACGCTTTAAAAGGGAAACTTAATTTAAGTTCCCCTTTTATCTTTACTCTTCTGTTTCTTTTTCTTTCAAATCTAATTTAATATAAAGTTCTTCAAGCTGTTTGTCTTCTACAACATTTGGCGCCTCTGTCATTAGACATGAAGCATCTTTTACCTTAGGGAATGCAATTACTTCTCTAATGCTGTCTTCTTTTGCCATAAGCATCATTAATCTATCAAGACCATATGCCAATCCAGCGTGTGGTGGTACACCATATTTGAATGCATTTAGTAAGAAACCAAACTGTTCGTAAGCCTGTTCCATTGTAAATCCAAGTGCTTTGAACATTTTTTCCTGAACATCATTTTGGAAAATTCTAACACTTCCACCACCAAGTTCAGTACCATTTAATACAATATCGTACGCTTTTGCTCTAACTCTGCCTGGATCAGTATCAAGATATTCCAAATCTTCTTCCATAGGCATTGTAAACGGATGATGCATAGCAACAAATCTTTCCTGTTCTTCTGACCATTCTAATAATGGGAATTCTGTAACCCATAAGAAATTAAATTTATCTTTATCTAATAATTCTAAATTTCTAGCAATTTCAAGACGTAAATTACCTAATACATCCCAAACAACCTTATTCTTATCAGCTGCAAACAATAATAAGTCTCCTGGTTTACCATCCATTGCAGCTACTAAGTTAGCTAATTCTTCTTCTGTCATAAATTTAGAGAATGAAGATTTGTATGTTCCATCTTCATTAATTGAAAGATATGCTAATCCCTTAGCACCAAATCCTTTGGCAAATTCCACTAATGCATCAATCTTCTTACGTGGCATACTTCCCTGTCCTTCGGCATTAATACCTCTTACAGAACCGCCATTTTCTAACGCACCTGTAAATACACCAAATCCACAATTCTTAACCGCTTCTGATACATTTACTAATTCCATTCCAAAACGTGTATCCGGTTTATCTGAACCATATCTATCCATTGCTTCCTGCCATGTCATTCTCTGAATTGGAAGTGGAACATCTACACCAATTGTATCCTTGAATAATTTAGCCAGTAATCTTTCATTTACCTCAATAACGTCATCAACATCAACAAATGACAATTCCATATCTACCTGTGTAAATTCCGGCTGTCTGTCTGCTCTTAAATCTTCATCTCTAAAGCATTTAGCAATCTGGAAATATCTATCATAGCCAGAACACATAAGTAACTGTTTAAATATCTGTGGTGACTGTGGTAACGCATAAAATGTTCCCGCATGTACACGACTAGGTACTAAATAATCTCTAGCTCCTTCTGGAGTACTCTTACAAAGAATAGGTGTTTCAATTTCTAAAAAGCCCTCATCAGCCAAGAAGTTACGAATAGTTGTAACTGCTTTACTTCTCATAATTAAATTCTTCTGTAGGTCTGGTCTTCTTAAATCTAAATATCTATATTTTAATCTAAGTTCTTCCTTTGTTTTGCTATTTTCCTCAATTGGGAATGGTGGTGTCATTGATTCTGAAAGTATTCTAATCTCATTCGCTCTTATTTCAATATCACCTGTTGCAAGATTCTCGTTAACTGCACCTGAACGTTTTTCAACTTTACCAACTACAGCAACAACAAATTCACTTCTAAGTTTTTCGGCTTTTGCAAATCCTTCTGCACCACAATCAGACTCTTCAAAAATAATCTGCAATAATCCTGAACGGTCACGCAAATCTACAAAAATAATTCCACCTTTATTTCTACTCTTCTGAACCCAGCCCATTACTGTAACTGTTTCTCCGACATTAGCATTAGAAACTTCTGTACATCTATGAGTTCTTTTCAAACCTCTCATTGACTCTGCCATTTTTTCATATCCTCCATTGGTTAAATATCATATATTTTTTCACTGCCGTCACTATAAATAATCTTCATAAACGCCAGAAAAACTTTCATATCAAAATTCTTTACTTCTTCTATCATCAGTTCAATCGCTGTTTCTACATCAAAGGCTTTCCTATATGGTCTGTCTGAAATTAAAGCAGCAAAAACATCACATACCCTTAATATTTTGGCTCCAATAGGAATTGCATCCCCTTTTAAATTAGCCGGATACCCCGAACCATCCATATTTTCGTGATGGTACAATACAGATTCCAGAATAAAATCTGAATACCCTTGATTTTTCAAAATTTCATATCCAAATGTAGAATGCATTCTAACATATTTCATTTCTTCAACTTTAAGAGTTCCTTCATTTCTTCCGTATAAGTACTCTGATAGTTTCAACTTTCCAATATCGTGAATAACACCGGCTATTGCCAGTTCATGGCTCTTTTCCTCATCCAAGCCCAACTCCCGTGCAATATTAACTGCCAAATTGCTCACACATATTCCATGCATCATATTATAATACATGTCACTATCCAATATTTCTTGCTTATGTGTTGTAGAAACTACATATGCACTATCCATTCTATCTACTCCTTATACTAACAAATAATAGTATGCTTTGATTTTTTAACATCATTATAATAGTTTCCAAGTATTAAAGAAATCTTTTTTTCGCTGTATCATTTCATCTATTCGTTCAATATAACTAGAAACATCTTTTACGTTTTCAATTCTTTTAATTATATCCTCATCCGGAAAAACAACCTTTGTACTTGCACCTGCTCCCAAAGCCATTATAGTCTGTTTCTCCTCCATAATAAGAATATTATAGATACCTTCGCAGCCTTCCTTTGAGTATCCAACATTTTCAAAATTGCCAGCCATATTTTTTTGTCTGTATAAATAATAAGGCTTTGCACCAATTTTTGCAACATACTGAGCCGTTAAATTGATAATTTCTCTTGTATTATTAATAGATAGCTCTTTATATTTGTCCTTAAACATATTCAGTCTTGCTGCTCTCTTAATCGCAAGAGAATGAACTGTTATACTATCTGGGTTTAGTTTATTTACTTCTTCCATAGTATATCTTACATCTTCTATACCTTCATCAGGTAATCCTACTATCAAATCCATATTAATGTTATCAAAGCCAACCTGTCTCGCCATAAAAAATGCTTCCTTGACCTGCTCAACGGTATGTCTTCGACCAATAATGTCTAAAGTCTTTTGATTCATTGTCTGTGGATTTATCGATATTCTGGAAACATTATGTTTTTTAAGAACTTGGAATTTTTCTAAAGTTACACTATCTGGTCTGCCTGCTTCAACAGTTAGTTCTTTCAAATATGTTAAATCAAATAATTCTTCAATTCTAGTCAATATTCTATCTAACTGATTGGCGTTTAGTGTAGTTGGAGTTCCACCGCCTATATAAATTGTATTAAGCCTTTTATTCTTAAATGCATCGGCTGTATATTCTATTTCCTTGCACAAAGCATCCACATACTCATCCATTCTCTTTTCCCACATTGCCAATGGGTAAGAGGTAAACGAACAATATAAACAAGTTGTAGGACAAAATGGAATTCCAATATAAATACTGTATCCGTCCTTATAATCAATATCCTTCAAAACCTCTATTTCTTTTTTAGCAATTTCTATGCTCAATTGAATTTTTTCATCGCTTGCCAAATATGTATCTTTCATATATTTGGCAACATCTTCTTCACTATGCCCCTGTTCAATCAACGCCATAGGAATCTTGGTAGGTCTGATACCCGTTAGCGTTCCCCATGGAAGCACTCTGCCTGAACATTCTGAAAGTAACCTGTACAATGAGTGTTTAAGAACATTTTTTGCACCTTTTCTATCAGAAAAATCACACTTAACATAATCATTATATTCATTTATACCATCAACAATTGTAATTGTAACACCTGACGAATCGTATTTCACATCCACTAATAGTTCCGGCTCATTACTGTTAATCCTGCCATCACCTTCAATAAATGTTTCCACATCCATCTTAGGATAAAATGCCTTTACTAAAGAATAAATATCATATTCATAATTTCTATCATTTTGCCTTATTTCTATCATTAAAATCTCCTAACCCAAAAATGGATTATACATTTTTTCATACCCCATAGTACTAGCTTCACCATGCCCAGGATACACAATAATATCATCCGGTAATTTTGCCAGCACTTCTTTTAATGAATGTTTCATCATAGAAACACTTCCTGTTGGGAAATCAGTTCTTCCCATAGATTCTCTAAAAAGAGTATCTCCGCTAACAAGTATTTCCTCTTCTTCAAAATAGTAGCAAACACTACCCTGTGTATGTCCTGGTGTCTCAATAACCTTGCACGGACATCCGATATAGTCTAACTCTTCATTATCCTTCACATATCTGTCTGCATCTATTGATAACTCAAAGCCACCCATTGCTGAAGATAAATTCAAGCCAGCATTATTTAATATATCCTTTTCATGAACAGAAGCAATAACAGGTACACCAAAAGCTTCCCTTAAAAAGGTTACCGCAGTTATATGATCAAAATGTCCATGTGTCAGGAAAATAGCCTTTAAATTATAATTATTATCTTCTATCTGTTTTTTTATAAATGATGCTCTATCTGCCGGATCAATGATAATAGCATCCTTAGTTTCGCTATTACTCAAAATATAAGTATTAGTGCTAACAGCTCCCAACACATATGTGTCAACCTTTAACATTGGTTATTTCCTCCTGTCTAATAAAGAACTACATGAATTAACCTGTAGTTCTTTCAATATCAATAACTGATTCAATTTGTCTTAATTTTTCTATAATACTTCTCAGTTCTTCCGTACCGCGAACATTAAATGTCATGGTAATAGTTGCTGTTCCCTGTTTATTAGTTCTACAATTCATAGAAGTTACATCAATTTTTACTTCTGTAAACACTTTAGAAACATCAACCAGCATACCAATTCTATTATTGGCATATATTTTAATTTCAGCTGTATATCTTGACTGTTCCTCACCAGCAGATGTCTGGCTCCATTCAGCATCAATCAATCTTGCTCTTTCTATATCAGATAAATTAATTACATTTACACAATCTGTTCTATGAATAGATACCCCACGCCCTCTGGTGATAAATCCTACTATTTCATCTCCTGGAACCGGACTGCAACACTTGGAAAATCTAACTGCCACATCATGTATACCTTGTACAACAATTCCACCTTTTGACTTTTGTACATGTAGCTTATCCTTACCATCAACAACAGTTTCAAGAACCTTTTCATCTGTAATAATCTTTTTGTTGGCTTTTTCGTATTGTTCAAGCATTTTATTTATTACTTGACCTTCCTTTAAGCCACCATGGCCTACTGCTGCATATACAGAATCCCAATCCTTAAAGCCGTATTTACGCATTACACCAGACATGTATTCTGTTTTCATAATATCTGAAAGTACTATTGATTTAACCTTACAATATTGGGCAATCATTTCCTTTCCTTTTATTATGTTTTCTTCTTTTAATTCATTTTTAAACCACTGATTAATCTTACTTTTTGCCTGAGTACTCTTAACAACTTTTAGCCAGTCTCTACTAGGCCCTTTAGAATTTTGCGACGTTATTATTTCAACTCTGTCACCATTTTGCAATACATAATCTATATTAACCAGCTTGCCATTAACCTTGGCTCCCACCATTTTATTACCAACAGCACTATGTATACTGTAGGCAAAATCAATAGGAGTAGAACCATTTGGCAGATTCTTAACATCTCCTGATGGAGTAAAACAATATACGTTTTCTGAGAACAAGTCGAAGTCACTCTTAAGTAAACTCATAAACTCCTTGTTATCAGACATATCCTTTTGCCATTCTAATATCTGTCTTAACCAAGCTAACTTAGCTGCTTCCTGTTCTTCAACTTTCTTTCCATCAGAGGCTTCTTTATATTTCCAATGGGCAGCAATACCATACTCCGCAGTTCTATGCATTTCATAAGTCCTAATTTGAATCTCAAATGGATGACCATTAGGCCCAATCAATGTGGTATGAAGAGACTGATACATATTAGGTTTTGGCATAGCAATATAATCCTTGAAACGCCCCGGAATAGGCTTATACATTTCATGAATCACACCTAATGCAGCATAACAGTCTTTTACTGATTCCACAATAATTCTAACTGCAAACAAATCATATATCTGATCTAATGTTTTATCCTGATTAACCATTTTTTTGTATATACTGAAAAAATGCTTAACACGACCGTCAATCTGAGCCACAATTCCTGCATTGTCAATATGAAACTTAACTTCATCTACAATACTTTTAACAAAGGCTTCTCTTTCACTTTTTCTAAAAGCTATCTTTTCAACTAAATCATAATACACCTCTGGCTCTAAATATTTCAAAGACAAATCATCTAATTCTATCTTTATCTTAGAAATACCTAATCTTTGTGCAATAGGTGCATAAATATCCATAGTTTCTCTAGCTTTTTCTTTTTGTTTTTCAGGCTTCATATATTTAAGAGTTCGCATATTATGAAGTCTGTCTGCTAATTTTATTAGTATTACTCGAATATCCTTAGCCATAGCCAAAAACATTTTTCTTAAGTTCTCGGCCTGTACTTCTACTTTATCTTTTGAATAGGCTAACTGTCCTAACTTAGTAACTCCATCTACTAAAAGAGCAACTTCATCACTAAATTCTGCTGCTATTTCTTCTGATGTCATAACTGTATCTTCCACCACATCATGTAAAAGTCCAGCAACAATAGTTTCCTTATCCAATTCTAATTCTGCTAATATTATAGCAACACAAAGAGGGTGAATTATATATGGTTCACCCGATTTTCTACACTGCCCGTCATGGGCGTTATATGCAATTTTATATGCCTTTTCTACCATTGATGTATCTGTTGACGGATGATACTTCTTAATACTGGCAATCAACTCATCATACAATACTTCCGGACTGGTAAAATCATCAAATGCCTTTACATTGTTATCATCTATTTTCTTAACACGTTGTTTTCTTTCAACTTGTTCATTTACCATACGCTATCACCGACTCATTATGTTTTGCTAATCAATCTGCATCAATAATCTATTTACCTTCGTAACAAATAACCGATGCAACATCTTTACCTGCTAATTTTTCTCTTCCTTTAAGACCTGCAAGTTCCATTAAAAATACAATCTTAACTACTTCGCCGCCCATTCCTTCTACTAAATCAATAATAGCTTCTATTGTGCCACCTGTTGCAATCAAATCATCAATAATAACTACCTTCTGCCCTGGTTTTATTGCATCCTTATGCATTTCAATTGTTGCTGAACCATATTCTAAATCATATGATTTTTCAACAGTTTCACATGGTAATTTACCTTTTTTCCTTACTGGAACAAAGGCTTTCCTCATATTATAAGCGATAGGTACACCAAATATGAACCCTCTTGACTCTGGTCCCACAACTACATCAAATTCAGTGTCACCAATCAATTCCTGCATTGAATCTATGGCAAGATGCAATCCTTCTGCATCCTGTAATACACTAGTTACATCTCTAAAAATAATACCTGGTTCTGGAAAATCAGGTATGCTTCTAACATATTCTTCAATTTTCTTCATAATACCACTCCATCTTTTAAAATTCTTTTTTTAGTATACCACCCTTTATTTTACATTACAACATTTTTTAGCTTGAAGCACAGGATTTAATTATATATAATTAATACAATTAACACGTATGAATAAACAGTAAAGGAGACGGGATATGGATAATCTTCACAGCTTTATTATTAACAATAATGCTCTAGACAAATTTATTTTAAAAAGAAGTACTGAAGTTCTTTACAATAACCGTGAGCGCAATCTTATTCAAATTCCTCTCCAGCACGAACTTAATTTTTATTCTGCCATAAAGAATGGTAATATTTCTTTGGTAAAAGAATTCCTTGATAATTATACAATGAATGAATTTTACAACATTCCTGAAGATAGTAAATACAGGGACTACTATATCCACACATTACTTCATATAGGTATATTGTCTCGCTATGCAGTTTTTGGTGGATTATCTGAAGATGTATCATACGCTATCTCCGAAGCATATTATGATGTAATTGAATTGTGTCAGAATCTATATGATTTAGATAATGTTCGCCGTCATTCGACAATGCACTACATTGAACTCATTATGTTGCAAAAAAGATCCGAAGTTTATTCTCCAGAGATACGTTTGTGTCAAAACTACATTAGTTCTCATCTCCATGACAAAATAACTACTGCTGATTTGGCAACCCTATGTTCTCTAAGTGAACGGCAGTTAATACGTCGTTTCTATTCTGAAACTGGCAAACATATATCTGAATACATAATAGATTTAAGAATAACAAATGCAAAATATTTGCTGGCATATACTGATTTTTCTATCCTTGAAATAAGTACGACTTTGGGATTTTCATCCCAAAGTCACTTTACACATACATTTAAAAAAATACTTAATATTACTCCTGCGAAATATCGTCAAAAGCACAAACTATATTAACCTTGAGCTTAAATTATAAACTGACTTACTTTTTCTTTTAAGCTTTCAGAGCTATGTTTTGTTTCTTCTGAAATTGAAAGAACTGTATTTACATCCATTGCTATTTCGCTGGTTTTACCGGCTATTGTTCCACTACCATTAGCACTTTCATTAATTGCTATTTCCATTTCTTCCATTGTTTTAGCCATTTTTTCAATGGACTCAGTAACTTCCATTGCAGTATTGTTTAATTCAGTTGCAAATTCCTTAATATAATTTGCATCATTACTATAATTCTCACCAGTTGATAACAATGTATCATAAGCTAACATAACATTTGTGTCTACATATTCTGTAATTTCTTTTGCAGTTCTTACCAAATTTTCTACAGTTTTAAATATTTCATTAACACCATTTTGAATCTTTTCGACAGCTTCTCCAGATGCAGTTGACAAGCTTTTAATTTCATTAGCTACAACTGCAAAACCTCTTCCTGCTTCACCTGCCCTGGCAGCTTCAATTGTTGCATTTAGACTTAATAAATTAGTCTGTTCTGAAATACTAAGAATAGTATCGGCTAATATTCTGATTTCTTCTATACTTTTTGAATCTTCAATAGCCTGATTCATTCTAATTTTAGATTCTTTAATTACTTCTATAGCTTCTTCCCTTGATTTAACAGCTTCTTCCTTAATTTCCATTGCTCTGTCAAATATATCATTAGCACGCTCGTTACCTTCTTCTGCTTTTCCAGATAACTGTTCAATAGAAGTTTCAATATTCTTAACAGTTGAATCTACTTCTTCTACACCTGCTGCTGTTTCTTCCATACCTGCTGATATCTCTTCAGTAGCCGCTGCGACTTCTTCTACATTCTCATTAAGGCGAGTAACCTGATTTGTTGTATCAGCTACTGCTTTATCCATAGCGTCAGCTTCATTTTGAATTGCAACAAGCATATCTTTAATTTCTGCTCTCATATTCTTTACAGCAGACGCCATTTTTCCACGTTCATCCTGTACCCTAATATCATCCAGCAAATTATCATCAGAAAAATCTTTATTTTCCATTTTTCCCATAATTGCTGACACTCTGTTAATAGGTTTTACAATACTTCTAGATACAAAAAATAGAACAATAACAGCACCAATAGTGCAAATTAACTGAATAATAGCTGCTACTATTTCAGCTTCTTTTTGCATGCTATGAAGTTCTGATTCATCAGCCCCCAAAAAGAAACATCCAAGAATATTTCCTTTTTCATCCTTAATAGGCTCATAACGTGTCATCATTTTGACACCATTGATTACAGTCTGTTCACTAAACACTTCACCATTAGATATTAATTCATAAATATCAGGATTTATTTTTGTTCCCTTAAGACTATTTCCATTTGCATCAACTATACTAGTAGATACTCTTTCGTCCTTCAAACAAACTGTAACATGATAACCTGTAGTCTCATATATAGACTTGGCATAACTATTTACATCTTGAATCTGAGTTGTTCCCTTATATAAAAGTCCACTTTTGGGATCAATATTCCAATTACCTGGTGCTTTTTCAGAAAACAAACTATATGCTAACTTGTATGCTTCACCAACTGTATGACTGTATAACTGTGTTGTACGATTACCATATGTTTTCAAAACACAAATTTGCATCGTACTACCAACAACAACTACTAATGCCGCCATTAACAACATAAGTTTCATCATTAAACTATTCTTTAATTTCATTTCTATTCTTTCCTCTTCTGTAACTCTATACTTCACATCATTAGTATAGGTTTACTTTATTTTTGCATTTACAGTAACCTTATCGAATTAACTTATATCATATATCAGCTTTTACTCTTTATAATTCAAATGACACTTTTTGCATACTAATGACTTGTTATAGTACTTTTTCCCCTTTTTAGTACTTAAACATTTTAATTTTTCTTTATTTTTTGATAATTTTTATTTAATAAGCTTTTTGAATATTAATTACTCTTTTTCAAATACAACTCCATGAGCAATCCCCGGAACCGTTTTACCTTCATTAAAACTCACAGTTGATAATAATGCCCCTGTGGCAACATATAATACTCTTTTCCATTTTTTATTTTTCAAATTAGGTAATATTTTTGTCGCCAATACTATTGCACCACAGCCACAGCCGCTTCCTCCTGCATGGGTATCCTGTGCAGTGTCATTAAATAACTCCAAACCACAATCTATATGATTTTTTGAAATATCATATCCTTTTTCCTTTAACAGTTTTATTAATATTTCTTGTCCAATGCTACCTAAATCTCCTGTTATAATTCTGTCATAATAATCAGCTGCACATTGCGTATCTTTCAAATTATTATATATAGTATCACAAGCAGCCGGAGCCATTGCAGCTCCCATATTCATTGAATCTTTTATTCCATAATCGACTATTCTTCCCGGTGTCAACGCCGTAACCTTTATGTCTGTTTTTTCTTCTGTCAAAATAAATCCTCCGCCGCCTGTAACTGTCCATGACGCAGATTTTGCCCTTTGATTACCGTATTCTAATGGGTATCTGAACTGTTTTTCTGCACTTGCAAAATGGCTTGATGTAACTGCTGCAGTTCTTTTTGCAAAACCGCCAGATACAAACAATGAAGCTAAACTTATAGCCTCTGCTGACGTTGAGCATGCTCCGTATAAACCAAATAAAGGAATTTGATAATCCATTAGCCCAAACGTAGATGCAATTGACTGTCCTAATAAATCTCCGGCAAAAATGTACTCTATATCATCCTGGTTAATTTTTGCTTTTCCTATAGCTATTTCCAAAGCAATTCTTTGTATCTCACTTTCAGCTTCCTCCCAACTGGTTTTGCCAAACAAATCATCATCTGTCTGTAAATCAAACATTTTTCCTAAAGGACCTTCTCCTTCTTTCTTTCCTGCCACAGATGCAAAAGATTTAATATATGCCGGCTTTTTTAGAAAAATTGTCTGTTTATTAACCACTCTATCCATATTTTACCTCTTTCAATTTACTATTTATATATAATAAAATTTTTCCCAATTTTCTTATATATATAATAGAAAAAAACCTAAAAAACAGATTTACATCTATTTTCTAGGTTTTCATTTTGTCAATTATGTACTTTCAAATTATTCTTTTTACACTTTAAACTTTTCAACCAAATCAGACAAGATATTTGCCTGTGCATTAAGTTCTTGTGCTGTTGCTGAACTTTCTTCTGAAGAAGCTGCAGTAGATGTCAAAGCATCTGCAATTTCTCTTATGCTGTTCATAATGAACTCAAGGTTTTGTAACTGCTCTTGAGACATAGTGGCTATACTTTCAATATGTTCATCAACATTTCTGGTTCTGACAACAACTTCATCCATAGAATCCGATGTCTTTTGTGCTACCAACATACCTTCTTTTATTGACTTAACTGTTTCCTCTATCAGTTCAGTAGCATTTTGAGATGCTAATGCTGATTTCTCAGCCAAAGATCTTACTTCTTCTGCAACTACTGCAAATCCCTTACCTGCTTTTCCTGCTCTTGCTGCTTCAACTGATGCATTAAGAGCCAAAATATTCGTTTGAAAAGCTATATCAGACACAGTTTTATTAATCTGCTCAATTGACTGCGAAGTTTCCTCCATCTTGCCCATAGCTATAATTAGTTCATTCATATACTTACTGCCTGCTTCAACCGAATTCATAGCCTCTGATGCTAATTGTGCTGCCTCAGTTGCACTCTTAGCATTCAAATCCGCACCATTTGAAATAACCCCAACATTTTCTTTAATACTATCCATCAATGCAGTTTGTTCTGTTACTGTTGCCGCTAATGCTTCTGATAATTGTGCAACATTCTTTGAGCCAAACAGTACCTGGTTTGATGTTGCATTTATTTCCCTTAATAACTTTCTTAAATCATGAAGAATAGAATTAAGTGCATCCTTTAATGGTGATAAGTCTCCCTTAAACTCATTTGTCACACGAACAGTAAAATCACCTGCTGCCATTCTCTCCAGAGTGCCTGATATTTCACTAATCATATCATTAAGTGTATTCACAGTCTCATTAATAGAATCTGTCAACACCCTTGTTTCATCTTTTTGTTTAAAAGTTGGTACTGGTGTATGCAAATCTCCATCTGCTAAAGATTTCATTCTATCTGTAGCACCCTTAATAGGTTTTGCAAGTCTAGTGCTAAATACTCCAACCAGAATCAATGCTATAACTAATTCTATAATTACTCCATTCAAAACTCTCTTCATAGACTTATTATAATTTGTCATAAAATCCTTAACACGACCTGTTATGCATAGACTCCATCCATTATCAGTGCCTATTGGAATATATGTTGCAAAACATTCATTATTTGATTGAATAAAGGATGTATTTCCACTTTCACCGGCTATCATTTTTTCACTAATTCCTACCATGGTATCAGTTGAGAATCCTGTGCTTGTATTATTATTCTGAATAAAATTACATTTAGTTGTTACCATATTGTAGTCCTGTGATGCGATTATAGTTCCTTCTTTATCCATAATAAACGCTGCACTAGATTCACCAATCTTAATATCTTTAATAACATTTGTTAGTAACTCTGCACTAGCTGCACAATAAACAATACCACCAAACTTACCATCTTCCTTTACAATAGGAGCAGCAAAAAGAATTGATAATTGACCATTTGCAGTCTCTGATTCATAAAGTTCCGAAACAACCGGTTTCATCGTTTCTTTGCATCTAATAAAATATTCACGTTCCGAAAAATCTTTTCCCTTATTAGTTTTGCCATTTTCATCAGTATAGTTTACACGTTCATATCCATTTCTATCCGCACTTTCCAAAACCAAAGCTGCTGCTTTAACATCGTCTATAGTTTTACCTGTAAAAGCCTCATTACTGGCTAATTCAGTCATTGCCTTCAAGTAACAGTCTAATTCGTTTATTACCCCAATTTCAGCCATATTAACTGTTGTTTGTGTCAATTCAAGAATCGTTGATTTAATAGCCTCTTCACTAGAACTAGATGATAAAGTATAAACTAAAGAACAAATCATAAATACTACTAACGTACATAGTAAAACTATTTTTCCTCTTATTTTCAGCTTCATAGGCCGCCTCCTCACAAATAATTTTTCAACATTTAGCTATTTAGTTCATAAAATTACTTATATTTTAAAATGTTTTACAACAATTTTCAATCTTTCCAAGCTCTTTTTATATTTTTTCTAGTTTTATTCTATATATTTTACCTTTTTTTCTGTTAATTAATATTTATTTAATTGTTACTTTTATCCTATAAGCTATACAAAATATGATTTATAGGCATCACAAGTTGTCACAGCAATCAGATAATAATTTCCACCAGCAAATCATTTTTTAATGTAATAAAGAGAGCCCCCAGTGGAGCTCCCTCTTGACTATTCTCTATTTTTTAATACTTCTGCCGGAACTAATTTATTTAATCTTCTAACTAAGAAATAATTGATTATGAAATACAATATTATTATAGCTACATATATTCCTAAATACATTCCCGGACTAAATTTTAAATCCATACCACAAGCTACATTTGCTATCAACATTGGATATAAAGCATCCATTACAGTTTTTGAAGTTGGAATACAAATTAACGCACCTATTGCTATTACATAAAAATTGCCATCAAGATACAATTTCTTAATTTCGTTTTTTCTATATCCAAAAATCTTAATTAACGAAATATTGAATGCAGATCTATCTATCATTACTTTCATCATTAGGTACATTACCACAACAAATATTAAACTTGATACACTTGACAACATTACTATCATTGACACCATCATATTTGAAAATACCTTGGCGCTTTTCTCTATATTGTTTTTTGTAGTTTCTGCATATAATCTTTTAGAATCTATATCTAATGGTTCACTTGCAAAGACAACATTATAATAATCATCGCTTTCATTAAATAGTTCTCTCATACTATCTATATCCATAAATGCGTAAAATCCAGTTGAATACTGAGTAATAGAATCAACAGTAAATGCGTAATCCATGCCATCTTCATCATCAGTTAAAATAATTTTATCACCTTTTTCAATAGAATATTTTTCAGCCATCGCTGAACTTACACTGACAATACTTTTTCCTTCCTTTACATCTGCATCAAAATATGGATTATCCTCATTAATTCCAAGAACGGTAATGTCATGTGTATATCCTAATACCTCTTTACGAAGAGTTTTTGCATATGCTGCCTCGCCACCTTCTGGCACTTCTTTTTCCGGATACTTGTATGTATACATATATTCAAACTTAGTATCTGAAACATTATTCTTCTTAATATTTTCACATAAAACATAAGTATCCATGCTCATCATCAGAATTAGCAAAGAAACAAACATACCAAATACTACTGCACAACTAGAACGAAGTTCTCTAAGCATCTGCCTCACACGAAATCTTCCTATAAATCCCATATTTTTCAAATCAATATTACTTATTTCATTTTGTTTATGCTCATTTTTTATAAGTTTTAATGCCGGTTGATTCAGTTTTTTTCTGATAACTAAACAGTTTACAATAACCGCTGAAACAGGTGGCATTAATATGCTATATACTAACAAGTACGGTGAAATTACCTTTTCAACATCCGGCAATGAAAAATAACCATAACAATCCTGCATCTGCGTTTCTATTCCAAATTTACTAAATCCTAAGGCACTACCAACGATTCCGGATAGAAATGTGATAATAACAGGTAACATTAAATAATGCAATAACAAATCCTGTTTCTTGACTCCTAATGAATATAGAGCGCCAATGATACTACTTTCTTTTTCTATGCTATGAACAACAAATACAGAAATAACATATGTAAAAAGAATAATTACAATAACACCGGCTACTAATCCTGCCAGTTTGCTTACTATCTGATCATTTCCTGCAGCCCCTATTCTTGGATTATCCTCTGCAATCATAAATTGTGTAAGATTACTTATGTCAATGTCAAATAAATCATCTATAATGTCATCAGTTTCATCATTCAATTCTTTCATTCCATCATTAAGTTCGTCACATCCATCGGCTGCTTCTCGAACTCCATTTGTGTATTCCTCTATACCATCTTTATACTCTTTTAAAGCTTTCAAATCATCTATTATAGAATTAATCTTCAAACTAACTATTGGACTATTTAATTTATTCTTTAACTTTGTTAATTCCTCTTCAAAATTATCCTCTGTCAATTCATTATCTAAGCCATATTCCTTAAAGCCTGTATTAGCCTGCTCCAAATACATATCAAATAATTTTTTTGTTCCATCATTCAACTTTGAATTGTTACTTTTCAGTTCCTCCAAACCATCAAGAAGTTCTCCACTACCCTCTGCTAAGTCATCAATCCCTTCTTCTAAATCCTCCTTACATCCAACATTTTCTTCCCAATACTCTTTAAAAAGTTCATCTTCTACACTGTCTACCGAAAAATCAAAATCTTTAATTTTTTCTTTTAATTCATCATTGGTCATTGCACCATTTAGTCTATATGCATAAACATACTCTTCTGATTTTAAACTCTTAATTGAATCTTTCAATAACTCATACTCTTTAGAACATACCCAGCTTGCGCCAAACTGTTTACTGTCAACATTGGCATCTGACATTTTATTCAATGCAGCTTCATAATCAGGAGCTGTACCAATACCAACAACTTTATATTCCTTATCTGCCATTTTGATAGTATCATCAATTTCTAAGGCATTTTCTTCACAGTATCTTTTTTCTAGTACTATTTCATTTACATTTTGTGCTAATCTTCCCTCACTCAAATCTACCAAATTAATCTTTTCTCTGTTATTAAAAACCCTTATTGTATTATTGTTTTCTAAAACAAAGTCTAAATAGAACTGTTCTTCTAGAATAATTCCATCTGCTTCTAGCTGTTCTATTTCACTATTTTTCAAAGGAATAAATACTGTAAACTCACCATCTTCAACCTTATTTTCTTTTGCCTTTTCTGTTGTCTGAATAATTATTGTATCTGCAGCCCCAACCATGGAAACTATCAAATACATACACAATATTATTAACGCACTCAAAGCTGCATATCTTACCCAGTTTGCTTTAAGGTCACGCAATACTCTTTTTAATAAAACTTTTTGCATATTATAAATCCTCCAATTCAGCTGCTGGTACTCTGTTTTCATTTTCATATTCTTTATGAATCTGTCCATCTTTGATTATTATTACCTTATGTACCATATTCTTTATTGAATTATTATGAGTTACAATAAGCATTGTTGTTCCATATATTTTGTTAATCTTCTCAAGAAGTATTAATATATCTCTTGATGTTTTGGAATCTAATGCCCCCGTTGGCTCATCGCAAAGAAGAAGCTTAGGATTCTTAATTAACGCTCTGGCTATTGCACATCTTTGCTGCTGCCCACCTGATAACTGTGATGGAAATTTATTCTGATGTTCTGTAAGACCTAAAGTTTCTAAAAGTTCATCCATATTAAGAGGATTTTCCGTTAAATACTCACATACCTGAATATTTTCTTTAACAGTCAGATTAGGAACCAAATTATAAAACTGAAAAATGAATCCTAAATTATCTCTTCTGTAATCAGATAAATCATCTGGTTTTAACCCCACAACCTGCTTTCCATCAACTTTTATAGAACCTGTATCCACTGTGTCTAATCCACCAATGCAATTAAGAAATGTAGATTTCCCTGAACCACTAGTTCCTTGAATTACACACATTTGCCCTTTTTCTACTCCTGTACTGATTCCCTTCAAAACCTGAATAAAGCTTCCGCCTTCTCCATAGCTTTTTTTGATATTTTTTACTTCCAAATACATAATATTTCCTCCTCTTAATACTATTTACTTATTGATAATTATTTTTCATTACATAACACTGTTATGTAACTGTTATTTTTTTAGCTATGTACATAACTGTATATACATAGCCTAAATTCATACTCATATACCACTTGGCATCTTTGAATAAAACACACTATTTAAACATTGAACACCAACCTGTAATAAAGAACTTAATAATTACTTCTGCCGATGCCAGTGCCTCTTCTTCTGTATGTCCGTGAGAAATCAAATGCACAAATAAATCGATATTCATATGTGCCAGCCAGTGAATAGTAAAATCATCTACACTTTTACTATTAGCCTCTTTTGCAATTCCGTAAGCCAGTGTTTTATAATGTTGCTCACTAATCTTAACGAATTCATCCACTACTTTTTCAAATCTTGAACCTTGACTCTTTGTTAGTAACAAAAACATTTCATCGTAATGTGAATACATAAAATGTATTATCATACGTGTAAACTCAACGTCATCTGAATAATCGTGAGTTCCAGATATAACACCCTCAATTATGGAAGAATCATTCATCCCTTCTATTTCACTTTTAAAGTGTCCATTAACCAGTTCAAACAATTCCATAATTGTATCTTCAATTAATGATGCAAACAAATCTTCTTTATCTTTAAATGAAAAATATAATGCTCCTGTGGTAACACCAGCATTCTTACATATATTTCTGAGGGATGCCTGCATATATCCTTTTTCTAAGAATTCCTGTTTTGCATAAGCTTGCAATTTTTGCCTTGTTTCTTTATCGTTTTTCAAAGCAACTCCTCCTAATCATACTGTCGCTTTAACATAACACCGTTATTAATAACACTGTTATGTTATCCCATTATTGCTTTTTTGTCAATAGGTTTTATAGGTTTTCGACGAGCACTGCAAAACTATAAAAACTCACAAAGCATGTTTCTCATAATTTAACTATGTAAAAAAACACTGATGACCAGTTAATACCATCAGTGTTTTTTACCATATTATAAATACTCTTCTTCAAATTTTTTCAATTCATTAGTAACACCAACAATCAGAGTGCTAACTTCTTTTGTAATATTTTGATTTTCTCTTGCAGTATTAAGAGTTTCCTCACTATTAGCAGTAACTTCCTCACTTATTGAAGATATTATCTCTATGTTTTCAGCAATATTTTTATTTGAGCTTTCCATATTTTGCATTTCATTGTTTTGCTCTTCTACCTTATTTGAAATAGATGCAACGCTGTCCTTGATCTGCTTAAAGTTTGCTTCCATATCATAAATAATCTCATTTTGCTTTTCTGTAATATCAGTCATTTTTTCCACTGTTGCAAAAGCATCCTTGGCACTATTTTGCAAAACATTAATAAGATTAGAAATATCATCTGTAGCTATCTTAGTCTGATTAGCAAGATTAGTTATTTCACCTGCCACGACTGCAAAACCTTTTCCAGCTTCGCCAGCTCTTGCTGCCTCTATGGAAGCATTTAAGGCCAGCAGATTTGTTTCCTCTGCAATACTATCAATCATTGATATGATTTTTAATGCTTCATTCATTTTTTCTTCTAACTGTGTCATTTGATTTAAAACAATTCCGTTATGCTCCTTAACCCTTACTGCACTGTTATTAAGATTTTCCACATTTTCCATTCCCTCAACAACATTGCTATCTGCAATCTCAGACATTCTTTTTACTTCTCTTGTAACGTTTGCTATATCCTCAGTCACAGCCTGAATGTTTTCATTTAACTCTAACTGTTTTTGAACTGACTCTGCTGTATGTGTAGAACCATTTGAAACATCTTCCATAGATGCTGCTGTCATATCTGCTGATTCTGATAAAACTTCTGCCCTATCTGAAATCTGTTCCATTGATTCTAATATATGACGGCTAATTTCTGACATCTTTTCTATTAGTTCCGCCTGTTTTTCTTCCTGTTCAACAATTTTACCAATCTTATAATCATTTATTTTTTTTGAATAATAAGAGGCTACTGTTGCTAATCCCATAATAAGCACAGTTCCAAGAACCTGAATTTCCCTGTCAACCAAATCATTTGTTCCTAAAACTGCAAGACCATATCCCGCCGACACTATATTAGCTGTAACTGCGATAACTGCAAAATTTCTAATAATTTTGTAATCATTAAAAATAAGTAATGCTGAAAGAATCGGAAATACATATATAAAGGTAAGTATTGTAGTACCTGTCAAAAGAACAAATATATACAATGCAGAATACCCATACAATACATACCACTTTATATTATTACTTTCTTTATTTCGCTTATAAGTGAATATATTTAATAACAATTGTGATACTCCCAATATCAAAACAATCATATAATAACCCACTGTTCGGTTTCCTTTTATTACTTCCAACAAATAAGCGGCTTCAATAACAGCTATTACTATTGTATAGGAAACCAACAATATTTTATTCATTAACACGTTTTCATTAATTTCTATATTTCCTTTGTTACTTTCTCCCATATCTTTACCCCATTTCCATTATAAATATGACAATATGTGACATTTTTTTTCATTTCTTTACACTAAAATTTTACTATAATTATAATGAACACGCTAGCAATTACAAGCAAGTTATTTTTTTTTAATTGTTTTAATTTTTCATTTATTTTATTTAAAATTTTTGAATAAAAACTCCACCAAGTATAGGCAACATACTACCTACACTTGATGGAGTAATATTTTTTAATATTCTATAATTTAATGAATCTTCCTGCTTCTTCTTTTAATTCCTCTGCAATCTCACTATTGCTTTCCATTTCTGTTGAAATCATAGTAATATCCTGTACCAACCCACCAGTATTCATTGCAGCAGTTGTAACACCGTTAGCACTTTCATCTACTGCATTTGATATTCCATTCATAGATTCAGTAATATTCTTAACTAACTCTCTAATGTTAGCTGCCATTTCGCTAAACTGCTCTACTATTTCATTTACATAAGTAGCATCACTGTTATACTGTTTACCAGCCTTTACAAATCCATCGTAATCTGGTAATACGTTTTCATTAGTATACTTAATAATAGAATCTGAACTAGCTATTAATTCTTTAACTGCAGCTACTACCATGTTATTAATATTCTGAATATTATTAGCTGCTTCCCTACTTGAATCAGCTAACTGTCTTATTTCATCTGCAACTACTGCAAATCCTTTACCAGCTTCTCCTGCCCTGGCAGCCTCAATAGAAGCATTTAATGCAAGTAAGTTAGTCTGTCCTGAAATATTTAAGATTTCATTGGTCAAATCATTAACTTTGTCTACACTCTTACTATCTTCAATAGCTTGATTTAATTTTGAAATAATTTCATTAATAACTTCACTAGTATTATTCTTATTATCTACTGCTGTTTCTTCCAATTCAGTAGCACGAGCCTGCATTTCCTGGGAATATGCCAACAAATCTTTTGATGCATCTGCTAACTCAATAACATGTGCATCCACATTGCCTGTATTATCATTAATACTCATAACTGTAGAAGCTATCTCTTCCATAGAAGCTGATAATTCTTCCATTACAGAAGATATATCACATGAATTGTCATTAGCTTTAGATACACTTTGTGCCACTGCAGTCACAATCTCATTAAGTCTAATGGAATCTTCTGTAATTGTACTCATTATTGTCTGCAATGTTTCTATAAAGATATTAACACCAGTAGCAATTTTGCCAATTTCGTCTTTTCCTGGTACTGTAACCCTTGCAGTCAAATCACCTTTTCTATCCCTAATATCAGAAACAATTATTTCTAATTCCTTTGTCATTCTAGCCATTGGTCTTGTAATCAAAACAATTACAAGAATAATAGCCCCAGCTACAAAAACAGCTGTTATAACAAATATAACAAAAATTATGGTATTTGCACTATTATAAGCTTCATCTAATTTCTTTATTGCTTCATCCATACCAGCTCTGTTTATAACAGAAAGTTCATTAAGTAATTTGGTAATATCAGCCCCATCAGATGCTATTGCTGTATTAGCCATCATCGCCGCTGCATCATCCTCACCAGAAGCACTAAGTCTGATAGTTTCTTGAACTGACTCAATAAAACCACTGTATTCTCCTTTAAAAGTAGAATACAATGCTGCTTCTTCGTCTGATGATAAAAGACTTTCGAACGTTGCAAGATTAGCATCCAAATCAGCATAATCAGTTTCTAATTCCGATTCTAAAGATCTCATTGTAGCCTCTGAATCTGATACAATATGTGCATACGTAATTCTTTTTATACTTTCAAGATCCTTTGTCGTGTCAGCTAATGCAATCAAACTTTGTGCATAGTCTTTTGCAATTGTATCCCCTGCTCTTCTTACCTGGCCTATACAGATAAAACTAGCCACACCCAATACAATAACCAAAATTGCCAATATTACAAAAGATGCTATCAATTTTAGTTTTACACTAACATTTTTTAAAAATACCATAGCCATTCCTCCAATATTATAAATTTCATATATTAACTATACATTTTCTTAAATTATAGTTTCTTTTTCTTTTCAAAACAATATATTTTATAAAATGACTATACAATTTATTTTTTTTTAAAAATTTTATCTTCCCCACTTTTTATCTAACCTCTTACGAATAAAAATAAAGCAAATAAAATGAGCACTCAAGGTTATTATCCATGTTACCGGATATGTTAAATATAATGACATCGGTGAGTGGAACTGTTCAACTCTAAAGAATGTAAATATCCATAATAATCTAAGTCCACATGCTCCAACAAGTGATACTATCATAGGTACAATTGCATAGCCTAAACCTCTTAGGGAACCAACAACAACATCCATAATTCCGCATAACGCATACATAGTAGAAATAACACTTAATCGAACCATTCCCGCCGCTATTACATCAGGATTAGTCGAAAATAATCCCAACAATTTTTCACCAAACATATACGCTAAGTTGCCTAAAACCAGACCTGTAACAATTACACAAATCTCTGCATTTAAAAGAATTTTGTTAACCCTTTCATATTTGGCAGCTCCCACATTCTGGCTGGTAAAAGATATGGATGCCTGATAAAAAGCATTCATTGCCATATAAACAAAACCTTCCACATTTGCTGCCGCAGAATTTCCCGCTACAACAATTTCTCCAAAGGAATTAATTGAAGACTGTATAATTACGTTTGAAAAGGCAAAAACCATTCCCTGTATACTGGCAGGTAAGCCAATCTGTATCATTTTAATAAATTTATCATTATGTATGTGCAATTTATTCAATTCCAATTTAATGTAACCTTCACTCCTCATTAAACATCTTACTACAAGAAAAGCAGATATACACTGAGAAATAACCGTAGCAAAGGCTACTCCTGCCACACCCATTTTGAATTTGATTACAAATATTAAATTCAGTACTACATTTACAACACCTGCAAAAAACAAATAATATAACGGTCTCTTAGTATCCC
>CAYOMP010000005.1:39394-51784 GCA_964405075.1 uncultured Lachnospiraceae bacterium
TGTTGTACATGATAATTGTTGACACTCCTGCAAAATAAATTCTAAGATATGTAACTGCTAAATCTAATACCGCCTTAGGTGCCTGCATTAATATTAGTATTTTTCTTGCGCCTACACATCCTATAATGGTTAATATAATCCCACTAATTATACTAACCATCATTGTTGTATGTACTGTTTCCTCTAAGTCTTTATCTTGTTTTGCACCATAGAATCTGGCAACTAATACATTTGCCCCTATTGATATTCCCATAAAAAAATTAGTCAACAAATTAATCAAAGAAGTATTAGAACCAACTGCTGCCAGTGCATTATCACCTGCATATCTACCAACTACAACAACATCTGCTGCATTGAATAATAATTGCAAAATGCTGGATAGCATTAATGGTAATGCAAATAGCAACATTTTACCTAATATAGAACCGTTACACATATCTATTTCATATTTCTTTTTGACTTTTTCCACATTATCACTTACTTTCTTACTTTTTTAATAATTGTAGCACTTTTAATAGATAAATAGAATACGTATTATGTTATTAATGATTTGATACAAAACACGAATGACTTTAGTTATGAGAAAAAAATGACTTGTTATTTTGTATTTATTTCAATTGATATAGCTTTCTCCAAAAATCAATTAACTTTTTGTAATCCTTTTCAATTTTTTCTACATCTAAATGTCCATTCTTCATAGCTTCTCTCAAACATCCATCTGTTGCCCATAACATTTCCTTATACATAATAGAAAAATCTATATCCTGTCGCATATTTGACATATCTATATTCTCAAATATTTTCATCTCGCTATTCTTACTTTGCTTATCAAAAGACTGATGAATGTCATCATATACTTCACTATCCATTTCATAATACGCTTTGGTTGCAAACTCCATAACAAAGGGAAACCTTCTCATTACATCACATTTTCCTTTTAATGTTAATTCCAGCATTTCAAAATAGTCTGTAGTATTCCACACATTATATTTCGCAGTAATTTCTGTGGTTATTTCTATCGCCTTATCCCATAAAAATAAATACAATTCTTTTTTATTTTTAAAATGATAAAACAATAAGGACTTAGAAATTCCTGCTGTTTTTGCTATATCCCCCACTGGTGCCTTTTTATAGGGATACTCAGAGAAAATTCTAAATCCTGCATTTATTATTGTATCTTGTTTTTCTTTTGGTAATGTAAAAAATCCTTCATTCATAGTATTTTCCTTTCACTGACCGTTTCGGTTAGTATTACTATACTACGACTTATCATTTTTGAGAAGACCAAAATTGCATTACCGCTTATACTAATATTACTAATCCAATAACTCCATATAGAGCCAATCCTAAACTTGCTGCACATACTCCAGGTGCATCAATAAAGCATTTTAACTTGGTAGCTCTAAAAATCCAGCCCACTATTTGCGCAATTACAGGATTTAATAATACACACCACATTGGTGCATCCAAATTACCTGTTATTATTGAATAAACTACTATTACTGCAGGTGCTACCATCAACATCAAATACAGTACTACAAAAGGTACTTTTATTGAATCAAAGGAGTCATTGACTACTTTTTCTGCTAATGCAAAATCCTTTTTTTCCATAATATCCTTATAAATTATTGGTGTAATGCAAAGATAATTATGGATGAAAAAGCCACCCATTGCGCCTATGCATATGGCCATTTTTAAAGCCAGACCTAATGCTTCATTATTTGTACTAATAATATTTGCCAAAGATATTACACCCAACGTATACATTGGTACTGCAAACATAGATAATATGGAAGATGCAATAAATCTCCATCTTGGCATATCCAGCCACATACTGTCAATAAAGCCCCTTGTTCCCAGTTTCTTATTGTTTGGTCCTTTTAAATCTAATAATAGATCGGCAACTGCACATAACAATCCACCTATTAAACCTATTGTTGAAAATATTATATTCATACGCTTTTCTCCTCTCTTTCATAATCTCTGCACTATTCTTCTTCAAATATACATTCAAAAAGTAATTCAAATATCCTTTCCTGAGTCCTGATATACCCTTCTTCATGTAACATATCTCTTTGCGCCAATGCCATAGCCATTATTTTCATTAAATTGGAAATTACTGCATAATCTAAATCTTTCTTAACACCTTCAATAATCTGTGCCAGATAATCTATTATTTTTGTTTCCTTTTCCAAATTAACTTTTTCTTCTTTAGAACTGGCATTAAACAGACTTCTCTCTTCTTCTCCTGTCAAATACTGATAAACACTGTCTTCACTAAAAATTATTTTTTTTAGCATTTCCTTTCCCTCTTGG
This sequence comes from uncultured Lachnospiraceae bacterium, assembly GCA_964405075.1. Lineage (GTDB taxonomy): Bacteria > Bacillota > Clostridia > Lachnospirales > Lachnospiraceae > CAYOMP01. Next base: position 41,711 of record CAYOMP010000005.1, read on the forward strand.
GACGTCATTTTCTCGCGTCCATTAAGAATATCTTTTATCTGTTCCATAAATTTACTTCTATTATATTTAATGACTTCATTAACATACTCTTCTTTTGAAGAAAAGAAATTATAAAAAGTACTTTTCCCAATGTTAGCTGCAGCTGTAATTTTATTAACAGACATATGTGTCATCCCATACTCCTTTAGCAAAGGTAAACCTGCCTTTAACATCTGTATCCTTAGGCTTTCTTTTTCTTCCTGTGAAAAAACTCTAATTGGCATTTATTCTCCCTCCTTTTTTGCGACCTTTTTACAATTTTGTTCGTATATTTAAAATAACTCTCCACCCTTTATTTGTCAATATGACTTACTGATAAAAAAAATCAACAAATTTTTAGTTTTTTTCTCGACTTTTTTCTATTATACTTTTTTTCAAAAAAGTAAGAAAATAAATTGATAAAATCATTATTAAGTGCTATTGTATTTAAGGTAATTAATTTAACTTACAAATAATATAGATAGAGAGATTTAAAAATGAAAATTGGTTTTGATAATGACAAGTATTTAAAAATGCAATCTGAACACATTCTTGAACGTATCAAAAGATTTGACAACAAACTTTATCTTGAGTTTGGTGGCAAGCTTTTTGATGATTTTCATGCATCTCGTGTTCTACCTGGTTTCGCAGCTGACAGTAAATTACAGATGTTAATGCAATTAGCTGATCAGGCTGAAATTGTTATGGTAGTTAGTGCCAACGATATTGAAAAAAACAAGATTCGCGGAGATTTAGGAATTACTTATGACAATGATGTTATTCGTCTTATTGATGAATTTCGTTCCAGAGGTTTATATGTAGGAAGTGTTGTTCTTACCAAGTATTCTGAACAACGTAGCGCAGTTCTTTTCCAAAAGAGATTGGAAAATCTTGGTATCAAGGTATACCATCACTATCTTATTCCCGGATACCCAACTAATGTACCTTTAATAATTAGTGAAGACGGTTAAGGAAAGAACGATTATATTGAAACAACCAGACCTTTGGTAGTTGTTACTGCTCCAGGCCCGGGTAGTGGAAAAATGAGTACCTGCCTATCTCAGCTTTATCACGAACATAAACGTGGCGTTAACGCAGGATATGCAAAATACGAAACATTCCCTATTTGGAATCTTCCATTAGACCATCCTGTTAACTTAGCTTATGAAGCAGCTACAGCTGATTTGAACGATATCAATATGATTGATCCATTCCACTTAAAAGCATATGGTGAGACTACGGTTAACTATAATCGTGATGTAGAAATCTTCCCGGTACTTAATGCAATTTTTATGAAGATATATGGAAGCAGCCCTTACGCTTCTCCTACTGATATGGGTGTTAATATGGCTGGAAATTGTATTTTTGATGATGAAGCATGTAGAGAAGCTTCTCGTCAGGAAATTATTCGTAGATATTACAATGCAATTGCCGGTGTTGCGGAAGGAAAATGTGAACAGGAAGAAGTTAACAAAATTCAACTTCTTATGAGTCAGGAAAACATCACAAACACTGACCGTGCAACTGTAACACCTGCACTTGAACGCGCAGAAGAAACTGGTGCACCTGCTGTTGCTATTGAATTAAATGATGGAACTATCGTTACAGGAAAAACTGGTGATTTATTAGGTGCCAGCTCAGCTGCCTTATTGAACACATTAAAAATATTAGCTGATATTCCTCATGAAAATACAATCCTTGCTCCTGAGGCAATTGCTCCAATTCAAAAATTGAAAACACAATACCTTGGTAGCAAGAATCCTAGATTGCATACTGATGAAGTCCTAATCGCTTTATCTGCAACTGCCGCAACAAACGAAGTTGCCGCACTTGCATTACAGCAGTTATCAAAACTAAAGGGATGTCAGGTTCATTCAACAGTTATTCTTTCAGAAGTTGACAAGAAAACCTTTAAAAATCTTGAATGTAACGTGACTTACGAACCAAAAACAGAATAATTATACGAAAAAAGGTCCACTGGACCTTTTTTCGCATACTTGGCAACAAAAAAGTCCAAGTTTAATAAAGAATAAACTTGGACTTTTCCTTTTCACTTGGAAAGTTCTCCTTTTAAGAACTTTCTAATATTTTTTTCTATCTTAAATTGTCAAATTTAAATCTATTCCTAAAAACACACTTTTACTCTACTTCACATATCTTAGCAATTTTATATTCAAAATAATAGCTATTGTTCCAAGTATAACAAAACTACCTACCAATCCTATCATCTGTCCTATTGAAATAACTACTCCTATACTTAATTGAGCTATAGTCTGCATTATAACACAGACCCCAACACAGGTAATAAGTGTTAACAACACTGAAACAATAGGATATGCATACTTTTTCTTCTTTTTCAAACATACTCCCATTGCTATACATATCGGAAATATTATTCCTAAATCAATTGCAAATGTTGGTTCTGTTACACCCACAGTAAGAAAATCAGGTGTTCCCGAAATAATAGCAGGAATTATCATTGTCATCCACACCCAAACAGAACATCCACCTATTATCATAAAAACAACGGTACCATTCAAATCCTTTTCCAAAATACTCTCTTTAAAATAATTCTCTTTTGTAATAGCAATCAAGGACAAAATTGAACCATAAAGAGACGCAGAGAACCATACTAAATATATTAAATACAAACGGTTAAAAGGATGTCCCATAATATTGCAAAAAGAAGCATAAAATAAACTTACCATCAAACCTGCCTGAAAAATTTCTAAAACTTTCCCTTTCTCAATATTAATAGTAATAATCAATAAAATAATCGCAACAATTAACATTGCAATATCAGTACCCATTGCCGTTCCTGCTGCTAAATTATCCAACTTTCCATATAGTCCCTTACCATATAACTCTACTTGATTACCAAATAGATTAGTAAATGTCTTTGTAGTCTCAACACCTTTATAAAATAAACCAGCAAGTGTTGATATTAAAACCATTATTATTGTTATTATTGCTAAATAATTAATCTTCTTTCTCAAGTTAGTCACCTCTTCTCAAATTCTCTTGTACTCTAGTTATATTCCTTAAAAAATTCTATTTTTATTCCTATAAACTCCTCTATGTTTCTTAACAGGGTAAATAAACGTGCCCTATCTTCAAATTCCTTACGTTCTACCGGTAACGGCTTACTCTTCATGGACTGGTCTAATTTTATAAAATCAGCCATTAAATCCTGACAATCATTTAATTCATGAAACCCTCCGCCCATTTTTTTCAAGAAATCTGATATAGCTTTTGCAGTGCTTGGCGTAGTATCTAAACTCCTAACGCATTTATACATTTCATATAAAACCAGACTTTGTCTCTCTCTCATTGTTACGTATTCCATATCATATAAATCATCACTTGCAAACTGATTATTATAATTCTCTTTTGCAACATTCTTTGCCAAACGAATATGCTCATTTAACTTTTCAAAACATTCACCATTATAATCTGTAATATCTTTGTCTATAATGCGTTCAGCCATTCTCTCCAGTATCTTGATAACTTGCTCATCAGCTGTATTTTTCAATTCCTCAATATAGTCTACACGCTTATGCAAATGTAAATTAGCCGCTATCCCAATTCCTACACCAATAATAAAAATTGCCAGTTCATTACTTACTGTAGTTACATTCATAGCTCCAAGAGTTAAAAAATGTGAAATCAATACTGAATTCATTGCCATAGCACTATACCATTTAAATATCTGACATACAAAAATAAATACCACCAAATACACAAAAAATCCCAAAGTTGTGAATCCACAAATCTGATAGCTCGCAAAGGATATTATAATTGCAGCAATAAAAGCATATAATCTGCCCAAAGCTGTGGCTACAGTCTCCCTCTTAGTTGGCTGGATAGTAAGAATAGCAACTATTCCGGCAGATATTGCAAACTCCAAGTTCATAATATCAGCTACTATAATCGCAAAAACTGCTGCCAAGGAAATCTTTAGAGTATTTATCATTATGTTTTTATTAATCATTTTCATTTATTCATCCCAAATTATTCAGATTTTTTTCCATTAATATTATTGTCTCTATTGTTGTTTTTATCTGCTCCGAACTAATATTTCTAAAAATACTTGATATTATTATTTTGCTTCCCTCATCATGCTCTTTACAAAAATCTCTTGTCTTCTCTGTTAATATAATGCGTTGCTTTCTCTTATCATTCTCATCAATTATAATATCTACAAATCCTTTCTTCTCCAGCTTAAGAAGAATCTGCTTAACGTTTTGATGTGAACTTCCCATAAGTTCTGCTAACTGTTTTATTGTAGGAGCCTCTTTGAACAGATTAATACTTATTATTGCAAAAAACTGCTTCCAACTGATTTCCTCAAAAAAACTATCTGCCGTAGCCTGGTATCTGTTATCAAAAGCACTCAATAAACCTAATAAAAACATTGATGCATCAGTTCTGCTAAAATCAAGTTCTTCAGCATTGATTATATCTTCAAAATTCATTGTTTTCTCCCTTATAATTTATTATTATCAGAAATTATATAATATATTACCTTTTTTGTCAATTCAAGCTCTCTACATAAAAAAATCGAAGTAATTTACTTACTTCGATTTTTACTTTATTTACGCGAACAACGAGGAGAAAATTATGTTTACATAGTTTTTCAACGAGCGTCGCAGTAATTTGAAAAACTCACAAAGCGTGTTTCTCATAATTTTACTATTTAATCTACCATTGTAACCTGCATCATATTGCTCATAGCACCTACACCTGTTTCAATACTTGGTGCAGGAAGTCCTGCTGTTAATACAATAAGGTCATCTTTTTGGGCAAGTCCTCTTTCTTTTACAATAGAAATTGCCTTATTAATAATATCTTCTGTAGTATCTTCCTCATTTGAGAGGATTGGCAATACTCCCCAGTAAATCTGCATCTTTCTTACAGTAGCCTCATTTGGAGAAATACCAACAATCTGAGTACTAGGTTTAAAATTAGAAATTAGTCTTGCAGTAGCACCTGATACTGTTGGTGCAACAATTAGCTTAGCATTCAAACTCTTAGCTGTAGCTACCGCTGAGAATCCAACTGCACTTGCGATTCCCTTTTTACGATGTAATTCTTTATTTCTCATAGTTGCTTCGTAATCTAAATGTTCTTCAGTACTTTCAGCAATCTGAGCCATCATCTTTAATGCTTCCAATGGATATTTTCCTGCTGCTGTTTCCCCTGATAACATTACTGCATCAGTTCCATCATATATAGCGTTGGCAACGTCTGATACTTCCGCTCTTGTTGGTCTTGGATTTCTCATCATTGAATCAAGCATCTGTGTAGCAGTTATAACTGGTTTATATTTTTCATTACATTTTTTAATAATCATCTTCTGAAGATTTGGTAATTTATCTGGCTCAATTTCAACACCTAAATCTCCTCTGGCTACCATAATTCCGTCTGAATAATGAATAATTTCATCAATATTATTTATACCTTCAGCATTTTCAATTTTAGCGATAATCTGAATATGTGAGGCATTGTTTTCTTTTAACAATTCTCTAATTTCTTTAACAGCATCTGCAGAACGAACAAATGATGCTGCTATAAAATCGATACCCTGTTCAATACCGAAAAGAATATCATTTCTATCTTTTTCAGTTAACCCTGGTAAATTAACACATACATTAGGAACGTTAACACCCTTTCTCATTCCTAATTCTCCACCATTGATAACCTTACATACAATTTCTTTTCCATTAATTTCGATTACTTCAAATTCAAGTAATCCATCATCTACTAAAATCTTGTTTCCAACAACTAAATCATCAGCTAATCCTTCGTAAGTAATATGACCCCTTTTTTCATCACCAATAATATCTTCACTTGTAAAAGTATAAATATCACCTTCTGATAAATTTACCTTCTTCTCATCCTTTAAAAGTCCTGTTCTAATTTCTGGACCTTTAGTATCTAACAAAATGGCAATTGGTTTTCCAATTTCTTCTCTGATACCTTTTAATAAGTCCATTCTCCCCTTTTGTTCATCATGATCACCATGTGAAAAGTTAAATCTGGCAATATCCATTCCATTTTCGGCTAAACTTTTCAAAAGCTCTCTGTTATTTGTGTTAGGTCCCATTGTACAGATAATTTTAGTTTTTTTCATAAATTCCTCCTTTTATATAACCCTCTAAACATTAGTTTAGAGATGCTTATTACCTTTTTACATGTTTATGTGTAAACAGATGATCATGACAATACTCATAATTACCATCACATTTTGAACAGAATCTAAATTCTAATTCGTCTCCATCTAATTCCGTTCTACCACAAATAGCACATTTATGCTTAGTAGCCCCCTTAGGCATAGATGTTTCCCTTTTAAATGTCTGTCTTCTATGAATCTCTCTTGGTGAAATACGTCTCATATTTCTAGTACCCAAAAAGAAAATAATAAAGTTAGCTAAAGACAATACTATACAGATTCTGGTTGCCGTATTTCCGGTAATAAATGCATATAAGAAATATGCCCCATCAATGTAGGCTAACCATTTAGCTTTTACCGGTATAACAAAGAACAATAAAAACTGCATATCAGGATATGTTGCAGCATATGCAAAAAATAATGAGAAATTCAAATATGATGTTCCCAACAAATAGACTTCCCCTGTAATCCAATACATAATCAATGCTGCTAATATATGTCCAATAATACCTGTAAAGAAATATAAGTTAAATCTAAATGCCCCCCATTGCTGTTCCAAGTTAGTACCTATCATATAATACAAATAAATGGCAATAGCAGAAAATAATAATCCACTACCAGGACTTTCCATCAAAAATGTTACCAAACGCCAAATCTGTCCATGCATTATTGCATACGCATTTAAAGATAAATATTGGTAATAAAATGATGGCATAAAGATACCTATAACCGTACCGATAGAATACAAAATCATAATATAATACATTAAATTATGAATTGCATATCGTCCAAATTTTCTTTCTAACTTATCAATAAAGTTCATCAAAAAACCTCCCTGTTCTCTCTAGAATAAATCCTTCTTAGCAAAAATCAACGCTACAAAAACTGTAAGCATTATCGAAAAAGCAACAATATATGCAAAACCATATGGACTGTCTGCCCAAGGCATACCTTGCGAATTAACATTCATTCCATAAAAACTGGCTATCATGGTTGGAATAGACATTACAATGGTAACTGTTGCCAAAAACTTCATTACAATATTCAAATTATTTGAAATAACTGAAGCAAATGCATCCATTGTCCCACTTAGAATACCACTATAAATATCAGCCATCTCAATAGCCTGTTTGTTCTCAATAATTACATCCTCTAGCAGTTCTTTGTCTTCTGGATATTGTTTAATGCTTTCTGTTTTCATTAATTGTTCTAATACTACCTCATTTGATTTAAGAGAAGTAGTAAAATATACCAAACTCTTTTCTAACTCTAATAACTCAATTAATTCTCTGTTTTTTGTTGAACGATGTAATTTTTTTCCAATCACATCACTCTTTTTATCTATAATTCTCAGATATTGCAAATACATAGTTGTATTCTTATATAGAATTTGAAGAATGAACTTTGTTTTCTTATAAGTAAAAAAATTATTTACTCTGCCCTTTACAAAAGCATCTAATATTGGCGTTTCTTCAAGACATATCGTAAAAATAACATCATCTGTTATAATTACTGACAATGGAATAGTAACATACCAATCCTTACCATTTCGTTCTTCTATTACAGGAATATCAACTAAAATCATGGTATAATTCTCTTCTTCTTCGATACGCGAACGCTCCTCTTCATCTAGTGGAGCCTTTATGTGACCGACATCTATATTGTACTTTTCAGAAACATCTATAATTTCAGATTCCGTCGGATTAATTAATGATACCCAACAGCCTTCCTGAATCTCACTTATTTGATGAATCTGCCCATCAATTGTACGGAATATATTAGTCACTGACCATTTTCTCCTTCCACAATAAATATTAATTACTATGGATTACCAATTGACATAGACAAAACTTCTCAAAACCAATTGTATAAAAATAAATACAAACATAGCACTCACATTATAATTATAAGATATATTTTTGTCAATTAATAACTCGTTAGTATTCTAACACATTTGCATTTTTTTATAAACAATTATGAAAACAAATTCACCATATGTTCACAACATTGCCATATAATGACATAATAACCAAATTTAAGACTCATCTTCGACTCTTGACTACCACATCAAAAAATATTTCTACCTATTAATAATTATTAAAAATTTGGGGTTTGTATTTTGAAAGTTATTATCGTATAATGTAGTTTGATGTGTAATTTTTAAACTAGGAGGGTACAGTTATACAACTGGACAATGAATTTTGCGTACAAAAACGCTATGCTAACATAAATATTTAGCGTTTATCGCAGTGTTTGATAAGTTATTAACACAGATTTATCATATATACTAATTATTCATTGTTATTAATTATTATGGAAAATTTATTATATACATTAGGAATTGATATAGGTTCCACAACTGTAAAAATCGCCATTTTAGATGACGATCATAATATATTATTTTCAGATTATGAAAGACATTTTGCTAATATTCAGGAAACATTAGCAAAGCTGCTTGATAAAGCATATACTCAGTTAGGCGAAATGACTCTTTCACCTGTGATTACTGGTTCTGGTGGTTTAACTCTTTCAAAACATCTTGAAGTACCTTTCGTTCAGGAAGTTATTGCTGTTTCAACAGCATTACAGGACTATGCCCCACAGACCGATGTAGCTATTGAGCTTGGTGGCGAAGATGCAAAAATTATATACTTCTCAGGTGGAAGTATTGAACAACGTATGAATGGTATCTGTGCTGGTGGTACAGGTTCTTTTATCGACCAGATGGCTTCTTTATTACAAACAGATGCAAGTGGATTAAATGAATATGCAAAAGATTATAAAGCACTTTACCCTATCGCAGCTCGATGCGGTGTATTTGCAAAATCTGATATTCAGCCACTTATCAATGAAGGAGCTACAAAAGAAGATTTGTCTGCATCAATATTCCAGGCAGTTGTTAACCAGACAATTAGTGGTTTAGCTTGCGGAAAACCTATTCGCGGACATGTAGCATTTTTAGGTGGTCCACTTCACTTCCTTTCAGAATTAAAGGAAGCATTCATTAGAACACTCAAATTGGATGATGAACATATTATTGCTCCAGGTCATTCGCACCTTTTTGCAGCTATAGGTTCAGCTCTCAATTCAAAAAAAGATGTTTCCATTCAGCTAACATCTTTACGTGATAGATTAGCTTCTAACATTGAAATGGAATTTGAAGTAGATAGAATGGAACCTTTATTTGAAAGCGAGGCTGCTTATGAAGCATTTTCAAAACGTCATTCTAGTCATCATGTTACAACTGGTGATTTATCAACATATAAAGGTAACTGCTATTTAGGAATAGATGCTGGTTCAACTACAACCAAAGTAGCATTAGTTGGAGAAGATGGTTCTTTATTATATTCTTTCTACAATAGCAATAATGGTAGTCCACTAGCTACTACTATTAAATCTATTAAAGAAATTTACTCCTTATTGCCATCTGATGCAAAGATAGCCTACTCTTGTTCAACAGGATATGGTGAAGCTCTTATTAAGGCTGCATTAATGCTGGATGAAGGTGAGGTAGAGACGGTATCCCATTACTATGCTGCTGCTTTCTTTGAACCAGAAGTTGATTGCATTCTTGACATAGGTGGTCAGGATATGAAATGCATCAAAATCAAAAATCAGACTGTTGATAGTGTTCAGCTTAACGAAGCTTGTTCATCAGGTTGTGGTTCATTTATAGAAACATTTGCAAAATCTCTTAACTTCTCTGTTCAGGATTTTGCCAATGCCGCACTATTTGCAAAGAATCCAATAGACCTTGGTACAAGATGTACAGTATTTATGAATTCAAAAGTTAAGCAGGCTCAAAAAGAAGGTGCTGAAGTTGCTGATATTTCTGCCGGTTTAGCTTATTCAGTTATAAAAAATGCATTATTCAAAGTTATCAA
>CAYOMP010000006.1:0-38026 GCA_964405075.1 uncultured Lachnospiraceae bacterium
AGTGGATGAAACGCCATTATGACTGGCACGTTGAGCCAGAGTGGTTAATAAAGACTCCTGGTATTGTGTTTGCACTTGCGATGGCTGTAAAAGCATTTACAGATAAAGGCGATGGAGTAATGATACAACAACCAGTATATTATCCATTTAGTGAAGTAATTGTTGATAATGAGCGAAAGGTAGTAAGTAATACACTTATTCAGGATGAGTCAGGAAAGTATGGAATTGACTTTGAGGACTTTGAAGAAAAAATAGTTAAAGAAAAAATAAAGCTTTTCTTTTTGTGTAATCCTCATAATCCTGTTGGGAGAGTGTGGAGTGAAGAGGAACTTAAGCGTTTAGGAGACATTTGTTATAAACATCACGTAATTGTAGTAAGTGATGAAATACATGCAGATTTTGTATTCAAGGGAAAACACCACGTTTTTTCAAATTTAAAGGATGAATATAAAGAGATTAGTATAATAGCAACTTCACCAAGTAAAACCTTTAATATTGCCGGATTACAGATTTCTAATATTTTTATTCCTAATAAGGAATTAAAAAGGAAATTCAGAAAGCAAATAGACGCCGCAGGGTACAGTCAATTGAATGTGATGGGTCTGGTAGCAACAAAGGCAGCATATGAATATGGTGATGAGTGGTATGTGGCAATGCATAAATATGTAAGTGAAAACATTGCGTATACAAGGGAGTTTATCAAAGAGAAACTGCCTCAAATAAAGCTTGTTGAAAATGAGGGAACTTATTTATTATGGCTTGACTTTAGAGAGTTAAATTTATCAGAAAATGAACTTGAGGAGCTGATTATCAAAAAGGCAAAGCTGTGGTTGGATAGTGGAAAAATCTTTGGTACTGCAGGTAAAGGATTTCAAAGAATTAATGTTGCCTGTCCAAGAAAGATATTAACAGAAGCTTTAACAAGGATAGAAATGGCAGTAAAGAGTATTGAAAGATGATAAGAACGTTATAGACAATACCTATAACCAATAAATGGATATACATATTATACAAGTAAAAATAAGTGTGTTATACTTATATCATAGTAAACAGATAGGAAAAATCAAAAACGTAATTTATATTTTAAGGAGGATGTTATTATGAGTAAAATTAAAGAAAGTGCATTAGAATTAATCGGAGGAACTCCATTGTTAAAACTAAATCAATATTCAAAAAAAGCTGGTGTAGCAGATGCTACAATTCTTGCAAAACTTGAATATTTAAATCCAGCAGGTTCAGTAAAAGACAGAATTGCATTAGCAATGATTGAAGATGCAGAGAAAAAAGGAATTCTTAAAGAAGGAGCAACAATTATTGAACCTACATCAGGAAATACAGGTATCGGTTTAGCGGCAGTCGCTGCGGCAAAGGGATATAGAGCTATTCTTACATTACCTGATACTATGAGTGTAGAAAGAAGAAATCTGTTAAAAGCATATGGTGCAGAATTAGTATTAACAGAAGGAGCAAAGGGCATGAAAGGTGCCATTGCAAGAGCTGAGGAGTTAAAGGAAGAAATTCCTGGAGCTGTTATTTTAGGACAGTTTGTAAACGCTGCTAATCCAGCTGCTCACAAAGCAACAACAGGACCAGAAATATGGGAACAGACAGACGGAAAGGTAGATATTTTTGTAGCAGGTGTTGGTACAGGCGGAACAATAACAGGTGTTGGAGAATACTTAAAAGAAAAGAATCCAAATGTTAAAGTAGTTGCAGTAGAACCTGCAGGTAGTCCTGTGTTGTCAACAGGTACACCAGGAGCACATAAAATCCAGGGAATTGGTGCCGGATTTGTTCCAGATGTTCTTAATACAAATGTATATGATGAAATTATAACTATTGAAAATGATGATGCTTTTGCAGAGGGAAGAAAATTTGCAGTAAGCGAAGGTATTCTTGTAGGTATATCTTCAGGAGCTGCCTTAAAAGCTGCTAGTATTTTAGCATCTCGTCCTGAAAATAAAGGCAAAACAATCGTTGCATTACTTCCAGACTCAGGTGATAGATATTTATCAACACCTTTGTTTAGCAATAACTAAGAGGAAAGAGTAAAGTTCCTTACTATGTTAGAAGGTGAAACATGAGTCAAAAAGAAATTAGTGAAGAGTTAAGAAAAAGTATTGAGATAGTACAGGGACTGTTGGCAGATATTCAGTATGGAAATGTATTAATTACAGTACAGGATGGAAAAATAGTTCAAATTGATAAAACAGAGAAATATAGAATAAGAAATTGACTGGACAACCAGAGATTTTGCAATAATAATTTTACCCCTCATTAGTAAGGTGTTATGCGAAATCTCTGGTTATTTCTTTATAATTTGTCGTGCAAGACTTGTAAGTGAGTCTTAAGTGATTATCGATGTTGTAGCCGTTAGGAATGGCATAGGTTTGCAAAACTGAAGTTGGTGGTTCGAATCCACCCGGCATCGTTACTTCGTAATTAAATATTTTGAAGTAGGGAATGGATGTTAGAGAAAGCAGGTGATTATTTATGAGCAATACATACAAAGACTTACAAAATTCACATCCATGCTTTGGAGGTCACAAAAATAATGTTGGGAGAATTCATCTTCCGGTAAGTCCCGGGTGTAATATAGCCTGTCGCTTCTGCGACAGAGTAATTAATGATAATGAAAATAGACCGGGAGTAACATCAAAGGTAATAACTCCAAAAGAGAGTATAGAAGTGTTGGATAAGGCATTGAAATTATGTCCGGAAATTACAGTAGCAGGAATTGCAGGACCTGGAGATACTCTTGCTACAGATTATGCACTTGAAACATTTAGATTGATAAAGGAAAAATATCCTAATTTAATAAAATGTATGAGTACAAATGGGCTTTTATTATATGAAAGAGCAGATGAAATTATAGATGTGGGAATTGATTCTTTAACTGTAACTGTTAATGCAGTTGATCCTGATATAGAGGCAAAATTGAATAAATACATAATTTATCATGGGAAGAGATATGAAGGAGTTGAAGGAGCAAAGATTCTTATTGAGAATCAAATAAAGGGTATTAAAAAAATTGCAGCAGCAGGGATAACCATTAAGGTTAATACTGTTTTAGTGCCGGGAATAAATGACGAGCATATTGAAACCGTTGCAAAAACAGTAAAAGAAGCTGGAGCAAGTATTTATAATATTATTCCACTGATACCGCAACACGAATTGAAGGATGTTCCTGCACCAGTTTGTTCACAAATTGATGCAGCTAGGTCAAAAGCTGGTAAATTCATTGATGTATTCCGCCATTGTCAGCATTGTAGAGCTGATGCGGTGGGAGTTCCGGGAAAATCTGAATATGGAGACCAGATATATCAAAGGAGAGTTGCAGTAAAGGAGACATTTTCACATGGATAAAGCATTTATTAAGTACAAGGTTGCTGTAGCTACTTCTGATGGAATTGTAGTAAATCAGCATTTTGGAAGAGCAGACAAATTCAGAATATATAATATCAATCAGGATAACACAATTGTTTTTGAGGAAGAGAGAACTGTTACTCCAGTATGTCAGGCAGGTGTTCATGATGATTTGAAAATGAAAGAGAATGTTAGTTACCTTGCGGATTGTAAATATGTATTAGTAAGCAGAATAGGGCAGGGAGCTATAAATGCACTGGAACAGGCAGGAATTAATCCTATGGAAATGTCAGGGATAATTGAAGAATCCATTCAAAGGCTGATTGCTTATGATGAGGTTCAGGCGTTATTGGCATAGATAATAAAAATAATACAAAAATATTCATAGAGAAAGGAATAGGAAAAATGGGCGAAATTAGACAGATTGCAATATATGGAAAGGGAGGAATTGGTAAATCTACAACAACACAAAACTTAACAGCAGGATTGGTAGAACATGGTAAGAAAGTAATGGTTGTAGGATGTGATCCTAAGGCGGATTCAACTAGATTATTATTAGGTGGTTTAGCACAAAAAACAGTACTTGATACAATTCGTGATGAAGGTGAAGATATTGAATTATCTCGTATTATGCGTGAAGGATACGGTGGAACAAAGTGTGTTGAATCTGGTGGACCAGAACCAGGTGTTGGATGTGCCGGACGAGGAATTATAACTTCTATCAATATGCTTGAGAACCTTGGGGCATATACAGATGACCTTGATTATGTTTTTTATGATGTTTTAGGTGACGTTGTTTGTGGTGGTTTTGCAATGCCTATCAGAGAAGGTAAAGCAAAAGAAATCTATATTGTAGCCAGTGGTGAAATGATGGCTTTATACGCAGCAAACAATATTGCAAAAGGTATCAGAAGATATGCGAAAACAGGCGGAGTTCGTCTTGGTGGTATTATTTGTAACAGTCGAAATGTTGATAGAGAATTAGATTTGCTTAGAGCATTTTCAAAGGAACTTGGAACAAAACTTCTCTATTTTGTACCAAGAGATAATATTGTACAAAGAGCAGAGATTAACAAAAAAACAGTTATTGAATATAAGCCAGATTCACAGCAGGCACAGGAGTATCGTAATCTTGCGGAAGCTGTAATTAATAATACAGATTTTGCGATTCCTACACCAATGACACAGGAACGCTTAGAAGAAATACTTTTAGAATATGGTTTAATGGACTTTGCTGATGATTATCACATTTAAAAACAGGAGGACACGGTATGGGGAAAGTATATGAATCCATTACAGAGCTGGTAGGACGAACTCCTTTGTTGGAGATAAAAAATTATGAAAAAAATAATAAGCTGGAAGCAAAAATTCTAGTTAAGCTGGAATACTTTAATCCAAATCAAAGTGTAAAAGACAGAATAGCATATGCCATGATAGAGGATGCTGAAAAGAAGGGATTGTTAAAACCTGGATATACAATAGTAGAAACTACAAGTGGTAATACTGGTATTGGACTTGCAGCTATTGCAGCAGCAAAAGGATATAAATTCCGCGTTTATATTCAGGATAATGTTAGTGAAGAACGTTTCAAGGTAATTAAGGCGTTTGGAGGTCAGACTATAAAGCTTTCAGAAGAACCTGCGGTTGCCAGAACATTAGCAGAAACAGGCGGAGATTTTATTGCAGCCATCAAGACATTAGAGGAAGAAGTTTTGTCAAAGGAAAAAGACATCTTCTTTGTTAATCAGGTAGCAAATCCTGCAAACCCTGCAATTCATGAGGTGACTACAGGACCGGAGATTTGGGAAGATACAGATGGTAAGGTAGATATTTTTGTTGGAAATGTAGGTACTGGTGGAACAGTAAGTGGAACCGGAAAATATTTAAAATCTAAAAATCCAGATATTCAGATTGTAGCAATTCAACCGGGACCAAATTCATTACCAAGTGATGATAATCCGCATCCAGAGGAAATTACAGGAGTACATCCATTTGAAGGTATACCAAAAGAGCGTATTCCAAAGACCTTCGATGTAAATATTTATGATGAAAAATTAGAAGTAGAAACATATCAGGCATATGAGGCGGCAAGAGAGGTAGCAAAATCAGATGGAATATTGATTGGAACTTCTTCAGGAGCTGCTATATATGCAGCGGCACAGTTAGCAAAACGTCCGGAAAATAAGGGGAAAACTATAGTTGCATTGTTGCCTGATACTGGTCTTAGATATTTATCAACAAATTTATTTGAGGAAAAGTAGGAGGTAGTAAAGTGGCAATTAATTTAGATAATTCAAATGTAGCCACAAGAGAGAATAGAATTGGCTCTATTACAGGATACATTGGAAGTTTAAGTGATTTGGCTAATCAAAGTAATTGTGGTACGTTAAAGGGATGCTCAAGATGTTTTTCACAATCCAGTACATGTTTATCAAGTTGTGCATTAGGGCAGTTATCAGCTATACGTGATGTGGCAATTATACATCACGGACCTGCCGGTTGTTCGGTAGCAAGTGCTGGTGCATATTATCTTGATAAGGTAATGGCAAAGAAAAGAGGAGTAGAGAATAATACTGTATATGTTGGAACTGACATGAATGAGCAGGATACAATATTTGGCTCTGCGGATAGTCTTAGAAATATTATTTTAGAGGTAAACAAAAGATACAGTCCAAAGGCAATTTTTGTTACAAGTTCCTGTGCTACAGGGATAATTGGTGAAGACATTGACAGCATTGTAGAGGATGTAAAAGACGAGGTTCAAGTTCCAATCGTAGCTGTTCATTGTGAGGGATTCAAATCAAGAATATGGGCAACTGGATTTGATATTTCTGACCATGCGGTGCTTAGTTCGATTGTAAAACCACCAAAGGAAAAAAGAAATACAATCAATTTTAAGAACTTCTATGAAAGTGCAAGATCTGAAATAATTGAGATATTTAAGAACTTTGATTTAGAACCTATATTTTTATATTGTAATTCCACAGTAGAGGAATTGGAGCATATTTCAGAATCTTTGGCTACAACTTGTATTTGTGGAACATTGGGTAACTATTTAGGTAATGGACTAGAAGAAAAATATGGTGTTCCTTACATAAGAACAATTAATCCACTTGGTATTGCAGGATTTGAAACATGGCTTAGAGAAATCGGAAGAGTTACCGATAGAAGTGAGGCTGTTGAGAAGTATATAGAAGAGCAAAGAGCAATATATATCCCTCAGATTGAAGCAATTAAAAAAGAGTTAAAGGGATTAAAGGCAGTATTAGGAATGGGACCAGGATATACATTTGAGGTATCTCGTGTCCTTGATGAGCTTGGTATAGAAGTTGTATGGGCATTGGCATGGCATTATGACAGAAAGTATGAAAATGGCGATGTACCACCATCTATGGAATATTTGTTAGAGCATGATGTTGATTTTGAGGCAAGTGTAGCCGATCAACAGAATTATGAAGTTATGAATATTCTTAATAAGTATAAACCAGATTTATATCTGTCACGTCATCCAGGTTCAACAGTATGGGCAATTAAGAATGGAACACCTGCGGTTTATGTAGCTGACGAATATATGATTTTTGGATATAAGCATACATTAGAGTTTGCACAGTCTATATTAGATAGCATTCATAACCGTAGCTTTGAAAAAAATCTTGCAAGACGTGTGAAACTTCCTTATACAGACTGGTGGTATGAGCAGAATGTGGATCGTTTCTTAGAGGAGGTTAAGAAGTAATGGCGAAGTTATTAGACAAACAAAGATATAAATGTGCTCTAGGTGCGATGCAGACAGTACAAGCAATATCTCGTGCAATACCAGTATTACATTCTGGTCCGGGATGTGCACAGAAACTTTCAGATTCTATAGGAAGTTCTGGCTATTTTTCACCTAACATTTTTCCTTGTACTAGTATTAATGAAAAGGATGTTGTATTTGGTGGGGTGAAGAAACTGCATTCTACCATAGATAATGCATTGAAAGTTATTGATGCAGATTTATACGTGGTTTTAACTGGTTGTATACCAGAAATTGTAGGTGATGACAGCGGCGAGGTGGTAAGTCAATTTGCAGATAG
This sequence comes from uncultured Lachnospiraceae bacterium, assembly GCA_964405075.1. Taxonomy (GTDB): domain Bacteria; phylum Bacillota; class Clostridia; order Lachnospirales; family Lachnospiraceae; genus CAYOMP01. The sequence goes on from CAYOMP010000006.1 coordinate 7,443, forward strand.
TGATAAGCCTGTAATCTATGCCTCAACGGCAGGATTTAAGGGAAATAATTACAAAGGACACGAGCAGGTTATTGATGCAATTATTGACCAATATCTTGAAAAATCCGAAGAAAAGCAGAAAGGTCTTGTGAATATATGGGCGGATGTTCCTTATCAGGATTTATTCTGGCTTGGAAATATCAGGGAACTTGAAAAATTAATTGAAGAGTTAGGACTTACTCCAAATACCATATTTGGTTATCAGAGAGGGATTGAGAATATTAAAAAAATCCCACAGGCAGAGTTTAATCTTTTAGTATCACCATGGGTATCTGTAGGAAATATGAAAAAAATGGAGAAAAAATTAGGAATTCCATATCTTCATTATCCTACTCTTCCAATTGGTGCATATGAGACAAGTAAATTTTTAAGAGAAGTTGGAAAATTTGCAGGTGTTGATGAAGAAAAAGTAGAGTCAATTATTAATGAGCATGAAAACTACTATTATTACTTAATTGAGCGTTATGCAGATATGTTTCTTGAAACGCGTGTTATGGCAAAACAGTTTTCAGTAGTAGCGGATGCTCAATATGCACTTGGTATTACTAAGTTTCTCGTAAATGATTTGGGACTTGTACCAGCAAAGCAATTTGTGGTTGATGATACACCAAAACAGTTTAGAGAGCAAATAAAAAAGGAATTTGAAAATCTAAACTATGGAATAAAAGCAGAAGTAAGTTTTGAAACCGATGGTTACAAAATACATAATGAAATAAAGTCTCATGACTATCACGGATATCCTTTGATATTAGGTAGTTATTACGAAAAGGAAATAACAGAGGAGATGTTTGGACATTATCTTAACATTTCATGGCCGGTACAGGACAAGGTAGTATTAGATGATTTTTATGTAGGATACACGGGTGGTATTCGTTTAATTGAGGATATTTATTCTGTGGCTGTACAGAGATGGAATTAGCCGGAGGTGGTAATATGTCATATAAGATAGCTGTTGCATCTTCTGACGAGCTTATCATTGATGAGTCATTTGGTTCAGCAAAAGTATTTCACATTTTTGAAGTGACGGAAAAAGGATATTCAAAAATTGAAACACGACAAGCAATTGAAAGAGACAATTACGTTGAAAAAAATCAAGGTCAAGGCGAGGGCTGTAACGCTGAAAAAAACTGTGGAAATGGCGGATGCCATAATGGTCAGGGTGGTGGATGCTCTGGTAATGGCCAGGTATCTTGGAAGGTGGAATTGGTATCTGATTGTCGTTGTATTGTTTGTAAAAAAATAGGATTTAATGTACAAAAGCAATTAGAGCGACGTGCAATTACTGCTTTTGATGTGAATTGCTCTGTAGAGGAAGCTTTGACGAAGATTTCATCTTATTTTCAAAAGGTAGATGGACATCAGTCTCTTAGAGGAATTTCAAAATAGTTTGTTATATATTTATTTTATTACTGAGTATAAAAAATAGGTATTAGCGAGTTAGTTATTAGTATTGTATAATTCATACATGTAAATAAGTAAATCGACTGGACAACCGGAGATTAATAGTTTTGAGACATTAATCTCCGGTTTGTTTTATAGTTGCCAAGCATACGACTAAAAGGTCCAGTGGACTTTTTAGTCACTGTTGTAACTTGTGAAAATAGTTGGGAGGTAAACAAAATGAAACAAAGAAAGATAAATGAATTTTTAAAATGTTGTTGTTGTATCGCTGAATGTTTGGATTCGGTTTATTTTGTGTACTCTCAATGGACTTGATGTTAGAGACTAATTTTTAAGTATGAAACACAGGTGCTAAGAGAATGCACCTGTGTTTTTTTGCTTATGTTCATAGTTTGGAGGAAATAACATTGGAATTAATGTATCAGTATACGAATGGTTATGGAGAAATACGATGTATAAGAAAGTTAAGAGAAAATTATAGTGTGGAATTAAGGTATAAGGAAGGAAAATAATATGAGAAATAGAATAAGAAAATTTATAGTATTATCGCTGATTGTAACTATTGGAGTTATGTCTCTTACAGCATGTGGAAATAAGGAACAAAATCAATCTGATACCACAGAGACATTCAAAATAGGTACTGCCAATGGTTCACTATGTTTAGTACCCCTTCATATGGCTGAAGACCTGGGATATTTTAAAGAAGAGTTTGAAAAGGTAGGACTTTCTTATGAGCTGGTAGAAATAGATATGCAACAGTCAGCAGAACTAACTGCAGCGGGGAAAATAGATGCCTGTGTAGGATTATCAGGAAGTTTGATTCCTCAAATTGATAGTGGCTTGGAAATTGCCTTTACTGGAGGACTTCATACAGGTTGTACAAAATATTATGCGAAAAATGACTCGGATATTCAATCACTGAATGACTTAAAAGGAAAGAAAATCGGTGTTCCTGGAATGAGCGACTCATCTGTGATTGCTCTAAAGAGAAAACTCTATGATTTGGGAATTGGGGTAAGCACCTCAAATATGGAAATAGAACTGGTAGTTTATAATCTCACAGATCTTCCTTTGGCATTAGAAAATGGTGCAGTAGACGCAATTGCGTTACATGATCCGGTTGCAACATCTGCGGAAATGGAATATGGATTTAGAAAAATTCTTGATTTGACTGAGGATGAAAAATTTGCTGATGAATATTGCTGCCAGATATATATTTCAACAGATGTGGCAAAAACAAAACCTGAGGCAGCCGCAGCATACACAAGGGCATTATTAAAAGCCGCAGCATATGTTCAGGCACAGCCACAAGCCGCAGCAAAGTTACAGATTGAAAAGAATCAATGTTCAGGCGAATTGGAAATTAATACGGCTTTATTAGATTCGTATAATTATACACCATCTGTTAGTTTAGCTAAAAAAACATTTAAAGATGCATCAGAAGAATTAATTAGAATTGGTGAATTAACAACTGGAAGAGATTTGGATGAATTTACCAAAGAGCATTTTGTGGAATTTGAAGATGTACCAGATTCCTATATATATAATGCGGATGGAACATTTGCTGAGGTGGAATAGTAATTGCGTTGCGAACGCAAAAGATTTACTCGCATTATTAATAGAATATGAATGGAGATGATGACATGAACGAAAAAGTGCTTAAATCTATAAAGTTAATTTTACCGATAATAGCAGTTATTTTTTCTGTTGTAATATATTACGGCATTGATGATAGCGGAAAGCAAAAAACGGTGGAACATCCTTACTTCATATATACACTTTTTCTTATCAGTGGAATTTATTTATTTTTTGTAGTGTTATCTTTTTTTGTAAAAAGGATACATAAAACAATTATATACAAAGCTCCTCTTTATACGGGAGGAATTATGTTTTTAACATTAATAAATTTCTTAACAACAAAGACAACCCTTTTGCCTACAATATATTTTCCATCCTTGGATAGAATTTTTGGACTTCTGTTTCAAGAAAGAGTTTTTTTATTACAAAATTTATTGGCATCTATAAAATTGCTAATGATAGGATTTATCTGGGGTGCAGGAATTGGATTTATTACAGGTTTGGCATTAGGGTACAATCAGAAAGTGGGATATTGGTTGAATCCTATAACAAAGATTATTGGTCCAATTCCAACAACTGCATGGATTCCATTGGCTCTAAGTGCATTTCCGACAACATATGGTGCGAATGTATTTTTGATTGGGTTCGCAGTATGGTTTCCTGTAACATTAATGACAAGTAGTGGAATACAGAGTATTAGTAAGGTATATTTTGAGGTTTCAAGTACATTGGGTGCAAAAACTTTATTCAAAGTTTTTAGAGTTGCGATTCCAGGAGCTATGCCAAGTATTTTTTTAGGTGTATTTTATGGAACAGTATCTTCTTTTACAACTCTTATGGCTGTAGAAATGAATGGAAATTCAAGTGGCATTGGATGGTACATAAATTGGCAGAAACAGGTAATGATGTATGACGGTGTATATGCGGGATTAATTATAATTGCAATCTTGTGTTCTGCAATTCTTACATTATTATTCAGAGTAAGAGATAAAGTTCTTGTTTGGCAGAAAGGAGTCATTAGATGGTAGGAAGGATAAGTATTAATGGAATAAATAAAACATTTAAAAATCTAAATCAGTCCGAGGAAGATGTTGTAGCATTAAATGGTTTTACATTAGATATAGAACCAGGATCTTTCATTAGTCTGATTGGACCTTCCGGATGTGGAAAGTCGACTCTTCTTAGATTAATTGGAGGATTAGACAAAGCAGACTCAGGCGAGATATTTATTGATGATGAGAAAATAACAAAGCCGGGAAGTGATAGAGGTTTTGCTTTTCAGGGCTCTAATTTGTTTCCATGGTTGACAGTAGAGAAAAATATTGAATTTGGTTTAAAAGCAAGGCACATTTATAAAGAAAAGAAAGATGATGTAAAGGAATATATTAAACTGGTAGGTCTGGAAGGATTTGAAAAATCATATCCCCATCAGTTGTCTGGTGGTATGTGCCAAAGAGCTTCACTTGCGAGAGCTTTGGTTGGTCATCCAAAAGTATTATTATTAGATGAACCATTAGGGGCACTTGATGCATTTACGAGAATGAATCTGCAAGATGAGATTTTAAACATTTGGAAAGAACATAATATGACAATGATTATGGTAACACATGATGTAGATGAAGCAATTTATATGTCTGATAAGGTGGTGGTAATGTCTGCAAGACCTTCAAAAGTAGAAGCTGTTGTAGATATTGAGTTGCCAAGACCACGTGCAAGAGCACAAGATACTTTCCAGCAATATCGAGCTAAAATATTGGAATTGCTTGATTTGGGTGGAAAAGTTGATGAAATAGAATATACAATTTAAAAAAGGAGCTAGCTATGAAAACAAAAATTAAATCAATAATAGAAATAATAATATTAGTACTTGTGACTGTTGGGTTATTCACCATTCTTGGACCATGTAATGGAGATAAAGTGATGAAATGTAATTACAGTGTTAATGTGGTGAAACTACTTTTTGCCACTGGAATTATTGTAAAAGTCATTGAAATATTTGCAAAAGAACAAGCAAGTATTTATTTTGACATTTTTTCGATTTTATTATACATAGATTGCATACTTGTGCCAGCACTTTTGATTGGCGGATGCCAAATGGATGATATGGCATGCCGAAGCGTTTCATTTCCAAGTATTTATGTTGTATCTGTTTTACTAATTATAATAAATGTTTTTTATGCACTGTCATATTTGTTGAAGGAAAGGAAGCAATAAAATATGGTTAGTTTTAAACTCGCCTACCTGAACATAAGAGGGAAAAAGTTTAAATATTGCATTATTTTTTTACTACTATTTATCACAACCCTTGGCATTTATGCTGGCGAAGTATTGCAAAATAGTATGAAAAAGGGGCTTGAAATAACTCAAAGCAGGATTGGAGCAGACATTATAGTGACACCGGAGGGTTTCGTATCGCAAACAGAAGATGCTTTGTTTAAGGGGAAAGCATGTACTTTGAATTTTGAACGTAGTTGGGAAAACATACTACGAAAAGAAGAAGGAGTAAATAAGATATGTTCTCAGTTGTATATTGCATCATTAAGTGATGCTGCTTGCTGTGATGGTAATGTACAGCTAATAGCCATTGATTTGGAAAATGATTTTGCAGTGGGACCTTGGATTGTAGAGAGAAACATAACTAGTTTGAAAGATAATGAAATTATTTTAGGGGCTTCATTTAATAAAAAAGTAGGTGATTATGTTACCTATTACAATAAGCAATTCAAAGTTTTAGCTGTTATGGATGAAACGGGAGCAGGATATGACAAATGTGCATTTATGTCTTATGAGGCAGCAATGCAGATGGTAGCTGATGAAAGGAATAAGAATAAATTTCCTTTCACAGCAAATGATGAAGTAACTTCTATGGTGTTAATAAAGGCTGATGAAAACTCAGACCCTATGATGATTAAGAATGATATTGAAAAACAATATGGAAAAGAGGGAATATCTGTATACAGTGTAACATCTAAGGTAAATGAACTTGCTAAAGAAGTACAGAAATTCCATATTTTTGGAACTATTATGAATATATGGATTTTATTGTTGGCGAGTATTGCATTGTTTGCTATCTATACTATTACAACATTTCAGAGGAAAAACGAAATCGGCAGTATGTTGACAGTGGGAATTGTAAAATCCCAAATTATTCATATTTTTCTTTTAGAATATGTAATGGTTTCTATTGCGGCATTTGTTCTGGCAATAGTTCTTATTAGTATTGTTATAATATTTTTTAAGAGTGCAATACAGAATTCTTTAGGATTACCATTTATTCCAATTCAGGGATTAGATGGTCTTGCAATTATTTTGAGACTAATAGTAATACATATTGTTGTATTGTGTTGTTCTGTATCAAGTTCTCTTTTTTGGATTTATCAGAAAAGTCCATCTGATATGATTAAGGAGGTGGGTTAGTGATACTGAAAGCAGAACGAGTTTCAAAAGACTTTTCAATAGGAAGACAGGAGTTGAAGGAATGTAGTTTTACTGTTAATCAGGGAGAATATGTTTCAATCATTGGAAGGTCTGGTTGCGGAAAGACGACTTTACTAAATATTATTACAGGAATGCTTCAACCAACAACAGGAAGTGTATACATAGATAATGTGGATATTTTTAACCAACTCAAAGTAGAAAAAAGAACAAAACTCCGTAACAATAAAATAGGTTATTTAAATTATGGAAATTGCTTACTTGAAAATCTGAATATATTTGAAAACATAATGTATCCTGTTTTACTGACCGGAAGGCATTACGACAAGAATGAAATACAGGCTATTATGAGACAACTGGAAATAACTCATATAAATAGTTCTTATCCTTGGCAGATTTCAGCTGGGGAATATCGTCGTGTATGTTTGGCAAGGGTGCTTGCATTAAATACGGAGATTTTGGTATTGGATGAACCTACAAGTAATTTAGATGAAAAGAGTTCGGAAATTATATATGGAATTATTTCAAGTTTAAGAGAGAATAAAGGAATAATAATTGCGACACATGATAAAAATTTGATGGCGGGTAAAATAATTGAATTATGATATGACAAGTATGATATATTGAGATAAGAGTTATATATTGATATTTTAAACTAATTAACGAGTCATGGTACCAGATTTGAGTTCGCCAAGATAATATACCACATATGTGGATTAATACATATTAAAAGAGGAGGCTTATTATGGCAGTAAATGAGATTAGAAAAATATATGATTTTTTAAAAGAAACAGGGAAATATTATTTAGCCACAGTAGAAGGTAATCAGCCAAGGGTTCGTCCCTTTGGTACAATATTGTTATTTGAAGACAGGTTATACATACTAACATCAAAAACGAAGGAGGTTGCAAAACAGATTGCTGATAATTCAAGGTTTGAACTGTCGGCAATTGATGATAGTGGTAGATGGATTCGAGTATATGGAAACTTGGTTGAGGATAATCGAAAAGAAGTACATGTTGCTATGTTAGAGGATTATCCTCATCTTAAGAGCACATACACTGTGGGTGGCGAAAATACGCAAACTCTTTATTTGGATAATATAGCTGCAACAATATATTCTTTTGAAGAAGAACCGGAAGTGTTGAAATTATGATGAAGGATTACATTATTAGACATGCAACCATAAAAGATTTGGAGGAAATATCAGAATTGGAAGCAGTCTGTTTCCCAAAAGAAGAGGCGGCTTCTAAGGAAGCTTTTAATGATAGAATAAAAGCTTATTCTGACTGTTTTTGGCTTTTAATAATAGAGAATAGAATAGTGAGTATGGTAAATGGGATGGTTTCGGACATCCCTATTCTTGCTGATAAGATGTATAGTGACAGTTCTATGCATAACAGCAAGGGGGAGTGGCAAATGATATTCGGTGTAGAGACAAGACCAGAGTATCGGCGTAGAGGATATGCTGATTTATTACTTAGAACTGTAATAGAGGAAGTTAGAAAACAAAATAGAAAGGGAATAGTTCTTACTTGTAAGAGTGGACTGATTCATTATTATGAGAAGTTTGGATTTGTAAATGAAGGACTTTCAGAGTCGAATCATGGTGGAGAATCATGGTATCAAATGAAGTTGATGCTAAAAGGTTGACATTTATGATTTAGCGCAGAACACTCATGACTTTAGTCATAAGATGAATGGAAAATGACTTGATTATAGGAAAAAACTATAATTAGCTATATAGAATAAGTAATACCATAATTCCTATCGGAATAGTATAATACGAAATAGAAAGATACATTTCAGAAGGGAAGGTGTGGATATGGCGAAAGTACAATATTCAGGTGTTAGAGAGAGTAGAACCGGAAGAATTAATGACTTGGGAACAACGGGGAAAGAAGCAGAAGAGAATTTTAAAAAGGGATGTTTGAAAAGAGCCGACAGAAGCTTTGCTCAAGGGTTACAGTGTCAACAAATAAATAGTATGGCAGCATTAATGTCATTAGAAGATGCAGTATTTATTTCACATTCTCCACAAGGTTGTGTAGGATGTTCAATTATGGCTGTAGATATGTTCAGGGTAGGACAGGCACATAGAGGAATAAAGAACATAAGGAATCCACGAATTATTGTAACTAATATTGATCAAAAAAGTGTTGTTTTTGGTGGAGAGGAAAAGTTAAGACAATCTGTAAAAAAAGCAGTAGAAAGATATAATCCAAAGCTTATATTTATATATGCATCTTGTGCATCTGGAATTATTGGAGATGATATTGATGCAATTGCAGCAGATTTACAAAAAGAATATGATTGTGTCATTGTGCCAATCCATTGTGAAGGATTCAAGTCTAAAATATGTGCATCAGGATTTGATGCGGCATTTTTAGCTATTAACGAATATATTTTAAAACATGAAAAATTGCCAAAAGAAAAGGGATTAATTAATCTATTCGCGCCAACTACAGTTAGTTATGCGGATCAGAAGGAGATGGAGCGTATGCTGTCTCTTTTAGGAGCAAAAGTAAACTATATTCCTTTTTACAGCTCATTGGAAAAAATAAAGAGAATACCGGCAGCAGAGGCGTCTACTTCGATCTGTAAGGTGTTTGCAGATGAGTTTATGAAGACTTTGTGGGAAGATTATGGTATTCCTTATTCACATACAGTAATGCCAATAGGTATACGAAATACGGATAAATGGTATCGTGGTATTGCAAAAGTAATCGGTAAGGAGAAAGAAGTAGAAGAAATCATTGCCAAAGAACATGAAAGAATAGAACCTTTAGTCGAAAAACTAAGAAAACGACTGGAAGGAAAGAGAGTATTTATTTGTGGTGGAACAGGACGTTCATTTGCAGCGGCAGCATTGATTGATGATTTTGGAATGAAATTAGTCGGCTTGGAGACACCAACCTATGATGAAGATGCACAAGTAGATATTGAATATTTAAATGGAATTCATAAAGATTTTGTGCTGGATATAGCAAATATGCAACCTTTTGAACAGGTGAATTTGGTGAATAAGTTAAAACCAGATGCATTTATTGGAGTACCTGAATGGGCTGCAAAACTGGGAATACCTACAACTCATGTACTAGATGGAAAGAGACCGACCATGGGATACGATGGACTTCTTTTTCTTGGTAATAAGATTGCGGACCAATTGGAAAATCCGGGATTTAACAAGAAACTTGCAGAACATGTTAAGCTTCCATATAAAGACAGTTGGTATGAAGAAGATGCTTTCAAATATATTGTAGGGGGGAATTAATATGTCACAGATTTTAGAAAATCCAAGAGGTGGTTGTGTACTTGCAGGCATTAGTTCAGTATTAGAGGCAATAAACAAGGTGTGTCCGGTTTTTCATTCTGGACCGGGATGTTGTATGCAGACTACGGCTGCTGAACAAGGTCAGTCAGGACATAAATCAGCCTGCTTTGTAAGTGGAGTATCAGTTCCATCCAGTAATATGTTGGAGCGAGAGGTTGTATTTGGCGGAGTAGGCAAATTAAAAACTACTATTCAGGGAGCTATAGATATAATTGATGCAGATGCATATTTTGTGTTAACTGGCTGTACAGCAGGAATTATTGGAGATGACATTGTTAGCGTTACTGAAGAATTTCAGAAAAATGGACATAATGTTTATCCAATAGAAACTCCGGGATTTGCTGGAGACAGTAATCTTGGATATGAGATTGTATGGAATACAATGATTGATCAGGTTATAGAAGAGAATGTTCCAAGGGATGACAAATTAGTTAATATATTTGGAATCGTGCCATATCATGATCCGTTCTGGAGTGGAAACTTGGAAGAAATTAAAAGAATACTTACCAGACTTGGATTAAAAGTAAATACATTTTTCACTGACCATCAGGGAATTGAAGATATTCGAAAATGCTCAGGTGCAGCCTTAAATATTATTGTTAATCCATGGTTATTTAAGGGACCGGCTAAGAAATTTGAAGAAAAATTTGGTGTACCATCTATCAGAATTCCGGGTGTTCCAATAGGTGCCACCGATACAACTAAGTTTGTACGTCAGGTTGCAGAAGCGTTAAAAATAGATAAAGATATTGTAGAAACAGTTATAACACAGGAAGAGGATTATGTGTATAGCTATTTGGCACAAGCTATTGGTGTGGTTAGTTGGAAAAGATTCGCAGTAGTTGCAGATGCCAACAATGCAGTAGGATTAACCAGATATCTTGCTAATGATTTTAGTTTTACACCTGTACTAGTGATTATCTCTGAACCGATTTTCAGAGAAGAGGATAAACAGAGAATTATTGCAGAAATATCATATTTAGAGTATGCAAAACCACCAAAAATCCTTTTCACAGCGGATCAATATGAAATCAATCAGGCAATATTAAATGAGGAAGAGGACATTTCATTACTTCTTGGAAGTACCAATGAAAGAGAAGTAGGTTTATTAAAGGATATTCAGTTTATTACAACCTCATTCCCAATGAATGAAAGACTGGTATTGAATCGTGCATATGCAGGATATAGAGGTAGTCTCACATTTACAGAAGATTTATACGATAACTTATAAAAAGTTAGACTCTCTTATTTAAATCATAAAAAGGAGGTAATGTATGAAGATATCATCAAGAGGAAGGTACGCGATTGATTTGATGGTGGATTTAGCCCTTTATGATGAAGGTGAGCCAATTAGTGTAAAAGATATTGCCAAAAGGGAACAGATTTCCACTAAGTATTTAGAACAGATTGTTTCGATGTTGCAAAAAGCGGGAATGGTAAGTAGTATCCGTGGAGCACAGGGCGGTTATAGATTAAAGAAGAAACCGGAAGAATATTCGGTAGGGTCTATTTTGAGAGTTACGGAAGGAAATCTGGCACCGGTATCTTGTGTTGAAGATGGTGAGACAGGTTGTGAACATCGTTCCACATGTTCAACCATCAAAATTTGGCAACAGCTAAATTCGGCTATAAATGAAGTAGTTGATAATATTTCATTGGCTGATTTAGTTGAATGGAATAGTAAATAGTATAGTACATATAGCAGTTCTGGTTTAAGACAGAGCTGCTAATTAAAAAAGAAAAATCATACTAAAACAGTAGGAAAAATATGAAAAAGGAAGGGCAAATATATGAGCAAGATTATTTATTTAGATAATGCAGCAACAACTCAGGTCTATCCTGAAGTATTAGAAGCTATGAATCCATATTTTACAGAATATTATGGTAATCCATCTTCTATCTATTCATTTGCTGGAGAAGCAAATAAGGCAGTAACAAAGGCAAGAGAGACATTGGCAGATTTAATTAATGCTACGGCAGAGGAAATATATTTTACAGCTGGTGGTTCAGAATCGGATAACTGGGCATTAAAGGCTACTGCAGAAGCCTATGGAGATAAGGGAAAACATATTATCACTACCAAAATAGAACATCATGCCATCCTTCATACCTGTGAATATTTAGAGAGAAAGGGTTATGAAGTGACTTATTTAGATGTTGATGAATATGGTAGTGTGAAATTAGATGAGCTTGAAAAAGCCATTCGTCCAGATACCATTTTGATTTCTGTAATGACAGCAAATAATGAGATAGGAACGATTCAGCCAATTGAGAAAATTGGTGAAATTGCAAAGAAACATGGGGTGTTATTCCATACTGATGCAGTTCAGGCATTTGGTCATATAGAAATAGATGTAGATAAAATGAATATTGATATGTTAAGTGCCAGTGGTCATAAGATAAATGGTCCAAAGGGAATAGGACTTATGTATATTAGAAAGGGCATAAAAATCCGTTCTTTTATTCACGGTGGAGCACAGGAACGCTCTAGAAGAGCGGGAACACATAATGTACCGGGAATTGTTGGATTTGCAAAGGCAGCAGAAATTGCAAAGGCTTCATTAAGTGAAAGAATTGCCTATGAAACAGAACTTAGAGATTATTTAATTGATAGAGTGCTTAAAGAAATTCCTTATAGCAGATTAAATGGAGATAGAAAAAACAGACTACCCAATAACACGAATTTTTGCTTCAAATATATAGAAGGTGAATCTTTGCTAATACTTTTAGACCAAAAAGGAATTTGCGGTTCAAGTGGTTCGGCATGTACATCAGGTTCTTTAGACCCATCCCATGTATTATTGGCGATTGGTCTTCCACATGAAATTGCACATGGTTCACTTCGACTAACTTTGTCGGAAAAAACAACCAAGGAAGATATTGATTTTACCATAGCAGAGCTTAGAAAGATTGTTGAAAGACTAAGAAGTATGTCTCCTTTATATGAAGACTTTTTGAAAAACGGAGGAAAATAATATGTATAGTGAAAAGGTAATGGACCATTTTAATAACCCTCGAAACGTGGGCGAAATAGAGGATGCAAGCGGTGTTGGAACCGTAGGAAATGCAAAGTGTGGAGACATTATGAGAATGTATCTGGATATAGATGAAAATGGTGTTATTCAGGATGTCAAATTCAAAACATTTGGTTGTGGTGCAGCAGTTGCCACAAGCAGTATGGCTACAGAGCTTGTAAAGGGAAAGACCGTACAGGAAGCTTTGCAGGTAACAAATAAAGCAGTGTGTGAGGCATTGGATGGACTTCCACCAGTGAAGATACATTGTTCACTTCTGGCAGAAGAGGCAATTCATGCGGCGTTATGGGATTATGCAGAGAAAAACAATATTGTTATTGAGGGATTAAAGAAACCTGTAAGTGATATTGCAGAAAAGGAAGAAGATGTCAGTGAGACATATTAAATAATACAAATAATAGAAAAAATGAAAAGACTGTTAAAGTTTTCTTATTAAAGGAATCGTGAGTATTAATTTAATAACTAGTATCTGCTATAGGGAAAACCTATAACATATACTAGGATATATATATTATACAAAGTGCGAAGACAATGATATTATTAAATCATATTAAACAGATAGGAAAACAGTGAAAAGCATATGAAAAGCATAAAAATTCATTTGAGCAAAAAAAACAAAGTGCATTCAGCTAGGAGAGAAGGTGGTTTAAATGTATAGACTTGAAAATCTAAGTAAGGAATTTAAAGAAAAAGACAACACCGTGGCAGCGGTCAAAGATGTTAGCCTCAATATAGAAAAAGGAAAAATATATGGGATTATTGGATTTTCGGGTGCTGGTAAATCAACACTGGTTAGATGCCTAAACTTATTAGAGGTACCTACTTCTGGCAAGGTTATCTTCAATGGTAAGAATCTTTTAGAAGTAAGTGAAAAAGAACTCCGTAAATATAGGCAAAAGATAGGTATGATTTTCCAATCATTTAATCTCTTATCACAAAGGAATGTGTTAGATAATGTATGCTATCCCTTAGAGATAGCAGGAGTAAAAAGAAAAGATGCGAGAATAAAGGCATTAGAGCTTTTAGATATGGTAGGGATAAAGGATAAAGCGAAAAGCTATCCTTCTCAGCTGTCAGGAGGTCAGAAACAAAGGGTAGCGATAGCAAGAGCATTAGCTACAGACCCGGATGTATTATTGTGTGATGAGGCTACCAGCGCATTAGACCCAATAACTACAACTGCAATACTAGATTTACTAAAGTCAATTAACCAGAAGCTTGGAGTTACAATAGTTATTATTACTCACGAGATGAAGGTCGTTCAGCAGATTTGTCATCAGGTTGCTGTAATGAGTGAAGGAAGAGTAGTTGAACAGGGTAATGTAAGCGAGATTTTTGTTAATCCGAAGTCAGAAATTACGAAAAAATTAGTATTAAATAAAAGCTTAAGTGCATCAGATGTGGGAAGAAAGTTCATAAGAATTGTCTTTGAAGGACAGTCTGCATTTGAACCGGTTGTATCGTCTTTGACACTAGAATGTAATGAGATGGTTAATATTCTTGGTGCTAATACTGAGAATATAGGTGGAAAAGCATATGGTCAAATGTTAATTGAATTGCCGGACAACCCTATATCAGTGGATAAGATAAAAAAATATTTAGATAGTAAAGAAATATATTATGAGGAAGGAGAAGCAAAAGATGAGTGAACAGATGATAAAAATTCTTAGCAGTGGTATTCAAGAAACATTATATATGACAATTGTATCTACAGCGTTTGCTTATTTATTTGGGATTCCAATAGGAGTTATTCTTTACATAACAGATAAAAAAGGTATATGCAGTAACGGAGTTATTAACTTTGTTGTTGGTGCGATTGTTAATATGGTACGTTCTATTCCATTCCTGATACTGTTGGTTGCAATTTTGCCCTTTACCAAATTGGTTGTGGGAACGACGATTGGTTCAACAGCAACAATTGTACCATTGATAGTAGCAGCGACACCTTTCGTTGCCAGAATGGTAGAATCTTCAATAAAAGAGGTAGACTCTGGAGTAATAGAGGCGGCAAGAGCTATGGGGTCTTCGGTACCACAGATAATATTTAAAGTGTTGCTGCCAGAAGCAAAACCGTCGCTTATGATTGGGTGTACAATTTCACTTGCTACGATACTAGGATATTCAGCTATGGCAGGGTTTGTCGGAGGCGGAGGCTTAGGAGCTATTGCAATCAATTATGGATATTATCGTTATCAGGCGGACATTATGTGGATTACAGTTATTTTACTTATCTTGATTGTGCAATTATTTCAAGAGATAGGATTAAGACTTGTAAGGAAAGTAGACAAAAGATAAATTGTTTTTAACAGTTATCAAATATATTTTAAGAAAAGGAAAAAGGTGATTATTATGAAAAAGAAAATTGTAAGTGTATTATTAGCAGTAAGTGTTGTAGCAACTCTTTTATCAGGTTGCGGTAAAAAAGAAAGTGATAATGTTATTAAGGTTGGTGCAACACCAACTCCTCATGCAGAAATATTGAAGGTTATTGAAGATAATCTTGCAGAGAAAGGTTATACATTAGAAGTTGTAGAATATAATGATTATATTATCCCTAACACTGCAACAGAAAGTGGAGAATTAGATGCAAACTATTTCCAGCATCAGCCATATTTAGATGATTTTAATGCTGAAAATGGAACTCACTTAGTAGCAGTTGCAGGTGTTCATTTTGAACCATTTGGTATTTATGCAGGTAAAACAAAGAGTCTTGATGAATTAAAGGATTCAGCTATAGTAGCAGTTCCTAATGATACAACAAATGAAGCAAGAGCATTATTATTGTTAGAGGCACAGGGACTTATCAAGTTAAAAGAAGGTGCAGGAATGACAGCTACAGTTGCTGATATTGTAGAAAATCCTTTAAATCTTCAGATAGAAGAACTTGAAGCTGCACAGGTTGCAAGAACAGTTAATGATGTTGACATCGCTTGCATTAATGGAAATTATGCTGCAGATGCAGGTTACAAGGTTAGTGATGCACTTGCTACAGAAAGTGCAGATTCATTAGCAGCACAAACTTATGTGAATATTGTAGTTGTTAAAGAAGGAAATGAAGAATCTGATAAGACAAAAGCATTAGTAGATGCAATTCTATCTGATGAAGTAAGAGAGTACATTAACAGCCAGTATGATGGTGGTGTTGTACCAACATTCTAAAAAAGTTAAAAATGACCCGATATTACCCAAAAGGAAAATATTGGGTCTATAACATTTAATAAAAAAATGTTATAATGCGAAAAAAATTGAAATTTATAAAATAATATGGTAAAATACTTTGAATTGAATATGGAGCAGTTAGGTGTCAGAGCAATTATTTTATTATTTGGCATATTACATTCGTGACATTAGTCAAGAGATAAATGTGTACAGATAAGAATCTATTTATCATAATTGGCTCTGGTGAAAAGGGAAACAGGTGTAAGTCCTGTGCGAACTCGTCACCGTAATTAGGGAGCAGAAGCCGATATATCACTGGGAAACTGGGAAGATGGTGGATGCTATGATCTTTAAGTCGGGAGACCTGCCTGATTGTTGTACAGAAACTAATGTTTCAGGCCACGAGTAAAATTGGTTGTACGTTTAAGTGTGTAGTAGATCTTTAAGATTTTTCTATATTTTTCTTTTGTGTATGAACCCCTTTACCTGTATAGGCAAAGGGGTTTTCTTAATTTATAGGAGAAAAACCTCCTATGAATTAAAAATGCTTCGCAATGGATGCACACTATGTTTTTTTGCTGCCTGAAAATTGTTTCTCTCATTCATATTTAATATAAATACAAGGACAAATAAAATTGTCAAAGGAGGAAACATGAAAAAAAGAGTATTAGCACTATTAATGGCAACGTTAATGGGAACATTTTGTATGACAGGATGTGGAAACAACAAAGAGGTAACAACTGAAACTACTGTAAGTGAAGAAAATACACAGGAGAATACACAGTCTCAAGTAGAAGAAACTACAGAAACAGTGGACGAAGTAGATGAGGATCAAAAAGCAGCTGACGAAGTAGCAGCATTAATTGATTCGATTTATGTACAAGAGAGGACAGATGAGACAGACAAGTTGTGTTCAGATGCAAAAGCGGCATGGGATGCACTGACAGATTCTCAAAAAGAATTAGTAGAGGGCGAGAATGCTGACCCGGACTATTTTGGCAGAGATACTGGTGATGCATCCAAGGACGATTCTCGTAATCAGGATGATATAGGCGAAAATGAAATACTGGTAGTTAGTTTTGGTACTTCTTTTAATGATAGTCGAGTTGCTGATATTAAGGGAATTGAAGATGCAATACAGGAAGCAAATCCAGATTGGTCAGTAAGAAGAGCTTTTACAGCACAGATTATTATCAACCATGTGCAGGCTAGAGATGGTGAGTGTATTGATAATATGGAACAGGCTATGGAGCGTGCAGTTTCAAATGGAGTGAAAAATCTGGTTATACAGCCAACACACCTAATGCATGGTGCAGAATATGATGAGTTAATGGATACTGTTGAAGTTTATCAGGATAAATTTGAGACATTGAAGATTGCCGAACCATTACTTGGCGAAGTTGGTTCAGATGCTACAGTAATTAATGAGGACAAGAAGGCAGTTGCAGAGGCAGTTGTCAGCGAAGCTGTGAAAGATGCAGGCTATGACAGTATGGATATGGCAAAGGAAGATGGTGTAGCATTTGTACTTATGGGACACGGTACAGCACACGTTGCAAAAGTGTCATACAGTCAGATGCAGTCACAGATGGAAGAACTTGGATATGATAATGTTTTCATTGGAACAGTAGAGGGTGAGCCGGAAGAGACTTCATGTGAATCAGTTATTGAGTCTGTTGCACAGGCAGGCTATACAAAAGTTATTCTTCGCCCATTAATGGTGGTAGCTGGAGACCATGCAGAAAATGATATGGCAGGCGATGATGAAGATTCTTGGTTGAGTAAGTTTAATGCAGCAGGTAAATTCCAAAGTGTGGATGCGCAGATTATAGGTCTTGGAAGAATTCCTGCCATTCAGCAGATATATATTGAACATACCACAGATGCAATAAATCAGTAGGAGAAATTATAATGAAAATGCAAATTAGATTAATTAGTGCACTATTATTGGCAAGTATTTTACTTGGAGGATGTTCTGCTAAAAGTAGTGGACAGAAATTTGAAACAGAAACGAAGGAATCCGTGACAGAAGTGTCTTCAGATGTAGAGACGGTTTCTGATACAGAAGTAGATACTTCTTCTACAGAAAACATAGAATTACCAGATGGAGTATATACAGCAGACTTCCAAACAGACAGTGGAATGTTTCATGTAAATGAAGCGTGTGATGGCAAGGGAACATTAACTGTAAAAAATGGAGAAATGACAATTCATATTTCTTTAACATCAAAAAATATTACGAATCTTTATCTGGGACTTGCAGAGGATGCAAAAAAGGATGGGGCGAAGCTACTTGAGCCAACAGAAGATACAGTTACATATAGTGATGGTTTGACAGAAGAGGTATATGGATTTGATGTACCGATAGCAGTGTTAGATGAAGAGTTTGACCTTGCATTGATTGGCAAGAAGGAAATTTGGTATGACCATAAGGTCAGTGTTTCAAATCCTGAACCTATAGAAGATGAGGTGTCACAGACAGAAGGTTTGGATGAATTAGAGGATGGAAGATATAGTGTTGAACTTGACTTTGAAGGTGGAAGTGGAAAAGCAGTAATTTTGTCTCCTGCAACTATTACAATATCAGGTGACACTGTGATTGCAACTATACAATGGAACAGTCCTAATTATGATTATATGATAGTAGATGGAGAAAAGTATTTGCCGGTAAATACAGATGGAGATTCTGTATTTGAGATTCCTGTTGAGACTTTTGATGAACCAATGAACATCATAGGTGATACTGTAGCAATGAGTAAACCTCACGAGATAGAGTATACTATTACGTTTCATTCTAATACTATGAAACCGGTAGAATAAGAGGTATTAAAAAATGAGAAGAAAAAAGACAATAATTACAATAGGTATGTCTTTAATAGGACTGTTGGGGCTGTTAGGCTGTGGCAGTCCTTCTTCCAATTATGCTGCCATTTCTAAAGAAGACATTGAAAACATATATATGCCTGACGAGGATGGTCAGACAGAGTCTGGTCTTGTTTATGAAAAAAGTATGGAACTACAGTATGCCGAAAACTTTACAGTAGACTATTATGAGGGCGGCTATACCATGTTGACAACAACAATGGATGAAGAGAGATTTCTGATTGTACCCGAAGGAAAAGAGATTCCGAAAAGCTTAGATGAAGATATTGTAGTGTTAAAGCGACCTATGAAAGATATTTATTTGGTGGCAACTGCTGTTATGGATATGTTTAGTGCGTTAGATGGGATGGAGGCTATCACGTTTTCTGGTCAAAAGGAAGAAAACTGGTATATCGAGGATGCTAAGGCTGCTATGGCAAATGGAGATATTATCTATGCTGGTAAATATAATAAGCCAGACTATGAATTACTTGTTTCTAAAGGATGTACCCTTGCAATCGAAAACAAAATGATATCTCATTCTCCAGAGGTGGCGGAAAAATTGGATGATTTTGGGATACCGGTTATAATTGAGTATTCAAGCTATGAGACATATCCATTGGGAAGAGTGGAGTGGATTAAGTTTTTTGGAGCGTTGCTTGGCAAGGAAGAGGAAGCCCAGAGGATATTTGAGGAGCAGGTGACCATTCAAAACAACGTAACAGCAGATGAAAAAACAGGTAAGACAGTCGCTTTTTTCTTTATTACCTCAAATGGATTAATTCAGGTGCGACAATCATCGGATTACATACCAAAGATGATAGAACTTGCAGGTGGAAAATATATTTTTGAAAATCTAGGAGATCCAGAAACAAAAAAATCTACTATGAATATGCAGGTGGAGGAGTTTTATAACGGTGCAAAGGAAGCGGATTTCCTAATCTATAACAGTTCCATTGATGGTGGGGTTTCTAGTATAGAGGAACTTTTGGAAAAATGTGAGTTACTGAAAGATTTTAAAGCAGTAAAGGAAGGTAACGTTTGGTGTACAACAAATGATATGTACCAACAGTCTCTATCAATAGGCTACTTAATGGAAGATATTCACGCTATGCTTTTGGAAAAGGAAGAATACAATATGTGCTATCTTTTTCCTTTAGAATAAAAGAAAGGTATTGTGGTTAATATGAAAAAAAGCAGAAGATACAGATATATTCTAGCCTTTATTTTGCTTAGTATTGGTGTTGCTAGTTTTTTTGTTCTAAATATCTGCATTGGGAGTGTAAACATTGCATTGAGTGACATTATTAAAACGTTGATAGACAGAAAAGATAATGAGACAGTAGCAAGAATCCTATGGGATATTAGATTACCAAGAACTCTGGCAGTTATGATACTTGGAGGAGCATTGGCACTTGCCGGTTATCTTTTACAGACCTTTTTTCATAATCCAATTGCAGGACCTTTTGTTTTGGGAATTTCTTCTGGTGCCAAAATGGTGGTGGCACTTGTGATGGTATTCCTGATAGGAAGGGCAGTAAATGTTACTTCAGGGGATATGATTTTTGCAGCATTCATTGGAGCAATGTTATCTATGGGATTTGTGCTGTTATTGTCACGAAGAATAAAAGGGATGTCAATGCTGGTAATAAGTGGAGTTATGATTGGCTATATTTGTTCGGCAATTACAGAACTTGTTGTAACCTTTGCAAATGATGCAGATATAGTGAATCTACATAACTGGTCACAAGGTAGTTTTTCTGGAATTACATGGGAAAATGTAAAAGTTATGGCGTTTGTAGTTGCCATAACTTTCGTGGCAGTTTTTTTGTTGTCAAAACCTCTTGGGGCATACCAGCTTGGAGAATTGTACGCACAGAATATGGGAGTAAATATTCAGCTTTTACGAGTGGGGATTGTGATTTTATCCAGTGTTTTGTCTGCTTGTATTGTAGCTTTTGCCGGACCTATCTCTTTTGTTGGAATTGCAACACCGCATTTAGTGAAAAAACTTCTTAAAACAGCACAGCCAATCTGGATGATACCCGCCTGTTTTCTGGGAGGAAGCGTTTTTTGTCTGTTTTGCGATTTGCTTGCAAGAAATTTATTAGCACCTACAGAGCTGAGTATTAGCACCGTTACAGCAATCTTTGGGGCACCGGTGGTTTTATGGGTTATGGCAAAGCAAAAAAAGGAGAGAGCAATGTAATGGGATATTATTTCAAAACTAAGCAGATGAGTGTTGGTTATCAGGGACAGACACTAATCCGTGATATAGAAATTGAATTAAATAGAGGTGAAATCCTAACGTTGATAGGACCTAACGGTGCAGGAAAGTCTACTATATTGAAAACAATTGCAAAGCAACTTAAGTTAATTGATGGAGTAGTATATATTGACAGGAAGGAATTAGCTCAAATACCAGGTACAGAGCTTTCAAAGAAAATGGCAGTAGTTTTTACTGAAAAACTAAAAACGGAATTGATGAGCTGCGAGGATGTTGTAATTACAGGAAGATATCCTTATACAGGATATTTTGGCATTTTATCAAAGGATGATTATGATGCTGTAGAAGAAGCGATAAAACTGGTTAATGTTACAGAAATAAGAAATCAGGACTTTAAAAAGGTTAGTGATGGACAAAGACAAAGGGTTATGCTTGCAAGAGCAATTTGTCAGGAGCCGGAGATTATAATTTTAGATGAACCCACTTCATTTCTGGATGTGAAATACAAGTTGGAGTTTTTATCTGTATTACAGGAACTAACGAGGAAAAAAGGACTGACAGTAATAATGTCCCTTCACGAATTGGAACTGGCACAGAGGGTTTCTGATAGAATTCTTTGTGTGAACGGTGAATATGTAGAACGGTTCGGTAAACCAGAAGATATTTTTAAGCCAGGTTATATTAAGTCACTTTTTGGCATTGAGACAGGATGTTTTGATGAGGAGAACAGCGGTATAGAATTAGAGGCAGCTGTAGGAAAAGCTGAAGTATTTGTAATAGCCGGTGGTGGGACTGGAAGAAGTGTTTACCGAAGACTACAACGGCAGGGAACATCATTTATAACAGGTATAATTTTTGAAAACGATTTGGATTATCCTGTGGCGCGAGCCTTAGCTACAGATGTGATAAAAGCAGAGGGTTTTGAACCTATAAAGGAAAAATTATTAGAAGAAGCAAAAGCAAAGGTAGATTGCTGTAAGAAAGTAATCTGTTGCAAGGAAGAGTTTGGAACTTTTGAACAAGCTAATCAGGAACTGCTAACTTATGCAAGGGCGGCAGGTAAAATTGTGGAGATGGAAAAGCAGTAATAGGATAATGGCGAAAAGCCATAGGAAGGCATGGTTTATATATGTCAAAGGTTATTATGATTCAAGGAACAATGTCTAATGCAGGAAAGAGTTTTCTTGTGGCAGGACTGTGTAGAATAATGAAACAAGACGGATACAGAGTGGCTCCGTTTAAATCACAGAATATGGCACTGAATTCCTTTATTACAGAGGAAGGACTTGAAATGGGAAGGGCACAGGTTATGCAGGCAGAAGCGGCTGGCATAAAGCCTATGGTATGTATGAATCCCATTTTATTAAAGCCAACTAATCATACTGGTTCTCAAGTTATTGTAAATGGTAAAGTGATGGGAAATATGAGTGCAAAAGAGTATTTTGTTTATAAAAGGCAGCTTATCCCCCATATAAAAAAGGCCTTTCAAAAACTGGAAGATTATGCAGATATTATTGTAATAGAAGGGGCAGGAAGTCCGGCAGAAATTAATTTGCGTGATAACGATATTGTTAATATGGGTTTGGCAGAAATTGTGGACGCTCCGGTGTTATTAGTAGGCGATATAGACAGAGGGGGTGTATTTGCACAGCTTTTGGGAACATTGATGTTACTAACAGAGAAAGAAAAGGAAAGAGTAAAAGGTTTAATCATCAATAAATTCAGAGGAGATAAGACTATACTTGATACTGGTATTACAATGCTGGAAGAAAAAGGACAGGTACCGGTTAAAGGTGTTATTCCATACATGGAAATATCATTGGAGGATGAAGATAGTCTTACACAGCGTTTTGATAAAAAAGTAGAGAAGTGTATTGATATTGCGGTGATTCGTTATCCAAGAATATCTAATTTTACAGATTTTAACGTCTTTGAACAGATGAAAGAAGTATCAGTAAGATATGTTACTTCTGTAGCGGAGTTACATCATCCTGATATGATAGTTTTACCGGGAAGTAAGAATACAATGGGTGATTTAAAGTGGATGCGTCAGAATGGATTGGAGGCTGCAATAAAGGTTAAGTCAGAAGAAATACCGATTTTTGGTATTTGTGGTGGATATCAAATGCTTGGAGAATGGATTAATGATTTTGAAGGGGTAGAAGATGGAGGAACCTTAAGAGGAATGGAGTTGCTTCCTGTTGTGACGGAATTAAAGAAGGACAAAGTACGTCGGCAGGTAAAGGGAAGATTACATAGCTTAGAGGGAGTGTTTTCAACTATCTCAAGGTTAGATTATGTGGGATATGAAATACATATGGGACAAACATATTTGATAGAGAATGGAAAAGTAATTAGAGAAAATAGAAAAGACAGCAGGGTAATTATATACGATGGGAATAAGAGTATATATGGAACTTATGTACACGGAATTTTTGATAAAGGTGAAATTGCCACAGCAATTGTACAAACGTTGGCAGAAAAAAAAGGAATCACCATAAAAAAAGGAGCTTTTGAAGATTATCAAAAGTTTAAAGAAAAGCAATACGATAAATTGGCAGATACTTTGCGAGAGTATCTTAATATGGAGGAAATATATGGAATGCTTAAAGAAGTCCATTTGGAATAGATTTACTAAAGAAGAAATAAAGAAACTGAATGTGGAAGTCCCGGATAAAGCAATCTACCAAAGGGTTATTGATAATTGGGACAATGTGGCAAAACCAATTGATGGAATGGGAAGGTTTGAAACATTAACAGCACAGATTGGAGCTATTTTGGGAACAGAAAAGATAGATATTTCTAAGAAAGCTATTATTATTATGTGCGCTGACAATGGAATTGTTGAAGAAGGTATCAGTCAGTCAGGTCAGGAAGTTACATTAGCAGTTGCAAAGAATATGGCTGTAAAGAAGTCTTCTGTAGGAAAAATGGCAGAATTTATTGGAGCTGATACCATTCCCGTAGATATAGGTATTAATTGTAAAGAGAAAATATCGGGGGTAATAGATAAGAAAATTCGTTGTGGAACCAGAAATTTTAGAAAAGAGCCTGCAATGACAGAAGAAGAAGTGGTTCGTGGGATTTTCACAGGAATAGAAATGGTATCGGAGTGTAAAGAAAAAGGTTACAAAATCCTTGCTACAGGTGAAATGGGAATTGGAAATACAACAACCAGTAGTGCCATTGCGGCAGCATTATTAGGATGTGAAGTAGAGAAAGTTACAGGAAAAGGGGCTGGACTTAGCGATGATAAGCTACTTCATAAGCAGAAGGTTATTAAGGAAGCTATAAAGAAGTATGAACTAAATAGAAAGGAGACATTGGAGATACTAGAAACTGTTGGAGGATTGGATATTGCCGGACTTACAGGAGTATGCATTGGTGGTGGGATTTATCATATTCCAATTGTGTTGGATGGTGTAATCAGTATGGTTGCAGCTCTATTAGCGGAAAGAATTGTGCCAAATACAAAGGCATATTTGATTCCATCTCATAAGGGAAAGGAGCCGGCAATGGAGAAGCTTGCGAATGAATTAGGATTAGAGCCTGTTATTGATGGAAGAATGGCATTAGGAGAGGGAACAGGCGCAGTTATGATGTTAGCCCTGCTAGATATGGCTCTTAGTGTATATCAGGATAGAACAACTTTTTCGGACATTAAGATAGAAAAGTATGAAAGGCTAAATT
This sequence comes from uncultured Lachnospiraceae bacterium, assembly GCA_964405075.1. GTDB lineage: Bacteria > Bacillota > Clostridia > Lachnospirales > Lachnospiraceae > CAYOMP01. Next base: position 32,203 of record CAYOMP010000006.1, read on the forward strand.
GATAATCAAAGATGATGACGTTAATTATTGGAGGAAGCAAAAGTGGGAAATCTGCATATGCGGAAGAACATATTGCATTACTTTCAGAAGGAAAAACAAAATATTATATTGCAACAATGCAGGCTTTTGATGGTGAAAGTCAGGAAAAAATCAATAGACACAGAATTCTTAGAAAAGACAAAGGATTCATTACGATAGAGCAACCGATTTCTATTTGGAATGCAGTAAAAAAGATGAAAACAGGTGAAAAGACAGCATTGTTAGAGTGTATGTCTAACCTCATTGCAAATGAAATGTTTTCAGGAGAAGAATTAAAAACAAAAGAGGAAGTAATAGAAGAAGTTATAAATGGAATATCAGCGCTAAAGAAGGAACTGACACATTTCGTAATTGTGAGTAATAATGTTTTTGAGGATGGAAAGATTTATGACAATACCACAATGGAATATATGAAAGCAATGGGAAGGATTAATGAAGAACTTGCAGTTATGGCTGATGAGGTGGTGGAAGTAGTTGTTGGAATTCCAATAGTAGTTAAGGGCAAACAAATTGATTTAGAGAGGAAAGGAAACTAAATGCATATTTTAAAATCGTTAGTAATGGCATTCTCAATATATTCTAAGATTCCGGTTCCCCAATTTGAGTGGAAAGAAGAGGATATGAAATATATGTTGTGCTTTTTTCCATGGATTGGGGCAGTAATTGGTGGATGTGTCTATTTATGGGGATATTTTTGCAAAATGTTTGACATTGGCGATGTGTGTCATAATCTGGTTGGAGTGGCGATTCCCCTTATTATTACAGGGGGCTTTCACGTAGATGGATTTATGGATACCATGGATGCATTGCATTCTTATCAGCCGAGAGACAAAAAATTAGAAATTTTAAAAGATTCACATATTGGTGCATTTGCTGTCATTATGTTTGCTATTTATGGGCTTATATATATGGGGGCTTTTTCTGAGATTGCAGATGACAGGTTGTTAAGAATAGTGTGTAGTGGTTTTTTCTTGTCACGTTGCCTTAGTGGTATTAGTGTTGTTTCTTTTCCAACTGCTAAGAAGGAAGGAATGCTTTATCTTTTTGCAAACAATTCTCAGAAAAATATTGTGAAATGGTTATTGTATTTACAAGGTGCAGTTTGCATTTGTTTTATAGTTTTACAGTTTGTTTATGCAGGAGTTATGGTGGTGTCATCCGCATTTTTAGTATTTGCATACTACTATTATAAAACTAAAAAGGAACTTGGGGGAATCACAGGAGATACGGCGGGATATTTTGTTCTGAATTGTGAATGCACTATTCTGGTTGTAACTGCAATAATAAATATTCTCGTGTAAAGGAGGCAATAGGATGAAATTGGTTGTCGGTGGGTATGCACAGGGAAAATTAAACTATGTGCTTCAAAAATATAATGTAGAAATAAGTAAGATATGGAATGGTGAAATACCTGAAAATATTAATGAACAATGTGAAATAGTGATTATTAATCGGTTTAACAATTGGATAAAGACAAGGCTTGAAAATGGTGGATGTCCAGAGGAGGAAATCCGACAATTTCTTCAAAATTATCCGGATTGTGTAATTATCAGTGATGAAGTGGGGAATGGAATTGTGCCTATAGATGCATTTGAACGGGAGTATAGAGAAAGAACAGGGAGAATACTCGTGGAGCTTGCATCCAAAGCAGAAGAAGTGGAGCGAGTGATATGCGGAATTGGTCAAAAAATCAAATAACACTAGTCTTAATCAGGCATGGAGCAACTAAGTCCAATAAGGAACACAGATATTTAGGGAAAACTGAGGAATCACTTTCAGATGAAGGAGTAAATGAGTTGTTAGAGTATGATAAATTACAGTATTATCCTCCTGTTGACTATTTGTTTACCAGTCCTATGAGAAGATGTATTCAAACTGCCGAAATTCTTTATCCGGATTTATCAATTATTCCAATTGAGGAATGGACAGAGATGGACTTTGGAGTATTCGAAGGAAAGAATTATAAGGAATTACAAGGTGATGTATTGTATCAGGCATGGATTGATAGTGGCGGTACGCTTCCCTTTCCCGAGGGGGAGAGTAGAGAAGAGTTCATTTTGCGTTGCGAAATGGGATTTAGAAGGATGATAAAGGAACTTATGCAAATTAATAATATGGAGGAATCCATAACCCTTGGTTTGATTGTGCATGGTGGTACAATTATGTCTTTATTAAGCAAATATTGTGGGGGAGATTATTTTGAATATCAAGTTGCAAATGGAAAAGGTTATGTTTGTACGTTAGAAAGTTGGGAAGATGTTCCAAAGATTACCAAGTTAAGAAAAATATAACAGGAGAAATTATTAATATGAAATACCATATAACTGCGTTTTTCTTAGGATTTATAATGGATTTGCTTTTAGGCGATCCATATTGGTTGCCACATCCTATTCGTTTGATGGGATGGTTAATTGCAAAAGTAGAAAAAGGCTTATTAGGAGATAAAAAAGAAAGAAATGTGAAAAAAGAGATTAAAAGCGGAGTATGGATGGTAATTATTGTGCTGTGTAGTACATTGACGGTAACTGTTACTTTTTTGCTTTTGGCTTATAAGATAAATATTTATGTGGGAATAGCAGTAGAAACAGTCATGACTTATCAGATTCTGGCAATGAAGTGTCTGAAGGATGAGAGTATGAAGGTTTATTACAGTCTTAAAAACCAAACAATATCTGAAGCGAGAAAAAATGTTTCAATGATTGTGGGCAGAGATACAGAGTGTTTGGACGAAGAGGGTGTGACAAAGGCTGCCATAGAAACTGTGGCTGAAAACACCTCGGACGGAGTGATTGCACCTATGCTGTATACTGCACTTGGAGGTCCGGTATTGGGATTTTTATATAAGGCTATAAATACAATGGATTCTATGGTTGGTTATAAGAATGATAAATATTTGCATTTTGGGAGAACTGCTGCCAGACTGGATGATTTGGTAAATTTTTTACCGGCAAGAATAAGTGCATATTTGATGATAGTGGCAGCTTTTTTTGGTGGAAAGTGTTTTTCTGGAAAAAGAGCATTTTACATATATAAGAGAGATAGATTAAAACATGCAAGTCCTAATTCTGCCCAGACAGAATCAGTATGTGCGGGGGCATTGGGGATTAAGCTTGCAGGAAACGCCAGTTATTTTGGCAAGATAGTAGAGAAACCTTATATTGGAGATGAAGTTCGCAAAATGGAATACGAAGATATAAGACGGGTGAACAGATTAATGTATATGACAGTATGGCTGAGTGAAATAATGTGTCTGTTTATTATGTGCCTGATATATTTTTTGAACAGGAAGGTTTGATTAGAATGGAAAAGATTCATGGCGGAGATATATACAGAAATCATGTGGAAATAGATTTTTCTATTAATGTGAATCCTCTTGGTATGCCAAAGACAGTAGAGGCAGCTTTACATAAGGCAGTAACAGATAGTAGCAGATATCCGGATATATCCGCAGAAAAATTAAAAATGGCAGTTAGCGAAATGGTTAATGTACCAAAAGAAAACCTAATTTTTGGAAATGGTGCATCTGAGCTTTTTATGGGGATAATTCATGGAATTAATCCGAGAAAAACCATGATTGTGGTGCCATCCTTTTATGGATATGAATACGCCTTAAAAGCAATAGATGGCGAGGTAATTTATTATGAAACAAAAGAGGAGAATGGTTTTAATCTAGAGGATAACCTTTTTTTGTCCCTGACAGAGGATATTGATTTATTTTTTCTTGCAAATCCCAATAATCCTACCGGGAATTTAATAAACCGGGAATATTTAAAGCGGTTACTATGCCATTGTAGAGAAAAAGGTATTTATGTGGTGTTAGATGAGTGCTTTGTTGAGTTTTGTGATAAGAAAATGTCTGTTTTAGAGGAAACAAAGAAGTTTCCAAATCTGATACTTGTTAGAGCTTTTACTAAGATATTCGCAATTCCCGGAGTACGTTTGGGGTATTTGATTTGTAGTAATCAATCATTGTTGGAGAAAATTGGAAAACAATTACCAGAGTGGAATATTTCAAGTTTTGCCCAGGCAGCAGGCTGTGAATGTGCCACACAGACAGAGTTTGTGAAGAAAACAGTTGACTATATTAAGAAGGAACGATTCTTTTTAGAGGATGGTTTGAAAAAAATGAAGATTAAGGTATATCCGGGAAATGCAAATTTTCTTTTAATATATAGTGAACACCCTCTATATGAACGATTGTTGGAGGAGGGGATACTTATTCGAAATTGTGATAATTTTAAAGGGTTATCAAAAGGGTTCTATAGAATTGCTGTGAAAACAAGAAAAGAAAATGAGGTTTTATTAAAGGCGATTGGAGAAATACATTGGGAAGAATAGATAAAATAGAGCGTTTACGCCCAGAAGAGATTGAAAAGAGAAGCTTTGAAATTATTTCAGAAGAGCTTATAAAAAGAGGTATATCACTTCCAAAGGAAGAAGCAATGATTACAAAGAGAGTTATACATACCAGTGCAGATTTTGACTATGCAGACACTATTGTATATTCAAAAAATGCTGTCTCTATTGGAAAGGAAATTCTTTTAAATGGAGCAGATATTGTAACAGATACCAATATGGCATTGTCAGGGATTAATAAGAAGGCTTTGGAAAAGCTTGGAGGGCAGGCCCATTGCTTTATGGCAGATGAAGATGTAGCAAAGTTAGCTAAGGAGCGAGGAGTAACAAGAGCTGTCGTCAGTATGGAAAAGGCAAAGAATATTGAAAAACCTGTTATTTTTGCTGTGGGAAATGCACCTACTGCATTGATACAGCTCTACGAAATGATGAAGGCTGGTGATTGGCGTCCGGCATTTATAATAGGTGTTCCGGTTGGTTTTGTAAATGTGGAGGTTGCAAAAGAGTTAATTATGGAAACAGATATTCCACACATTGTAAATCGCGGCAGAAAAGGTGGAAGCAACGTGGCAGCCGCCATATGTAATGCTTTTTTGTATGAATTAACAAGATAGAGCGAGGTTTTTATGAGATATGGATTTACAACAGGAAGTTGTGCGGTAGCGGCGGCAAAAGCGGCAGCATATATGCTTTTGACAGGAAGAAATAAAACAGAAATTACTATAGAAACGCCAAAGGGAATTCCTTATACCGCACAGCTTGTTGATATTAATCGTTCAGAAGAAAATGTAAGTTGTGCAGTAAAAAAGGATGGAGGAGATGATCCTGATATTACAACGGGAGCTTTAATCTATGCAAAGGTTTCTTATGGGGACAGTACAGAACAAAAAATAGAAATAGACGGTGGTATTGGAGTAGGTAGAGTTACAAAGCCCGGACTTGAACAGCCAATAGGAAATGCGGCGATTAATAATGTTCCAAGAAGAATGATAGAAAAGGAAGTAAGTATGGTTTGTCAACTTACAGATTATAAGGGAAGTCTAAGGGTTGAAATATTTGTCCCGGATGGGGAGAAAATAGCAGAAAATACTTTTAATCCAAGACTTGGAATTGTAGGTGGAATTTCTATATTGGGAACAAGTGGAATTGTGGAGCCAATGAGTAATCAGGCGATTTTGGACACCATTAAGATAGAATTGAAACAAAGAAGGGTACAAGGATTTAATTATGTTGCAGTTTCACCGGGAAATTATGGTCTTGATTTTATGAAGAAGACTTATGGCTATGATTTGGATAGGAGTGTGAAATGTAGTAATTTCATAGGGGATACTATTGATATGGCAGTAGAGCTTGGATATAAAAAAATGCTTATTACCGGGCATATTGGAAAATTAATTAAAGTAGCAGGTGGAATTATGAATACACATTC